>CP067345.1:773709-1090563 GCA_020641055.1 Clostridioides sp. ES-S-0010-02
GGTATGATATATGCGGCAAAAATTATGGCTATGTTTGGAGCTAAGATACTGAATAATCCAGATATAGCTAAAAAGGCAAAAGAAGAATTCGATAAATCTATGAATGGAAAAACATATAAGTGTCCTATTCCAGATGATATTCCAACTCCTTAAATGAGATATAAAGTTTAAAATATAAGATTACAATTTTTATGCCAGCATTTTTTCATTATCAAAAGAACACGAAATTTTACTGTTTATTTGCTCATTGCGAAGTGAAATGGCTACAAAATAATTTTAATAGGGAATAACATAAATTATTAATAAATATCACAAAAGGTATATCTTAAAAACCAAATATGGGATATACCTTTTAGAAAACCATATAACTTTATTTACTATTCAATGATAAAATATTTTTATGTACTCTAGATTTTAATGTTTGTTTTCTAATATAAATAATTTGTATACCCTCTCAGGTCTACCTTTTGTTGAGTTTTGTTTTTCGTATAATATAGTAGCATTTCCAGACTTTAGTAGACTACTTAAAAATCTATTGGCAGTTCTTACTGTTACATTTAAACAAGAAGATAATTCCTTAGGAGTAACTTCATCTCTTTGAAGAATTTCAGTAACAGATATAATCTTTTGAATAGTAAGAGTAGACAATTTGGAATTTTTAGCAATTGTATTTATGTGTGGAGTTACTTTATTTGAAACAGTAAGTAATTTATCACATAGTAAAGGCCCTATTGTCTCATAACTTTCATTAACTAAGAAACTGTAGTTTAAAGGATTTATTTTAGATTCCTTATTAGCATTTATAGCATTAGACATGGCTTGTTTTATATTATTACCAATTCCATACCCAACACATACTTTAAGGTTTATACTATTTTCAATAGATTCTTTTATATAACATGTAGTGAAATTTTTAGTTAATGATTTAATGGTCTCACATTTAGTAAAAATCTTAAAAGAGCTACTATCTTTTTCAATTATAAAATCAGTTAATTTATCTTTTTTTAGATTGTTTAATATTTTATAAATTTGGTCTATAGTATAATCATAATGGTTCATATCTTTAACTGTTATATATATTACACCAGGTTGGTTTACCTTCATTCTATGCAGATGAATGTCCTTTATTAATTCATTAAAAGTACTTTTCAATAAATTTATGTCAGGATATATGAAGTGAAAATTTACTCCTGCATCTTGTAACATAGGGACAATACTACTAAAATGAGTAGTAGAAAAATCAATTTTCCCTTCATTCCATAACTTAATATGTTTTTTTTCAATATTTTTTTCAAGCTCTGCTATATCAGATAAACTCATCTTAGAGGCATTTTCATTAATACTACACATTAAATCTCCAAATGTACCATTTGATAGATAATATGATATGTCTTTTGGATTATCTGCCCAATCCATTAGGTCAAAGTATGCTCTAGAAAAATCTAATGTATTGTATTTAAAAATAAGTTTTAGAAACATATCGTAATAACTTTGTAAATCAGTACCAAAATCAACTAAAGGTTTTTTTATAGTACCAACTTTTTTTGTAATAGCTTCCTTAGGTATAGGTCCACTGACTGCGAATCCATCAAACTTATCTTCGATTTCTAGATATAAATCTCCAACATGAGAAAAATCTTTATAAATATATATTTCAATTTCTGCATTAATATTTAATTTTTTTATAGAATTAGCTACAAATTCTTTTAAAAATTCAGTTGTTATGATTGCTATTTTCATAGATTACTTCCTTTTCAATTATTATAATTATTTCATATTAGATATTACTCTTTATAGCACTGATAAAACAATATCTCTTTGTACTATTATATATAATAATATCATGACAAAATATTTATTGTCTAACTAATTATAATCTATACAAAATGAAGGATAAATTACAAGTACTTTCTGAATCAATGATGATTCCTATTATATTACTTGTTATAGCAGGGGTATTTATAGAATTAAGGTTAGCTTTTGTAAATATGGAAAATGTTTCTGATTTAAGGCTTGTGGATTAATACATGAAGGCTTATTTATAAATGTATTCTTTAAAGTAATAAATGATTTAGGATTTATGGTAATGAGATACTTCCCAATGTTCTTTATAGTTACTTATGTAATATTCACATGGGCAATTAAGAAGCTTGATATAAAGACACTAGGAAGAAGCTCAGAAGAAGTTAAGCTTTACAGCAAGAAAGAAAAATTTAGTTCAAGTTGTATTTGGACCAAGAGTTATTACAATAGCAGCAAAAGTTAAATCTGTATTAGGTGTAGATTGATGAGTATAAAGCCATGTAAATTAGATTAGTTTGCATGGCTTTATTTTTTGCTTATTTAATTTATGTTATGGAATAACGAACATTTAAATAGTTATGATTTGATTATGCTTATTTATTACTAAAGTATTTAATATAGGATTATTTTTTACAATTTTGGTTACATTATCTAACATAATAAGATAAACAATGAAAGAAAACAGCTAAAATGAGGAGACATATTTATGAAAGAAAATAATACTAAAAAAGAAATTGTAGATGTATATGTCCAAGGATATCCAGTAGTTGGTATGTATGAATTACTTTATACACAAGTAGTTAATCCAGAAACAAAAACCACAAAATTTAATGAATTTGAACATACTGCATCAGTAGCATCACCTAAAACATCCTTTATACCAGCTCCAAATAATGATACAACATATTCAAGAGCCTGGTTAGACTTAAGAAAAGAACCTGTAGTAATTGAGGTTCCAGATACTGAAGGAAGATATTATTCAATTCAATTATTGAATTTTGTCAGTGAAACTTTAACTAATGTAGGAAAGAGAACTACAGGAACTAGTGCAAAAAAATTTGTAATAGTTGGACCAGATTGGAATGGAAATCTGCCAGATGATTACCATTTAGTAAGAAGTGACACTTCATTTGTGCTAGCGTTTTTGAGGATTTTAATAAATAATGAATTAGATATCGAAATAGTAAAAGATATTCAAAATAAAATAACAGTGAAATCTATTTCTGAAGTAGAAATTAATGATATAGAGTCTTTACCTGTTTACAAAAATTCAACTAATAAAGAGTTTTTCGAGACATTAGAAAATGTATTACAAATATCATCAATGCCTAAAAATGAAAAAGATATACTAAAAGAAGTAAAAGAAATTAATGAATTGCCAGTTGAAGTAATAGAGGAAGCTTGTTCAGAAGCTAAAAAGCTTATAGATGAAGGAGGTATGAGATTTGGTGAAGAAGTCAATTTCTGGAGAATAGCTAGTAAAGGTATAGGAAACTATGGTACAGACTATCTTCAACGTGCAGTAGTTTGGTATAAAGGAGCTCTTGCAAATCAACCTCAAGAATCACTTTATCCAAGTACATTTCAAGATAGTAATGGACAAATGCTAGATGGTAATTTTGACTATAGATTAACATTTACATCTGTTGAACTACCTCCAGTAAGCCAATTCTGGTCATTAACAATGTATATATTTAGAAATGCATTTTTATATGATAATCAAATTGATCGTTATTCAATAGGAGACCGCACAAAAGGATTAATTTATGAAGAAGATGGTTCATTGACAATATATATTCAGAATAAGGAACCAGAAATAGAAGAAGAAAAAGCTAACTGGTTACCAGCTCCAAAAGAAAAATTTTATATGTCTTTGAGATTATACGGTCCAGATAACTGTGCTATAGAAGGAACTTGGCAACCTCCAGCAGTAAAAAAAGTAGATTAGTAAAGAAGAGATATATTATGAGTAGTTTTGTATATACTGGAGAGTTAAAATCTGTTAATGAGAGATTAACTTAACATTCTAAAGCGATGGAATAAAAAGTATGTGAGATAGTAAATAATGTATATAGTGCTATAGAATGTTATGGATTAGGACTAATTTACACCTTTTGTAAATATGACGTTTTGGGCTCAATAGAAACTATTATATAATTAAAATACTTCTAATTTAGTAACTTAGTTATTGAATTAGAGTGTTTTATACTTAGAACAGTTAGGAGATATGTATATGTCTAAATTAAAGAAATTTCATTATGCATGGATAATTTTAGTAGCTGTATCGTTGATTAGAGGAATTGCTGGGCCAGCTCTAAATGGATCATCAGGTTTATTTTTATCACCTGTATCACAGGAACTTGGTATTGGAATTGGTCAACTATCAATTTATTTAAGTATTTCTTCAATCACAATGCTATTTTGGTTACCTATAGCAGGTAATATATTAAATAAATATAGTGCTAAAACAATTGCAATCATAGGAATATTATTACAAGGCATACCATTTGTGTCATTAGGATTTATGAATTCAGTGTGGGGATGGTATATAATGTCAGTTCCTCTAGCTATGGGAGCTGTTTTATTAGTAAATCTTCTAGGTCCTGTGCTTATTAATAGATGGTTTGTAGCAAATAGAGGTTTAGTTATGGGATTAATGATGACTATAACAAGTCTGTTAGGAGCTGTATTTCAACCTTTATTAAGCGGTTTAATAGCAAATAATGGATGGAGATTCACATATGTATCATTTGGTGCAGTTTCCATTGTATGTATTATAATATTGGCTGTTATCTTTTTAAAAGATAAACCAGGAGATAAAAATACACATCCATATGGATACGATACTAATACTAAAAATACTGATAAGGAAACAAAGAATAATAAAAATTTAGGTGTATCTTCAAAAGTTGCAACTAAATCATTGGCATTTTTTATGTTATTAGTATTTATGATTTCTATAACAGGATTTGCAGTATTTTCTCAACATATTACAACTTATGGTTTAAGTGTAGGGTATTCCATCGTTAGTATAGGAACAGCTCTTTCTCTGTCAATGATAGGGTCAGCAATTGGTTCAATATTAATAGGTGTTTTTAGTGATAAATTAGGGATAATGACAACATCTATATCTGTAGTGGCTGTTGGATTGCTAGCAATCATATTATTCTTATTTGCAGGAGATAAATATGCAGTATTTATGTCAGCAACATTTTTACATGGATTATCAATGTCATCCATAGGAGTTGTATCTCCAATTTTAACTTCTACATTCTTTGGATCTAAAGAGTATGAAAAAATATTTTCTTTAGTTTCGATGGGTTCTCCATTAGCATCTATATTGTTAGTTCCAATATATGGATTTATATATGATAAGTTTGGAAGCTATAATATAGTATTAGTATTTTTAATCGTATTATTAGCAATAGGTGGAATATGTTTAATAATTGGTAATAAAAACAGTAAAAAATTAGATTTAGCAGACAAAAAATAATTATTGTTGTAAAAAATTAAATAAACAGTAGATTTTAAGGGTTATCTTTATTATCTGCCATTAAAACCTATAAAAAGGGTATTGGATGAATGTTCAATACCTTTTTATAATATTCTATTAAGTGAATATTATTTAGAAAATAATTAAAGAAAATTTTTGATTAAGACAGGAGAAGAAATACATATAAAATTGAAATTATCAATTATATAATGAAATAACATTCTACATAAAATTAAAAATAAGTTACTATAAAGTGATTATTATAGACTTTATTTCAAGCTATATTAACACTATATTGAATAATATTATACACATATTGATTAAATAGGCTAGTTATTACAAAATTAATAATTACACAAATAACGATACAAGTGAAAATAGGGACTCTTCTTTAGTTTTATGCTATAATTTAAACATATTTATAACAATTAAGGGGAAAACAATGCAGGAATCAAAACAACTAATTATAAATTCAAAATATAGTAATTTATTAAATGAATTAAAGAAAAGTTTAAAAGAATGTAAAGCATTTTATTTTAGTGTAGCCTTTATAAATTATAGTGGAGTACAGTTGTTGCTAGATACATTTAAAGAATTGGAAGAAAAAAATGTAGAAGGTAAGATAATAACTACTACATATCTAAATTTTACAGAGCCAAAAGCATTAGAAAAAATACAAGAATTTAATAATATAGATATGAAAATATTCATAGCAGATAGAGAAAAAGGTTTTCATACAAAGGTATACATTTTTGAAAATGAAGACAACTATAAAATTATAATAGGTTCTTCAAACATTACTCAAAGTGCATTAAAAAGCAATATAGAATGGAATGTAAAGATAGTTTCAAAAGAAGAGGAGCCATTTTTAAAAGATGCATTGAAAGAGTATGACAACCTTTGGAAAATGAGTTCAAATCTTAATGATGAAGTGTTACAAAGATATATGTTATTTTTAAATGAAATTAAAAGAACAGAATTAAAAAGAAAAATGGTGTTTGATAATTTTGTACCTATCAGACCTAATAAGATGCAAATAAAAGCTATGGAAAATCTAGAAAGGCTAAGGGCTCATGGAGAAAATAAAGCCTTAGTTATTGCAGCTACTGGAACAGGAAAGACATATATGTCCGCATTTGATGTAATGGAATTTAAACCGAAGAGATTATTATTTATAGTTCATAGGGAAGAAATTTTAAAAAAAGCCAAGGAAACATTTGATAGATTGTTAAGAGGAATAAATTTAAAAACAGGTTTATTTACTGGTAATGAAAAAAACTCTGAAGCAGATTATCTATTTGCAACAATACAGACTATGAATAAGTATTACACTGAGTTTGAAGAGGATTGTTTCGATTATATTATAATTGATGAAGCTCATCATAGTGCTAGTAAATCATATCTAAATATTTTGAATTACTTTAAACCTCAGTTTATATTAGGTATGACAGCTACTCCAGAGAGATGTGATAGTTTAAGTGTATTTGAGCTTTTTGATAATAATGTTGCCTTAGAAGTTAGATTGCATGAAGCACTTGAAGAAGATTTAGTAATACCATTTCATTACTTTGGTATAACAGATATTGAAGGTGTAGATTTAGAAAATGTTAATTTAGAGGATACCTCAGAGTTAGCTAAACGTTTAATGATACACAAAAGAGTAGATTTTATTATTGAAAAAATGAATTTTTATGGGCATGATGGACAGTTTAGAAAATTATTAGGATTCTGTGTAAATATAGAACATGCAAGATATATGGCTGAAGAGTTTAAGAAAAGAGGTATAAATAGTGTTGCGCTTTGTGGTGAGGATTCTATTGATAAAAGACAAGAATATATTAAACGATTAGAAAGTAATAAGGATAGTTTGCAGGCTATATTTACTGTTGATATCTTTAATGAAGGTGTTGACATACCTTCTATAAATACAATTTTAATGTTACGACCTACTGCATCTCCTATAATATTCATTCAACAATTAGGGAGAGGGCTTAGAAAAAGTGGAGATAAAGAATTTTTAACAGTACTTGATTTTATAGGAAATCATAAGAAAACTTTTTTAATCGCTATAGCTTTAAATGGTGCAAGATATTATGATAAGGATAGCATAAAGGTAGCTGTAAGTACTGATTTCGCTAGTATACCAGGATGTACTCATATTCAAATTGATGAAATTTCTAAGGAAAGAATTCTAACACAAATTGATGGAGAAAATTTTAGGTCAGCACAATATTTGAAGGATGAATATAATCAATTCAAAATCTTATGTGGAGAAAGAGTACCATATTTTTTATTAGATTTTATAAAGTTTGATGGTTCACCAGACCCAGTTAAGTTTATAGATAAAGATGGGACTTATTTAAGTTTTGTAGGTAAGACAGAAAAGGATGATAGTATAAAAACATTATTAATGGATGAGAATTTTGAAAAAATATTAAAAGAATTAAATACTAGTTTACCTTTAAAAAGAATAAATGAATTTATTATACTTAAATATTTATTAAATCATAATAGTATTAACATAAAGATAGCAAGTAATGAAATATTGAAGTATATTAATAAAATAGACCCTGATAGTGTAATTCATGCTTTTGAATGTTTAAATCATCAATATTGCGATTCATCAATAATAAAAAGTAAGGTTAAACTAATAGAGTATAAAGGTGATACTTTATATAGAAGTAGTATATTTACACAAATAATTAATGATAAAAAATATAGAAAATATATAGAGGATGCTATTACTTATGGGATTATTAGATATGAAAAAGAGTTCAAAGAAAATTACTATGGAGTACCATTCTTAAAATTATATGAACAGTACAAAATGATTGATATAGCATTACTTTCTAATTATAGAAAGATTCATTCTGCATTTAGGGGTAGTGGACTTTTAGTTAATGGGAATGAATATTTCCTATTTATCGATTTGCATAAAGAGGAAGGAATAGACGAAAGGATAAATTATAAGGATAAATTTTTAAATCAAAATTATTTTCAGTGGCAATCTCCAAATTCTACACGACAGTTGACTGATAGAGGTAAGAATTTAATTCATAATAAAGATAGAAAAGTTAACTTGCACTTATTTGTGAGAAAATATAAAGAAATAGATAAGAAAGCACAACCATATATTTATATAGGTAAGGGTGACACTGTAGAATATAGTGGGGAGAAACCTATAACCATGAAGATAAAACTTCATCAAGAAGTTCCTGTTAAAATATATAGGGAATTTATAAAAAAAGTAGAGATAATGAAATAGGGATATATTAATATATCCCTATTTCATTATCTCTTTTACAATAGGGATATCTGCAGGTGCCCATACTAAAGAGCTTAAGTTTTCCTTTTGAAGGTAAATTAACTTAGAGTGTTCATTAGGTGTAGGAAACTCTTTTATTAATGAACATTTTATACCAATTAAGTTTACTATAATTTTTTCATATTCATGAGTGTTTTCAGCAAATACAATATCTGCTTTTACTTTACAACTTAATTCTTCTTGTATTTCTCTTTCTATTGCATCAAATAAAGATTCTCCTTCTTTAACTTTTCCACCTGGAAATTCCCAATGATTTGGTAGAGACATATTTGGAGCTCTAAGAGCGCATAGAATTTCATTATTCTCATTTTCTATAATTGCAGCAACTACTTTTATTGTTTTTTTCAACGAAATCACCTCATAAAATAAAATACCATAATTAATAAATTTAAACAAATTTAAAATTATAAAGTTAATTGTAAGTACAATAGTATATTTTTATTTCTTGAACTTTTATAAATAGAAAATATCATTTTAGATAGAATAAAGACTGTATTTAGTAATTATAAATTTTTTAATAATATATTTATTAAAGGTAGGGACATATTAAAATAATTTAAATCTTAAACAATGATGTAATATTAGTAAAAAGAGATAAAAATGAAATTATTGTATTTGTCAAAGCAATTAGTTTAAAAAAATAGTGGGACAAGTTATAAGTGAAAATGAGATAGATAAAACCTATATACTTAGAAAATTCGTTTAAAAGGTGTGAAAAGAATTAATTTATAAAAAATTCTTTGATATGTAATATTAAGATATTTTTATGAGGTTGTACTGTGTAGTTAAATACGAAAATACAATTAAACATGGTAAAACATAATGAAACATAACTAAAAATACAGAAAAATATAAAAAAATATAGCTAAATATAATAAAACATAATATAATTACTTTGAAGGGGGTGACAAAATGTGGGAGTTTTATAATAATTTAATAGATAAAATACCAGAAAACATAAGAGTAAAAGATTTTATTATAGGCTCAGAGTTTGCTATGGTAATAACAGATTATGGAGCAGGTATTAGTCATTTATTATCTGATAAAAGATTTCCTTTTGAAAACGATATAAAAATAAATATGTCTTTAAAAGATTTATGCAAGTCAATTAAATCTTGGAATTTTATAGAAGCTAGTTTAGGATTAGCAGCAATAAATTCTTATTATAATCAGAATATTTGCAATAAAACATTAAGCCTAGAGAAAATTAATCATCATTTCATTTCCATGATTGATGATTCATCAAAAAAAATAGCAGTAGTAGAGGGAAATCTTCAAAATAAAAATAAAATTAAATTTAGATATGATGTGGATTTTTTCAATAGAAAAATAGTAGAAGAGGATTACAACATATCAGCATATGGATATTTAGTAGAAAACTATGATAGTACATATTTAGGTGGAGACTTAATTATTAATAAACATTTAATAAAAATAGCAAATGATTCACTTAATAAAGAAAGCATAATTTGTGATATATCGACACCTATATCTTCAGATTTCAAAAAATTAGGTATAAAAAATATAGGTGGATTTGTTGTAGATGATATAGATAAATGTTTTAATTTAGTAAAAATAAGTGCACCTTATGAGGATATTGAAAAGACAGGTAACATAATGAAAATAGTAGAGACAAAAGGGGATTAAATAAGTGAATAAGAGTGCAAAAAGTAATAAGTTAATTATGTTTTGTTTAGTTATAATATTGATTACATTGATATTAGTATCATTAGCACTTGGAAAATATCCAGTAGAACCACATCAAGTATTTGGAATTTTAGTTTCGAAAATATGTAATATAGATAAGTTTTGGACAGATAGCATGGAAACTATATTTTTAAATGTTAGATTACCAAGAATAGTACTTGCATGTTTAGTAGGTGGGGCATTGGCAGCTGCAGGAGCATCATATCAATATATTTTTTTAAATCCTATGGCATCACCAGATATACTAGGGGCATCATCAGGAGCAGCATTTGGAGCTGCTTTAGCATTATTTCTTTATAAAAGTGGTAGAGAGGTTACAGTTAGTGCATTCATCTTTAGTTTAATTACTGTAATTTTAGTCTATTTTATAAGTGAAAGAACAAAGGGAAGTAAAGTGTTAGGCTTAATTTTATCTGGTATTATGGTAAGTTCATTATTTTCTTCAGGTACATCTTTTATAAAACTTGTAGCAGACCCTAATGACCAGTTACCTGCAATTACATATTGGTTAATGGG
The DNA here is from genome assembly GCA_020641055.1 of Clostridioides sp. ES-S-0010-02. Lineage (NCBI taxonomy): Bacteria > Bacillati > Bacillota > Clostridia > Peptostreptococcales > Peptostreptococcaceae > Clostridioides > Clostridioides sp. ES-S-0010-02. Next base: position 784,554 of record CP067345.1, read on the forward strand.
AAGTTTATCAGGAGCTAAAATATCTGACATAAAATTTGCAATTATTCCTATGTTAATAGGTATAGTACCTCTAATACTTATTAGCTGGCAAATAAACATATTGACTGTAGGAGAAGATGAGGCAAGAACGATGGGGATAAATACAAAGCGTATAAGATTTATTACTATTATATGTGCTACACTTTTAACTTCTGCAAGTGTTGCTGTAAGTGGAATGATAGGTTGGGTTGGTCTTGTAATACCACATTTATCTAGAAGATTAGTTGGAAATAATTTTGTTTATTTATTGCCAACATCAGCTATGTTTGGAGCATCGTTTTTGTTGTTAGTTGATAATGTATCTAGAAATTTATGGACTAGTGAGATACCTATAGGTATATTAACATCGTTTATTGGTGTACCATTTTTCATATATCTGATTACGAAAAGAGGGGATTAATATGATTTTAGAAGTTAAAGATCTCAGTTATTTTTATAAAAATCAAAATGTACTTAATCAAATATCCTTTAATGTTGAAGGTAGTCAGTTACTATGTATATTAGGACCTAATGGTGCAGGGAAAAGTACTATGTTTAAGTGTATACTTCAGTTATTAAAAGGATATAAAGGTGAAATATTATTGGATGGAAAAAACTTGAAGGATTACAAAATTAAGAATCTAGCAAGAAAAATAGCTTATATCCCTCAGTCTCATAATCCTGTATTTAGTTATTCTGTTGTTGAAATGGTATTGATGGGAACAACATCACAAATTTCACCTATGTCTAAACCTACTAAAAAACAAATGGAAATAGTTGAAGAATCTTTAGACAAAATAGGAATTTCTTATTTAAAAGATAGGAATTTTATAAATTTAAGTGGAGGAGAAAGACAATTAGTACTTATTGCAAGAGCTTTAGCTCAAAATGCAAAGATACTTATTATGGACGAGCCAACCTCTGATTTAGATTATGGTAATCAAATTAGAGTATTAAATACAGTAAAAGAATTAACAAGGGATGGATATATAATAATTCAGTCAACACATAATCCAGACCAAGCATTTTTGTATGCAGACAAGGTTTTAGCTTTATACAATCATGAAATATTAGCTTTTGGTGTGCCTAAGTACATAATTAATTCTGGTCTAATTAAAAAATTATATAACATAGATGTAGAATTAAACAGCTTATATGATGATAAAATTAGAGTCTGCATACCAAAAAGTGTAACTATATAATTTACTTAAGGGGGATAAAATGAAAAAGAAATTATTATCATTGTTATTGGTACTAACTTTAGTAATAACATCTTTAGTTGGATGTACATCGTCAAATGGTGATGCTAAAGAAAAAAAAGAGGATAAAAATGCATCTAAAACAATAATGTTTACTGATTCAGTAGGTAGAAAAGTTGAGATTCCAGCAAATATTGAAAAAATAGCACCTTCAGGAAGTTTAGCACAAATCGTACTATTTTCAGTAGCACCAGATAAGCTAGTTGGACTATCAGGAGATTGGACAGAGGATTCAAAAGACTATGTGGATAAAAAGTATACTAGTCTTCCTGTTTTTGGTCAATTTTATGGTAAGGGAGATTTAAATATGGAAGCCCTTGCAGCAGCAGAACCACAAGTAATTATCGATATAGGTGAGAAGAAAGGTAGCATGAAAGAAGATTTAGATTCTATACAAGAACAAACAGGTATACCAACTATATTTATAGAAGCTACAACTGCTAATATGTCAGAATGTTACACTAAGCTAGGAGAAATCTTAAATGTAGAAGATAATGCAAAAGTATTAGCTGATTACTGTAAAACTACTTATGATACAACTGTAGAAACGATGAAGAAAATAGGTGATAAGAATAAAGTAAACCTTGCTTATTGCGTAGGAGACACAGGAACAAATATAATCGCAGAAGGGTCTTTCCACTCTGAGATTATTAATATACTTGCAAATAATGTTGCAAAGCTCAATGACCCATCAAGTAAAGGCAATGGAAATGAAGTATCGTTAGAACAATTATATTTATGGAATCCAGATGTAATAGTGTTTGCACCACAGAGTATATATAGTAAAGTAGGAAGTCAAGCTGAATGGCAAAAAATAAGTGCTATATCTAGTGGTAAATACTATGAAGCACCAAGTACGCCATATAATTGGATGGGATTCCCTCCATCTGTAAATAGATATATGGGTATGATTTGGCTATCTGAAATACTTTATCCAGAGCATTTTAATTATGATTTAAAAGAAAAAACAAAAGAATTTTATAAGTTATTTTATCATGTTGATTTAAGTGATGAACAATATAGCAAATTAACTAAAAACGCTATTAAATAATATATAGATATAAAGTTACTAAATAATGTGTAGGCATAAAGTTATTAAATAATATATAGACATAAATTAAAAGAAAGTAGGATTTTACCTACTTTCTTTCGTAAAAAGGGGAATTGATATGAAACTAATTACAGTAGCAGGGCCACCATCATCCGGAAAAACATCTGTTATTCTTCATCTAATTAAAGCTATGGAGGCAGAAGAAAATAAGGTTGGAGTAGTAAAGTTTGACTGTCTTACATCTTTTGACCAGATTAGATATGAAGAGAATAATATACCTGTTCAAATTGGACTATCTGGTAAAATTTGTCCAGACCATTTTTTTATAAGTAATATTGAAGATGCACTTTATTGGTCTAAAAAATTAAACTTAGATATTTTAATTACTGAAAGTGCAGGGCTTTGTAATCGTTGCTCACCCTATATAAAAACTATACCAGCAGTTTGTGTAATAGATAATTTATCAGGGATAAATACACCTAGAAAAATAGGACCAATGCTAAAATATGCTGATATTGTTGTAATTACAAAAGGAGACATAGTATCACAAGCAGAAAGGGAGGTATTTTCCTTTAATGTACGTCAAGTAAACTCAAAAGCTAAGATAATATTTATAAATGGAATCACAGGACAAGGAGTATTTTTACTTAAGAAATATTTAAGTGATATAAAAGAAATAACCACGCTTAGGGAAAAACAATTACGTTTTACAACACCAGCATCAGTGTGTTCTTACTGTACTGGAGAGACTAGAATTGGAGAATCTTATCAAATGGGAATGATAAAGAAAATGGAGTTTGACTATGAAATATGATAATTATGAAAATTTACTAAACATGTCTATAAAAGAGATAAAAGAAAACTACTCTATGGCCTTTGATTTTTTCTTAAATTACAATCTAAGTAATGTAGATGATTCAATTACTTTTAATAATCTAATAGAATCTTTAGATGAGGAATTTTATATAACTTTTGGGATAGAAAAAGAAGAATTATACATTAAATTGGTGGAGTTTTTAAAAGAATTTGGCCAAGATGAAAAGAGTTTAAATATAGAAAGCATTACTATTAATGGTGGGTACAATAAGCTAAAAGAAAAAGAAGCTATCTCATTGAAAATAAAGGCTGGAGAAATTATAAGTATTGTTGGACCTACAGGTTCAGGAAAAAGTAGACTGTTAGAGGATATTGAATGTTTAGCCCAGAGAGACACTCCTACTAACAGACAAATATTAATAAATGAAAGTATTCCAAGTGATGAAACTCGTTTTGTTATGGATGGAAAGCTAGTAGCTCAACTTTCACAAAATATGAATTTTGTAATGGATTTAACAGTAGAAGAATTTTTACAAATGCACTCTAAAAGTCGTTTTTGTAAAAATCAAGATGACATAGTAAAAAAATGCTTTTATTGTGCTAATAAACTAGCTGGAGAAAAATTTGAATTAACCACAAAGATAACCCAATTATCAGGAGGTCAATCAAGAGCTCTTATGATATCGGATACTGCATATATGAGTTCTTCACCAATAGTTTTAATTGATGAAATTGAAAATGCAGGTATAGATAGAAAGGAAGCTCTAAGACTATTATCTAAAAAGGAAAAAATAATTTTGATTTCAACACATGACCCTATATTAGCTTTAAACGCTAATAAAAGAATAGTTATTAAAAATGGTGGAATTTCAAAGGTAATATCTACAACAGATGAAGAAATAGAAAGTATTAAATACATAGAAAGCTTAGATAATATTTTACTAGATATTAGGCACAAGGTTAGAAAAGGTGAAGTCTTAAATAGAAAAGAAATAGAGAGTATTGTACAGGAGGAGGTAAATGACTTTGTGGGAACTTTATGATGATTTAATAGAAGGAATTCCTAAGGAGATAATAGTTGAAGATATAGCTGTTGGGCAACATAATATTTTAGTAAGAAGTAGTGTAGGTAGTGGTATAGGTTTTGTATATAGTGAAGATGGGCGTCCTCCAGAGTTTGTAAAATCTTTTAAAGGAAAATCTTTATATGAAATAGCTGGATGTATTAAGTCTTGGAATATCACAGAATCAGGAATTGGCTTGGCTGCAATAAATTCTTATTATAATTCTGTAAAAGTTTCAAAAGAAAATAATATAAAGTTAAATGAAAACAATTTTATAGAAGATAGAATTAATGACCCTTTTATTTCATACCAGAATATGATAAGGGGAAAAAAGGTAGCGGTTATAGGTCATTTTCACTATTTAGAACAACTATTTGCACCTGTTTGTGATTTATCCATAATAGAAAGTGAAGATATATATGGTGATTATCCAGAGACTTCAGCACCATATATCTTACCTGAACAGGACTTTGTAGTTATATCTTGTTACACATTAAGTACAAAAACTTTTCCTTGGTATTTAGAATTAAGCAAAAATGCTTATGTGGTATTGGTAGGTCCAGCAACTCCAATGGCACCTATATTATTTAAGTATGGAGTAAATGATTTATCAGGATTTGTAATTAAAGAACATGATAAAGTAATGAGCATAATAAGTGGAAATGAGAGAAACAGTATGTTTTACAGTACAGGTCAGAAAGTAAATTTAAAAGACGGTGGGGAAATTTAAATATGAGAATGAATTGGAATGATACTACAATAAAATCTTTTGTTGATGCAAGTGAATATACTGGTTTTCACAAGATATTAGCTAAAGAAGTAATTCCGTACATCAAAGATAGCCAAACTTTTTGTGATGTAGGTTGTGGATTAGGTTTAATAGATATGTATTTAAGCAAAGAACTGAAAGATATAACTTGTATTGATATAAACCAAAATGCTATAAATTATTTAGAAAAATCAATAAAAGACAATAATATAAGCAATATTAGGTGTATGGTAAAAGATTTTAAAGATATAAATACAAAATTTGATACTATACTAATTTCTTTTTTTTCATATGAGAATATAGAATTTTTTACTGGGCATTGTGATAGATTAATTGCAATTGTTAATGATAAGTCCAAAACTCATATTCCAGTATCTAAGAAAAGAATGGATGTGGTGGAAAGACATAGTTCAAAAAATTTAAAAGTATTATTAGATGAAAAGAAACTTAGATATGAATTAATACCATTAAGTCTTGAATTTGGACAGACATTTACTTGTGAAGATGACATAGTTAGGTATGCTAAGTCTTATGATGAAGGCGGAGAGTATGAAACTATATACAATCATATTATGAAAAATATAGTTAAGGGAGATAAAGTAGCTTATTACCTTCCATATGAAAAAAATATATCTGTTTTTATAATAGACTTTAATAGATAGATAATTGTAAATTTTAATTTTGCATATAGTGCTATATTTTGATTTAAGTTGACAATTTATATAAGATTGCATACAATTAAACTAAGAATTGAATAAACGTATTTAAAGAGTAGGGAAGTTGGTGAAAATCCAACACGAACCCATCACTGTAAGCATGGATAAATTCTGCATAGCCAACAGATGTTATTTAGAAAGGCTGAGAAAATGAAATGTAAGTCAGATACCTACATTAAATATTAGTAAATAAATTTAGGGGGGAGCAACTAGATTTATTGTCTTGTATATGGAATTTAGAATTTAAAGTATACATATTAAAATGGGATGTTATAGCATTATTTGCTATAACTTTTTTTATGCTCATATTTCTAAATAAGGGGGAAATGTATTATGAGGAAGATTTCAAAAGGGAAGCTGAGTAGTATAATTTTAGCAATTATGCTGATGTTATCATTGATAACAGGGTGTAGTAAACCAGAGGAAAATAATGATGTTAGTAAGATGAATAATGAAAAGGAAGTAGTTTTAGCAGCAGCTAGAGATTTGGCACCAGGTGAACAAGATGCTTATTACACAAGTTCTATACTCTATGTTTGGGAACCGTTAATAGGGTTGGGTGATGATGGAAAACCAAAGGCAGAACTTGCAGAAAAATGGTCAAATTCAGGTGATTATAAAGAATGGACATTTACAATAAAGAAGGGTGTAAAATTCCATGATGGTGTAGATTTGAATGCAGATTCAGTAGTAAAAAATTTTGAACGTTATATGAATATGAAAACGAAATCTTCACCTTTTTATTCGTTTGATATAGAAAAGACATATCCTAATTTACAAAGTGTGGATAAAGTTTCTGACTATGAAGTTAAACTTACTTTCAGTAAACCAATATCAACTTTAATATACAACATGGCTAGATTTGGAAGTGCTATGTATAGTCCAGAGTGTTTTGATGTAAAAACGGGAGACTTTACTAAGTATGCACAAGGAACTGGTCCATTTAAGATAAAAGAACGAGAAAAAGAACAATTTGTTTTGTTAGAGAGAAATCAAGACTATTATGGAGATAAAAGTAAAGTTAAAAATGTAAGAGTAAATGTAATTAAAGATGCACAAACTCGTTACACAGCACTTAAATCAGAGGAAATTATGGGTGTTATGGATTTAGGGGCTATTACTCCAGAGTTAGCTAGTGAGCTAATAAAGGATGAAAACTTTGAGATTAAAACATCTCCATCAACAATAACTCAATTTGTATCTACAAACGGTACTAGGGCACCATTTAATAATGTTAAGATAAAAGAAGCACTAAGCTTGTTGGTGGATAGAGAAACTATAGTAAATAAATTTTATGGAGGATATGGAACTCCGACTATGAATATATTGAACCAAGGTTCACCTTTTGCTAAGGAAATTAAACCTGTTTATGATGCAGAAAAAGCAAAAAAAATTATAAAGAATGAGTTAAAAGGGGAAACAAAAGAGTTAGAGTTTATAATACCATCTTATGGTGTAGACCGTTATCCATACAAAACTGTAGCAGAGTATATACAATCTGTATTAAGTGAAGTTGGATTAAACTCTAAAATAACTATACTTGATGGTGCTGCTTTTAAGGAAGCACAAAAAACAGGAAATTATGACATAGCACTTCACACTCAAGGGCTTCCAAATGCAGAACCATTTTCTATATTTGATAGTTATATGAGAAGCACAGGGTCAAGTAATATAGCTTATTCATTGGGCTATAAAAATGAAAGAGCAGATGAATTAATAGGTCAATTAGAAAAAACAATGGATTTAGATAAAAGAAGTAAAATATATGATGAGCTTCAAGATATATCATCAGAACACCCATCAGCTATACCATTATTTGAAGATGTTAACTTAATTGCCTATAATAAAAAAATAACTGGATACAAACCTACATTATATGGGACTACATTAGCAAATATGGAGTGGAGTAAGTAGTGAAAACACCATTTAAATATTTAATTAGAAGGATATTGATGACTATCCCTATTTTGATAGGAATAACTTTTCTAGGATTTATATTAGGGGTTATAGCACCTGGTGACCCAGCAGTTGAATATTTAAGCATGGATGGTATTTCTGCTCCTACAGATGAAGAAATAGAAAGAGTTAGAGAAGAGTTAGGGTTAAATGATAATATTATAGTTCAGTATATTAATTGGACTAAAAAAGCTATGACTGGAGATTTAGGACTTTCCTATATCAAAAAGACATCTATCACAGAAGAGATATTAAGAAGGTTACCAATAACCTTCTCTTTATCTTTAATGGCTATGTTTTTTGTTATAGTGTTATCTATACCATTAGCTATAATCATGGCTTTAAAAAAGGATTCAGCGATAGATAAGATTGGCACTTTTGTATCTTTACTTATGATATCTATTCCAGGGTTTTGGTTAGCTATTATTATGTTAAGTATATTTTGTGAGAATCTTAGATGGCTACCTACGAGTGGGTATGGTACGATTAAACATTTAATAATGCCTGGATTTGTTTTAGCAGCTGGGACTATAGGAACTGTAGCAAGGTTAAATAGAGCAACTTTAATAGAAAGTATAGGACAAAACTATATAACAGTGGCAAAAGCTAAGGGTCTGTCAAATAAAATAGTTATTTTTAAGTATGCTTTTTTAAATTCATTAATGCCCATTGTAACAGTTCTGGGAAACTATTTTGGTGCTATTTTAGGAGGCTCCACAGTGGTTGAGGTTATTTTTAGTATTCCAGGTATGGGAAGTTATGTAATACAAGGAATAATGAGTAGAGATTATCCAGTGGTACAAGGATATGTGCTATTTACAGGAATTATATTTATAGTGTTTAATTTAATTGTAGACATATGTTACCTATTTCTTAATCCTAAAATGAGGGTGGGAGGTAAATGAGATGAATAAATTTAAAGAAATGTTATTTATACATAAACTAGCTTTTTTAGTGCTAATAATTATGATACTTGTTGCAATATTTGCACCAGAGTTAGCTCCATATGACCCTAATAAAGTACAAATGGATGATAGATTAATGGGAATTTCTAGAGAACATATACTTGGTACAGATACTCTAGGCAGAGATATTCTAAGTAGGATATTATATGGAGCCAGAGTATCAATATCTTTAGCTTTTTTAGCAACCTTATTAACAATGCTATTTGGTAGTTTTGTGGGTATAATAGCAGGATATTGTGGTGGGATAGTAGATACGATAATACAGTCAATTGTAAATATATTTCAAGGTCTTCCAAGTCTTAGCTTTATGATTGCTCTTGCTGGAGTTCTTGGGCCAGGTATAAAAAGTTTATTAATTGCAATAGTATTCACTTCTTGGGCTGGTTTTTCAAGAATAGTTAGAGGAGAGGTATTAAAGGTAAAAGAAGAAAAATATGTTGAAGGTGCAAGAGCACTAGGGGCTAGTCATATTTATATAATTTTGCACTATATAATTCCAAATATATTTGCTCCTTTTATAGTACTATTTGCAATAAGGGTAGGAAAAAGTGTACTTTCTATGGCATCGTTAAGTTTTTTAGGTCTAGGAATACAACCCCCACAAGCAGATTGGGGTGTTATGATAAATGATGCTAAGACTCATTTTAGAAGCTATCCAAATCTATTATTAGCACCTGGGTTTAGTATATTATTATTGTGTTGCAGTATAAATTTAATTGGAGATGCACTAAGGGATATGTTTGATGAAAAAAGCAACACTTTAAGCCAATATCTTTAGAAGGAATAAAAACTATGAATAGAGATATAAGTATAAAAGATTTAAAAATTCATTTTAATACTAAGGAAGGAAAAGTAAGAGCTGTAGATGGAATATCTAGAACCTTTCAAAGTGGTAAAATTACAGGAATTATTGGAGAAACTGGAAGTGGAAAATCGGTACTAGGACTAGGGATTTTGAACCTTGTATCTAATAACTCAACTGTTTCAGGCAGTGTCTTATATGAAGAAAAAGATTTGCTAAAAATTAAAGAAAATGAAATTAGAGAAATCAGAGGGAAAAAAATAGCGTTAATACCCCAAAATCCATCAAGTTCTTTTAATCCAATATTGAAAATAGGAAGTCATATGAATGAACTTTTTTATTATCATGGAAAAGAAAAAAAGAATTCTTGTAAGAGTAAAAGTTTGGAGATATTAAAAAATTTTTTTTTCTCAAATAGTGAGTTGGTTTATAATTCGTATGGATTTCAGTTAAGTGGAGGTATGAGTCAAAGAGCATTAGCAGCTATAGGGACAGCACTAAAACCTAACTGGGTAATTGCAGATGAACCAACTAAAGGGTTGGATGCAATAATAAGAAAGCAAGTATATGAAGTATTTTATGATTTAAGAAGTAATATGGGCGTTAGCATGATACTTATAACTCATGATTTAATGCTAGCTAAAAAGCTTTGTGATGAAGTTGTAGTTATGTATGCAGGTAAAATCATAGAAGAGGGTACAAAAAATAGTATCTTTAATAATCCACTACATCCTTATACGAGAGGTTTAATTGATTCACAGCCAAATAAAAAATTAATACCCATTGAAGGGATAGCGCCAAGTCTAACAAACTTACCAAAAGGATGTAGATTTTCTCCGAGATGCAAGGTTGCAAAAAAAACATGTATTGATTATGAACCAAGACTATTTGATGTTAATGGTTCAAAAGTGAGGTGTTTTCTTTATGATAAGAGTTTGCAACCTTTATAAGGAGTTTAAAAGCGGAATAATCAATAAAAAGATAGTTAAGGCGGTAGATGATGTATCTTTTGAAATCAAAGAGGGAAAAACCTTAGGTCTTGTAGGAGAAAGTGGATGCGGAAAATCAACTTTATCAAGGCTTATTTTAAGACTTATTAAATGTGACAGAGGTAAAATTTATTTTAATGGTAGAGATATCAGTAATTATGATTTTTCTCAAATGAGGGATTTAAGAAAAGAGATACAGATAATATTTCAACATCCAGATTCTGCCCTAAGCCCTAAAAAAACTATATATGGGAGCCTTGTGGAACCATTAAAAATTCATAAACTCTATGAAAAGAATAAAGCAAGAGAATACATAATGGAATATTTAAGTTTTGTTGGGCTTAGTGAGGAAATTTTAAATAGATACCCACATCAAGTAAGTGGAGGACAAATACAAAGAGTTGCTTTAGCTAGAGTGCTTTTATTAAATCCTAAATTTATGATATTAGATGAACCTACATCAATGCTAGATGTATCTGTGCAAGCTCAAGTTATACAGGTTTTGAAGAAAGCTCAAAAACAGTTTAATATAACCTATTTATTTATATCTCATGATATAGACTTAGTAAAAGAAGTTAGTGATGAGGTTGCAGTCATGTTAAATGGCAAGATAGTTGAAATTATAGATGCTAAGGAATTGTATAAAAGTGCAAAGCATGCTTATACCAAAGAGCTTGTTGAGAATTTCACTAATTTTTAAAATATAGTAATCAATTGTTTAATTAATCAATCATTACATTAGTAAGAGTAGTTTTTTGAGTATAGAAAATTACAAATCTCGCCCTAATATTTTTAGAAAGGAAGAGTAATTATGTACTATAAAGATATAGATTTTGAGAAAAAATGGCATGAGTATATTGAAAGTAAAGAAGGATATGCAAGAGAAAGAGCTTTTGATGATGAAGCGGAAAGAAAGTTTTTTAAAAAATTATCTCATAAATATGATGATAAGCCAACGCTTTATGATTATTCAAAAGAAGTATTTAATTTTGTAGATAAGTTAATAGATGAAGGAAAAAATCTTATAGAAATTGGTGCAGGTACCGGAAAATTTACTATTCCACTTTCTAAGAAATGTAAAGGTATAATTGCTAATGATTTTTCAATAGATATGCTTAATGTGCTTGAAGGAAAGATTAGGGAACATAATATAACTAATATAGATACAATACAAGGAAAATGGGAAGAGATTAATGTTGGGCATAGTGATTATATTTTATCTGTGAATTCTCTTTATCGAATTTGGGATATTAAAGATGCTTTGAGTAAGATGGCCAAGCTAGCTAAAGAAAAAGTGATTATAGTGAGAACTATTCAAAAACCATTATTTAATGATTTGTATATGGATTTAGGTGATAAAGATAGAACTTGTCCAGATTATATATACATTCCAAATATACTACATTCTTTAAATATATGTGCAGATATAAAGTTTATTGATGTAGAAAATGAAATTGAATTCGATAGTGTAGAGGATATACTTTTTAAAATGGAAACAGAATTAAATAAAAAGATTAACTTTAGCGATATGTTGGATAAGTATATAGATAAGATAATAGAAAAAAGAGAAAACAAATATATTTTTAAACATAAAACTAAAGTTGTAATTATATACTGGAATAGTATAAGCTAGATTTGTTAATATTATGGAAGCATATAAACTCTTCTGAAAATATTTACAATCTCGACATATTATGCTACAATTATTTAGAATAAATAAAATTTAATAAGAATTACCTCATCTAATAAAAAGATTGAGGTAGAGGTCGCATTTACTAAGATTAATATTGAAGAGGTCGGAAGCCAATGAAGCAATATAAAAGGAGTAAGTGCCGAAGTGCTAGTGTCCAAATCTAGTGCTGGGGCTGTATTTAATAAGTACAGTACTGTCATCAAAATTATCCCGAATTTTGATGGAGAGCTATCTTAACTAAGATAAAGGGAAGATGTAGGTATATTGTATTTAGCGCATTCAGCTCAACATGTATCCATGTTGAGCTTTTTTACATCTATATAAAATAGGATAGAAAAGGGAAGCAATAATAAAATATTTTAATTTTAAAAGTGGGGGAGATTAAAAATGAGCAGTTTAAAAAAGAAAAAGTTTACTATGCCACAGACACTTACTATAATATTTTTACTAATAGTAGTAATGGCAGTTCTTACTTGGATAGTACCAAGTGGAAATTTTGAAAGGGTAGATATAGATGGAAGGTCGGTTGTTGTAGCTGGAACTTATGAAAAAGCAGCATCAAATCCACAAGGAATTACTGATGTATTTACAGCACCTATAAATGGATTTATAGATGCAGCTGAAGTAGTTGGATTTGTTTTGATAGTTGGAGGAGCTTTTGGAATAGTTAACAAAACAGGAGCTATAGAAGCTGTTATAGCTCATACTGTAAATAAAATGAAGAGATTCCAATTCTTAATAATACCTATATCAATGATTCTATTTGGATTAGGTGGAACAACATTTGGAATGAGTGAAGAAACACTACCTTTTTATATGATATTTATTCCACTCATGACCAGTATGGGATATGATTCATTAACAGCAGTGGCTACAGTATTTATAGGAGCAACAGCTGGATTTGGAGCAGCTACTACTAATCCTTTCTCTGTAGGAATAGCACAAGCATTGTCACAAATAACACCAGGTTCTGGGATAGAGTTGAGAGTTGTTATGTTTATAATATATATGGCTATATCTATAGGATTTGTTATGATGTATGCCAATAAAGTTAAAAAAGACCCTAAGAAGTCTTTAGTACATGGTATATCATTGAATCAAGAATCAATGGCTAATACTGATACAAACATAAAAGAATTTACAAAAAGAGAAGCTATGGTAATAGCAATTTTCACAATAGGTATGGCAATTATGATATATGGAGTTTTAAAGCTAGGATGGTACATAACTGAAATTGCAATGATATTTACAGCTATAGGTATAATATCAGGAATAGCATCAGGGCTTAAACAAGATGACATAGTTAATTCATTTATAAGTGGAGCAGGAGATTTAATGACAGCAGGGCTATGTATAGCATTTGCACGTGGAATAGTAATAATAGCAGAAAATGGATTTATAATAGATACAATTTTAAATTCTGCCGCAAATTTATTAAATGGACTTCCAAAGACTATATTTATAAATTTAACTTTCTTAATAGAAGGTTTAATAGCATTTTTTATACCATCTGCATCAGGACTTGCATCACTTACAATACCTGTACTTGCTCCACTTGGAGATTTAGTAGATGTATCTAGACAAATGATAGTTACAGCTTATCAATTTGGTATAGGTGTAACTAACTTAATAACACCTACATCAGGTGTTTTAATGGGAGCACTAGCAGTAGCTAATATTCCTTGGTCAAAGTGGGTTAGATTTGTAATGCCTTTAATGGTAGTATTAACAATTACTGTAATGGTGTTTTTAACAATAGGATTATTTGTTGGATTCTAATAGGAGGTATATTATGATTGAAAGTATAAAGAAAAGAGCTTATGAGATAGAGAATGAACTGGGAAAAGAAATTGAAGAAGTATGTGATTTTATATTTAACAATCCAGAACTAGGAGAAGAAGAATATATATCATCAAAGTACTTGGTAGATAAAATGAAGGAATATGGATTTGATACAACTTATCCATACTGTAATATGGATACTGCTTTTAGAGCAGAACTAGGGGATAATGATGGTCCAACTATAGCATTTTTAGCTGAGTATGACGCATTGCCTGGATATGGGGAAAATAAAGAACCAGGTCATGCTTGTGGACATAACTGGATTGCTGCATCTACATTAGGAGCTTGTATAGTACTAAGTAAGTTAAAAGAAAATTTTAAAGGAAAAATTGTACTAATAGGAACACCAGCTGAAGAAACAACAGGAGGAAAGTGTGATTTAGTTAAGGCAGGAGCTTTTGATGATATTGATGTAAGTTATCAGATGCATATAGAAGCTTTTAATAACATAAACTGCAAGGCTTTGGCAATAGATTCAATAGAGTTTAGTTTTGAAGGGGTATCAGCACATGCAGCTAGCCATCCTCATATGGGTGTTAATGCATTAGATGCAGTACAACTTACTTTTGCAGGAATAAATGCACTAAGACAGCATGTAAAATCAGATGTTAGAATACATGGGATAGTTTCAAATGGAGGAGAAGCTCCAAACATAGTTCCAGAAAAAGCTGCCTGTGAATTTTTTGTAAGAGCTGCTGAAAGAAGTTATTTAGATGAAGTAACTAAAAAGGTTATAAACTGTGCAAAAGGTGCAGAGTTAATGACAGGTGCTAAACTTTCTTATAGATACTTTGAAAATTCTTTTGACAATATAATAAATAATAAGGTGCTTCAGAATATAACAAAGAATAATCTAATTGAGGCAGGTATAACAGATATATTAGAAGGAAAAGAAGGTCCAGTAGGTTCTACAGATATAGGAAACGTAAGCCAAGTTTGTCCTACTATGTATACGGAAATAGCTCTAGACATAAATCCAATGGTATATGTTCATGAAAAAGAGTTTCTAAATTATGCAAATTCTGAGGAAGCTTATGATAAACTTCACAAAGCAGTAAAGGCAATGGTAGGATGTGCGTTAGAAATTTATCTAGAAGATGGACTACTTGATGAGATTAAGAAAAATCACTTAAATTAACTTAAATTGAAAATAAGATAAAGAGGTATTACCAAAAAAGTGGTAATACCTTTTTATTTTTTGATAGGAGTCATGTTTTTGTAGATTCTATAGCTAAAGTTATATTATTTATCTAATCTTAATCATATAATAATATTTCTAGCTTAAGGTTAAATAAAAAATAAGAAATCTATCAATTTGGCATAACTTTTGCTTTATATAAGTTAAAAGATTTTGAACTATATTAGAACTATTAAAATTTTATATAATATAAACAAAAGAAAGGATAGATTTATAATGAAAACAATAGCAGTAGTAACTGATGGATTATCTAAATTAGAGTGTTTTTTAAATAAAAACCTAAAGCTGATATTTAAAGATAAAGTAATAATAAAAAACTATTATTTAAATAGAATAACAGAAGAAGAATCGATAAAAGATGACATAATATTAGTAATGATAGATGATAGAGTATTGAAAATAAAAAAATATGTAAAAGATGTCTCAAAGATAATAATTATAAATAGAACTATAAAGCAAAAGGATATATACAAGTTATTTTCATTACCAGAAGGAATAGATGTATTAGTAGTAAATGATAATAAGCACACTGTATTAGAAACAATATCTAATTTATACAATATAGGAATAAATCACTTAAATTTCATACCATATAATCCTAATGAAGAATATAGAAATATTAAGATAGCTGTAACACCAGGAGAAGCAGATTTAGTTCCAAAATATATTGAAGAAGTTATTGATTTAGGGCATAGGTATATTGATAGTTCAACATTTATTCAAATAATAGCAAAACTCAAACTGGATGATAAGGAAATTACTGAGAGGCTAATTAAGTATACAGATGAAGTGATTAGTTTATATTCAGGAATAAATACTAAATATAAAGAACTTACTATAAAAGCAGATGAATTGAATTCTATAATAAACTTATCAAACCTAGGTATGGCAATGATATCAGAGAAGGAAAATGTAATTATTTGTAATAATAGCTTGAGTGATATACTAGATATTAAAAATGATATTATAGGAAAAAATATAGATGAATTAGAGAATGAAAATATTAAAAAGATTTTTAGATTAAGTAAGGCACATGATGAAGTTATAAAGTTTAATAATAAATATTTAAATGTAAATAAGTATAATATAGAAAGTTTTGGAAGGGTGACTGGATATTATTTTTGTATTCAAGAAATAACTTACATAAGGAAATTGGAACAAAACCTATCAAAGAAGCTTAGAGAAAAGGGACAAGTTGCTAGGTATACCTTTGATGACATAAAAACAGTATCAGTAAAAATGGAAAGAACTAAAGAGCTAGGTATGAAAATAGCGGAATCTGATTATACAGTTCTTATAACTGGAGAAAGTGGAACAGGAAAAGAACTTATGGCTCAGTCTATTCATAATGCATCACCAAGGCATAGTCAGCCATTTATAGCGATAAACTGTGCAGCTATGCCAGAAAACCTACTTGAAAGTGAACTTTTTGGATATGAAGAAGGTGCTTTTACAGGTGCTTTAAGAGGAGGGAAAAAAGGTTTATTTGAGCAAGCTAATAATGGAACTATATTTTTAGATGAAATAGGAGACATGCCCATATATTTACAAAGCAAATTACTTAGAGTATTACAAGAAAATCAAGTCATGAGAGTTGGGGGGGAAAATGTAATAGACACTGATGTAAGAGTAATTGCAGCTACAAATAAAAATTTATTAGAAATGATAAAAAAAGATAGGTTCAGAACTGATTTATATTATAGGATAAATGTATTGCCTATAAACATACCACCTTTAAGAGAGAGAAAAGAAGATATAGAAGTTATGCTAAAGCATTTTATGAAAAGGAAGAGGGAAATTAGTCAAGATGTTAAAGGCATTATTAATGCATATGAATGGCCAGGGAATATAAGAGAATTAAAAAATACAGCTATGTATATTAACATTATGAGTTCTGAACATGTTATTTTAATTAATGACTTACCTCATAATTTACTAAATATAACTGAAGACTATAGTAAAGAAATAAGTACATTAAAAGATAGAACATCTATAGAAAAAGTAAGATTAGTAATGGAATGCTTAAAAAATGCCAATAACCTTAATAAAAACATAGGTAGAAATGGTATTGTTAATTCAATAAATGAATTAGGTTATAGTATAACAGAAGGTGAGGTAAGGGGAATACTTAATATACTTAAAGAACTAGATTTGATAATATGTGAATCAGGTAGAAAGGGAAGTGAGTTAAATAGAAGAGGAAAAAATATATTAAATAGTATTTAATAGGTTAATAAAAAGGAAAGTATGAATGCCTATTTTGCCTATTAATTAGAATTAACACTATTCAAAAAGTCGAATTAAATAGGATTAAAATAAAATATAAATCAATAGAGTGATTTATATAACTGATTCCTTAGAAAAAGTATTTTAAAAATAAATTAGAATTTTTAAACAATTAAAATATTGGTATGCTACTTGCTCTTTAAGAGAGAAGTAGCATTTTTTATTGTTCATAAATAATTTAAGGGGTGAAGAAAGTGATTAAAAAGAAATATCCAGTAATAGGAATATCAGGAAACTTATTAATTGATGAAGGGGGGATGTTTCCTGGTTATGAAAGGGCTTATGTAAATAATGACTATATACAGTCAGTAGCTATGTGTAAAGCTATACCATATATTGTACCAATTGTATATGATGATGAGATTATAAAGGAACAAGTATCAAATATAGATGGACTTATACTATCAGGAGGACAAGATGTAAATCCTCTTATATGGAAGGAGGAACCTCATAATAAGCTAGGTGCAATATCACCTAAAAGAGATGTTTTTGATATGAAGTTATTAAAGTATGCTTTAGATATGAAAAAACCAGTGTTAGGTATATGTAGAGGTGAACAAATTATAAATGTAGCTGAGGGAGGGAGTTTATATCAAGATTTATCTTTAATTGAAGGAGCTTACATAAAACATAATCAGCAACATTTATCTAATATACCTACACATACAGCACAGATAAAAGAGGGTACAAAGTTGTATGAAATATTAGGAGAACAAGAAATCCTAGTTAATAGTTTCCATCATTTAGTTGTCAATAAGGTAGCTCCAGGATATATTGTTTCAGCTACTGCTAAAGATGGTTTAATTGAAGCTATAGAAAAGGATGGGAATGAGTTTGTAATAGGCATACAATGGCATCCAGAAATGATGACTAAGGATTGTGATAATATGAAAAAAATATTTATGGCGATAGTTAAAGAAGCATCTAAAGAAAAATAATTATAACTATATTTTAAGTTGAGTTTGGAGGAATAACAATGAAAAAAAGTGTTAAGTTAGGTTTCTGGAGTATTGTATTATTAGGGATTAATGCAATAATAGGGTCAGGTATATTTGGCTTACCTGGAGATGCATATACAAGTATAGGTCCAGCGAGTATCTTAGTATTAGTTTTTTGTATGTTTTTAGCTGTCTCTATTGCTTTATGTTTTGCTGAAGCAGGGAGTTGGTTTGATACTGATGGAGGGCCGTATCTTTATGCAAAAGAGGCCTTTGGAGATTTTATTGGGTTTGAAGTTGGATTTATGAAGTGGATAGTTAGTATGATTGCTTGGGCAACTATGGCAAACTTTTTTGCAGTCACACTATCATCTATATGGCCTCAAGCAGCAGAGCCACTTATTAAAAATATAATAATTGGTATATTAGTTGGAGGGCTTGGGCTTATAAATTTTATGGGAATGAAGCAATCTAAGCATTTAAACAATATAATGACTATAGGAAAATTATTACCAATAGTTTTATTTATAGCTGTAGGTTTATTTTTTATAAAAGGCTCTAATTTTACGCCATTTATAATAATACAAAAAGGTCAAAGTACATCATCAGCTTTTGTAGCAGTATCAATAACTTTATTTTATGCTTTTACGGGGTTTGAATCTTTAGCTGTTGCAGCAAAAGATATGGAAAATCCTAAGAAAAATGTACCTAAGGCATTAGTAATGGTAATGTTTGTAGTATCAGTAATATATATGCTTATATTGGGGATAAGTATAGGTGTATTGGGAGATGGATTAAGAGGGTCAGCGACTCCTGTTGCAGATGCTGCTATTAAAATGTTAGGTCCTATAGGTGGATATATAATTACAATAGGGACTATAGTATCTGTTGGAGGAATAAATATTGCATCATCTATATTTACACCAAGGTCTGCGGCTGCTTTGGTCGAGCAAGGATTAATGCCTAAGTCTATAAGAAAAACTAATAAAAATGGAGCTCCATATATAGCAATTATAGTTTCTGTTATAGGAACTTTATTAATAGCATGGTCAGGGTCATTTACAACACTATCTCAAATAAGTGTTGTATCTAGATTTATTCAATATATTCCTACCTGTCTAGCTGTATTAATATTAAGGAAGAAGTATGCTGGTAAAGACATAAACTTTAGGATACCTGGAGGAGTGATTATACCAATATTTGCAGTAGCTATAAGTATAGTATTATTGATAAAAGCAGGTATTGATGAACCAATGAAGATAGTTTGGGGACTAGGTGGTATGGTAATTGTAGTTCCTATATATTTCTATATGACTAATGTATATTCAAAAAAATATAATGATATTGAAGTCAAGTAATTCTTATAATTATTAGAGAATAAAATTATAAAGATTGTAATAAATTTTCTATCTATAAATTGGATGTATAAATATAATCGTGTGTAGTTTTGGAATTTTATCTCTAGTATTGAAATTCACAAAGGGCTATATTTATAGATATTTTATAAGGATTCTTTTAAATTTATGATAAGCGGTATAGCATTTTGGTGTTATACTGCTTTTTGTATAAATAGTTTTATTTTTTTACTGCTCTAGTTGCGTAAAATGATGGAATATTAAATTCATGAAGATTACCAGAACCATTTGTATCTTGATAAATATCTGTTAAAATAAATCCTGCTTGTAGTTGTCCACCTATTTGTTCTTCAATTGTATGAGAAAATTGAATTCTCCAATCATTTTGGATTGATTCATCATATATATTTTTATTTTTTTAAGGATTAAATGGAAGCCTATATTGGAATTCTGTTCCTTCTTCATTAAATACAAAATTGATGCCATTATCAAGTCCAGATAAAAGTATACCACCTTTTTTTAGTATACGATAACACTCTTTCCAAATTGGTAATACATCTTCTACATAACAATTAGAAACTGGATGAAATATTAAGTCAAAACTTTCATCTTTAAAAGGTAGTGGCTTTGCCATGTCAGCTTGTACAAGTTCAATAGAATACTTTTCCCTTTCTGCAACCTTTTTTTCACTTAATAATTGTGAAGTTGAATAATCTAAAACTGTACATTGAGCTCCCAATGCAGTGAAAATTGGCATTTGTTGTCCGCCTCCAGACGCTAATCCTAGTATTTTTGTATTTTTCATATCACAGAACCAATTTTTCAGAACGGGTTTAGTGGGTGTCAGTACAACGGACCAATCTCCAGCTTTGGCTCGTTCAAAAACTTCATGACTGATAGGTTGTCCCCATTCCCAGCCTTCTTTATTCCATTTATCAAAGGTCTTTGAGTTTATTTCTGTATATTTAGATTCCATAGTTTTATCCTCCTAAATTATGATTTGACAACTTGCTAATTATGATAAAGTATAGCATATTTCTAGTAAGAGCTGGATGTAAACAAGAAACTGTATGTACAAAGAAAGGAGTAGAGTATAAAATAGAATGTAAATTAAAACTTATAAATTTTTATTTTTAAAATAAGGAGTAGATAAATATGAAAATATTAATTTCTATAGATTCTTTGAAAGGCAGTTTATCTTCAATTGAGGCAGCAAATGCAATAAAAAAGGGGATATTAAAAGTTGAAAAAGATGCAAAAGTAAAGATATTGCCACTTGCAGATGGTGGGGAAGGAACAGTAGACGCTTTAGTACAAGGTATGAATGGTGAAAAAGAAACTATAGAAGTCACTGGACCAATAATTACGAAAGTAAATGCGACATATGGATTATTAAAAAGTACAAATACAGCAATAATAGAAATGGCTCAAGCATCAGGATTAACATTAGTTCCAACTGAACTTAGAAATCCTTTAAACACCACAACTTACGGTGTTGGAGAAATAATAAAAGAAGCAATAAATAAAGGCTATAGAAATTTTATAGTTGGAATAGGTGGAAGTGCTACTAATGATGCTGGGGTAGGTATGCTTCAAGCTTTAGGATTTGAGTTTTATGATGAAAACAACAACTTAGTAGGGTTAGGTGGAAAAGTTTTAAATGAAATAAGACATATAAAAATAGATAATAGGTTAAAAGAATTAGATAAATGTAGCTTTAAAATAGCTTGTGATGTGAATAATCCACTGTTTGGTAAAAATGGAGCAGCGTACATATATGGACCTCAAAAAGGTGCAACACCAAAAATAATTGAAGAGTTAGATAATGGCCTTAGAAATTTTGCTAAGATAGTTAAAAGTGATTTAGATAAAGACATAGCCAATATAGAAGGTACTGGAGCAGCAGGTGGATTAGGTTTTGCATTTTTAGCGTTTTTAAATTCAAAATTAGAATCTGGAGTAAAAATAATATTAGAAGAAATTAAAATAGAGAACGAGTTAAAATGTGCAGACTTTGTAATAACTGGAGAAGGTAAATTGGATAATCAAACAGCTATGGGCAAAGCACCAATAGGAGTTGCAAAGATGGCTAAAAAATATGGGGCAAAAGTAATAGGTTTGGCTGGAGCAACGACAGAAGATGCAGTTAAGTGTAATGAAGAAGGGATAGATGCTTATTTTTCTATAGTAAATAGGGCTATGACCATAGAAGAAGCAATGGATAAGGAAACGGCAAGTAATAATATGACTGCCACAACAGTACAAATATTTAATCTTATAAAGGTATTAAAAGGTACTAAATAAAAAGACTGACATAGCTAGGGTTTGATATTGAAATAAGTCCTTTAGAGGATATATTAATCCATATTGAAAATAATTTTAAATATTCATAATAAGCTACTTGTAGGCTAAAAAATTTGTAATTACTCAATCTTAGTGATTAAGTAATTACTTTTTTATTGCAAAATAACATAGTAATAACAGAATAAATTAAAGTACAGAATTATAATATTATAAATTTATACTTATAGACATTGACTAAATCATGATTGTGTATAAAAATAAGTAGTTAAGAGGAAATATATTATTATATTACTTGATAAATTTAGACAAAAAACTTATATCCAAGGAGAGAAAAAATATGATAATTGAGCTAAACAAAAGTAATTCTGAAAATCTAACGAAAACGGAACTTGAAATAATTAAATTTATAAATCAAAATGAGTCAATATTATCAGAATTGTCCATAGTAGAGATTGCTCATGAAACATATTCGTCTCCAGCAACCGTTTCAAGAGCAATTAGAAAATGTGGCCTAAATGGATTTAATGAACTTAGATACAGGTTGACAGTAAAAGATGAAAATAATGATATACACAATATGGGGGATATAATAAACAAGTCTTTTATAGAAGCGCAGAGAGTTATAGAACAAATATCCTTAACTACACTAATTAATATAATAAAAACTATAAATGAATCTAGTAAGATATACGTCTTAGCAAGAGGTCTTACTGAATATGTAGCAAAAGAGTTTAGCCTTAAGTTACAATTACTTGATTTTAATGTGTTTTTTATAAATGACCCTAATATAATGAAAATAAAATCTAAATCAATGAAAGAAGATGAACTTATAATCATATTTTCGTTGAATGGAAACACTAAAGAACTTGTAGAATCAGCACAAAATGCCAATTTAAGTGGAGCCAAAGTTATAACATGTTGTTGTAGTGAAAATGCAAAACTTATAAACTATTCTGATTTATATATTGTAGGATATAAACATTATCATATCTCAATCTCTGAGTATGAAGTGTCATCTAGGTTACCATTGTACATTATATCTAGGATAATTATAGATTATATGGTCAAATATAATAATTCTGAAAATTAAATTGAAAAAGTCTATGAAAATCTATTTTCTTTTTATGAAAAGATTTTCATAGACTTTTTTATTATAATGAAAACATACACAGCAGAAGCAAGGGGGAAGACAATGATATATACATTAACCACGAATCCAGCAATAGATATGAACATATCTACTAACGGTATAAAAAGTAAATTAGTAAATCGTACATCAAATGCTACATATTCTCCTAATGGAAAAGGTTTAAATGTGACATTTGTACTAGGTTATTATGGTATAGAGTCCAAGATATTAGGTTTTTTTGGAGGATTCTCAGGAAAATATATAGTTGAAGAAAGTGAAAAGAAAGGGTTTGATGTACTACCTACCTGGGTAGAAGATACAACTCGTATAAATATATTTTTAAATGATGGAAATGATGAGTTTAAATTTGTAAACTCTGGGTCATATGTAAATGCAAAGCAAAAGCTAGAAATGATAGAGAAGATAGAGTCATTAGAAGATATAAATTACTTGTCAATAAGTGGAAGTTTACCACCTGGTATTGATGATAATTACTATGAAGATATATTTGAGATTTGTAAAAATAAAAATATAAAAACAATACTTGATATAAGTTCACCGAAATTAAAGGAGTTATTAGAATATAATCCATACTTGATAAAACCAAATGATGAAGAAATCAAAGATATATTTGGAATTATTGTAAGAGATGAAGAGGACATTAAGGATGTGCTTAAGTTACTACATTTGAAAGGAGCTCAAAATATATTACTAACTTTAGGAGAAAAAGGTTCTTATTTTTACAATGGAGAAGCAATTTATTATGCTAGTGCTCAACCAGTTACAGTTGTTAGCTCTGCATGTGCTGGTGATTCTGCATTAGCTGCTTTTTTAAGTATATGGTTGGAAAATCCAGAAGATATTGAAGAAGCATTGAAAAGGTCTGCTGCAACGGGTGCAAGTGTGGCTGAAAGTAATGGTATCGGTAGTTTGGCGAATGTAGAAGAGTACATAAAAAATATAAAAGTCAGAAAGGTGGTATAAAAATGGGGAGAAAGATAATCCTTGGGGTAACAGGTTGTCCAACTGGAATTGCACATACATTTATGGCAGAAGAAGCATTAAAAAAATCAGCTAAAGAATTAGGATGTGATATAAAAGTTGAAACAAATGGAGCCATAGGAGTAGAGAATAAATTAACAGCAAAAGATATCGAAATGGCAGATGCAATAATAGTTGCTTGTGATAAAAACGTTGATATGGATAGATTTAATGGAAAACCAGTAATAGAGGTGCCTGTAAAAGAAGGTATACACAAAGCTAGTGAGCTTATACAAAAGTGTATTGATGGTAAAGTAGCAGTTAGAAAGGGAAATACATCAAGTAGCAAATTTACAGAAGAAGGGAATTTGTCGTTTGGTCAAAAACTATATAAAGACTTAATGAATGGAGTATCTCATATGCTACCTTTAGTAGTAGCAGGCGGAGTGCTAACTGCTATATCATTTTTGTGGGGGATTTACTCATTTGACCCAAATTCAGAACAGTATAATCAGATAGCAGCTACATTAAAATCTGTTGGTGGATATTCTATGAATTTGATGGTTCCTGTATTAGCGGCGTTTATAGCTCAATCTGTATCAGGTAGACCTGGTATGTTGGCAGGGCTTGTTGGAGGAATGATATCGTTTGACACAGGTTCAGGGTTCTTAGGTGGAATTATATCGGGATTTTTGGCAGGTTATGCAGTTAAATTATTTGTGTACTTATTGAGAAAATTACCAAGACAGTTAGAAGGACTTAAATCTATTTTTATAATTCCTATAGTCAGTGTGGGTGTTGTTGGTATATCTATGTTGTTACTTGGGGGACCATGTTCAGCTCTTAACAATGCTATGATGAATTTCCTTTCAGGGTTACAGAACTCAAGTCCTATAATCCTAGGATTAGTAATAGGATGTATGTCAGCATTTGATATGGGAGGTCCAGTAAATAAAGCAGCATATGTGACTGGAACTATGCTTCTAGGTCAAGGAAACTACTTATTTATGGCAGGTGTATCTGCAGCTTGTATAACACCACCATTAGTAATAGCTATAGCATCTACTTTATTTAAAAATAGATTTACAGAAGAAGACAGAGCGGCAGGATTAATTAATTATATACTAGGTAGTACTCATATAACAGAAGGAGCGATACCTTTCGCGGCAAAGAATCCACTGAAAGTGTTGCCAGTACTTATGATTGGGTCATCAATATCAGCGATTTTAACTTACATAATGAAAATAGAAGTACCAGCTCCACATGGAGGATTTTTAGTCTTAGGACTAGTAAATAAGCCGCTTTTATGGGTAGGATGTATACTTGCAGGTTCATTAGTAGGAGCGATACTTTATATGATAGTTATACCTAAGGTAGTAAATAACAATAATACTACAGAAAATACAGATGAAATTAAAAATGAATATAAAAATGAAATTACAAAATCGGAAAACGTATCTAATAAAGTTTCTTTGTATAACGAAGAAACAGTAGTTTTAGATGTTAAAGGAAAAAGTAAAACAGATGTAATTGATGAAATGGTTGAAATACTTGATAAATCAGGTGTTCTTTTAGATAAAAATAAATTTAAAGAAGAAATTCATAAGAGAGAAGAAATATCATCTACAGGTTTTGGTATGGGCATAGCGATACCACACGCAAAAACAGATGCAGTAAAAGTACCACGAGTAGCAGTTGGTGTATCAAAAGAAGGGTTTGATTTTGAATCAGAGGATGGAAACCCAGTACATCTTATATTTATGATAGCAGCTACAGACAATGGTGATAATTTACATTTAAAGACATTGTCTCAACTATCTGCAAAACTAATGGACGAAGAATTTTTAAATGAGTTAATAAATAGTAAGACAAGCATAGAAATAGTATCAAAATTAAATAATGAAGAAATTAAATCATTATAAATATATAGGAGGATGAATTATGGCATTAGTGACAACTAAACAAATATTATTAGATGCACAAGAAGGGCATTATGCAGTAGGAGCATTTAATGTTGAAAATATGGAGATGGTTATGGCAGTAATAGAAGCTGCTGAAGAACTTAAATCACCTGTAATACTACAGACAACACCTTCAACAATAAAGTATGCAGGATTGGATTATTATTTAGCAAATGTAAAGGTTGCATCAGAAAAGGCAAGTATTCCTGTGGCTATGCACTTAGACCATGGTTCAAGTTTTGGACTAGCAATGCAGGCACTTAGAGTTGGATATACTTCTATTATGATTGATGGTTCTCATGAAAGTTACGAAGATAATATATCAATATCTAAAGCTGTTGTAGATGCATGTACACCTTCAGATATACCTGTTGAAGCTGAATTAGGTAAAGTTGGAGGTAAGGAAGACGATTTGGATGGTGGTGATGGTGGAGCATATACAGACCCACTACAAGCAAAAGAATTTGTAGAAAGAACAGGGGTATCATCTTTAGCAGTAGCAATAGGCACAGCACATGGGTTATATAAAGGAGAGCCAAAGCTTGATTTGGATAGATTATCTGAAATTAGAGAGGTTGTATCAGTTCCATTAGTGTTACATGGTGGGTCTGGAATACCAGATGAGATTATTAAAGAATCTATAAAAAGAGGGATTTGCAAGGTTAATTATGCAACAGAGTTAAGGATTGCTTATAGTAATGGGGTTAAGGATGTGCTTAATTCTGACCCTGAGGTAATTGACCCTAAGAAATATGGTAAAAAAGGTCTAGATTCGGTTAAAGAATTTGTTAAGAGTAGGATGGAAGTTTGTGGATGTGTAGGAAAAGTAGTAGGGGCAGTGGAGTACTGTTAATAAAATCTAATTATAAATATATAAAATAAAGTAAGAGGTTTATTATAAACCTCTTACTTTATTTTATATATTTAAGAGAATAAATGAGCAGTTTGGAGGGATATGTATGGTAATTAGAAATAAATAAAAATACAACCACTTAATACAGATTTAGAATCTAAATTTATATTAAGAGATTGTATTTAATTAAATTAATACAAATATTGCATAATTGAATCATTAATATTAAAATTAATGAAAAATGAAGTAGAAAATATTGTTATACAAATATATGTATATAAATTTATCATAATATTTAATAAATTAGATATGATATACAACTTATTAAGAAGAACTAGATGTACTTCTATTATATTGAGATATAAAACCTTTAGGCATTTTACTTATAAAATACACAACCATAATACAAGATAAAGGCTTGTCTACTATATTGCTAAGGATTCTTGGAAAGAATGCAGCAGTAAATATCTTATGACCAGACTGAACTAAAAAACCGACCAATAAATCAGCACCACTTCCACTTAAACCACCAAACAATAAAAAATAAAAGTTGATGAAAATAAATTTATAATAATAATAGATATTCCATTATCAAGATTTTAAATACTATAAATAATATGAAGTCTCTAAAATAAACTTTAAGTATATAGGAAGTATTTATTATTTGTATGGTTTTTAATTTATTAGAATTATAGGGAAGACATATATTATAAATTTGAATATTAAGATTTTTTTGAGGGATAGTAGACAAACTATTCCTTATTTTTATAACTAAGGATAAGTGTTATATATGACAGTGAGGATAACAATGGATTTGTTTATTTGTGAGTATTAGGTTATACAAAAGCTGTTATCTATAACTAAATTGGAAAATTCTATCAAATTTTGGAAAACGATTGACAAAGAGAACCAAATAAAGTATATTATTAGTAAGTTAGTTTAATGTACAAATAAATTGTATGCAATGTTTAATATATAAAATTAAGATATTAGACTGAGTTATTTAATTTTAAAGTACATCAAAATGGAAGATTAAATTATCGATTTAGGAGGATGGCTGTGGTAAGAATATTTGAAGATTATATTGAAAAAAGATTTGACAATGAACTACTGCGAATAGAAGCATGGGGAAAAAATTCTTTACGTATTAGGTCATTTGTCGACCAAAATTTTATTGATGAAAATTATGCTCTTAATGAAAAACCTAAGTTGAATAAAGAAGATATTAAAATCGACAAGAGTGAAGATGGTAGTGTAAGTATTAAAAATGGAAAATTAAAGGCTATCTTAGACCATAGAGATAGAATTACATTTTATAACGATAAAAATGAAATATTGTTAAAGGAATTTATTAGATTAAGAGCTGTAAAACACGATGATGGTGGAGAAGACGTAGGAACCATTGAAATTACCAAAGACTTTAACTCCACACTTAAATTAAAATCAAGAGAATATAGACCAAGTTGTAATGGAGAATTTGAAGTAACTACTAGATTTGAGTCTAAACCTTGTGAAAAGGTTTTTGGGATGGGACAATACCAACATGAATTTCTAGATTTAAAGAATACCATTTTGGAGTTAGCTCAAAGAAATTCTCAAATATCAGTTCCTTATTATATTTCTAGCTTAGGTTATGGATTTTTATGGAATAATCCAGGGATTGGAAGAGTATCTTTTGCCAAGAACATAACAGAGTGGAAGATGTTTTCTACAAACTTTATAGATTATTGGATTACTTGTGGAGAAAGCCCAAAAGAGTTAAGTAAAAATTACTCTCAAGTTACAGGAACTGTACCTATGATGCCTGAAAACCTATTAGGGCTATGGCAAAGTAAATTAAGATATAGAACTTCAGAGGAAGTTTTGGATGTTGTGAAAGAATACTCAAAAAGAGGCATTAAACTTTCGTCAATTGCAATCGACTATTTTCATTGGCCTAAGCAAGGTGAATATAAATTTGACTTAGATTATTGGAAAAATCCTAAGGAATTAGTTAGGAAACTAAAAGAAGAGTATTCAGTAGAACCAATAGTATCTGTATGGCCTACAGTTCAAAGTGATGCAGAAAACTACAATGATTATTTAGAAAATGGATATTTAGTCAATGTTAATCGTGGTGTCAGAATGACAATGCAAATTCAAGGAAATACAGTATTTGTAGACATGACAAATAGAGATGCAAGGGACTATGTTTGGGATAGAATAGATAAAAATTATAAGCAACTGGGAATTGATTATTATTGGTTAGATGTAGCTGAACCTGGATATTCTGTTTATGATTTTGATAATTATAGATACAAAAAAGGAAATGTTTTAAGCTGTGGTAACATTTATCCTATTGATTATTTAAAAATGATTTATCATGGTTTACATGATGATACAGAGTCAGTTGTAACTCTTGTAAGAGGAGCTTGGGCAGGAGCTCAAAAGTATGGAGCTTTAGTATGGTCTGGTGATATTGATTCTAGTTTTGAGGCTTTTAATAATCAAGTAAATACAGGGTTAAATATGGGACTAGCAGGTATACCATGGTGGACGACAGATATTGGAGGTTTCCATGGAGGAAATCCTAACGACCCAGAATTTAGAGAACTTATGGTGAGATGGTTCCAATATGCTACTTTTTCACCAATTTTAAGAATGCATGGAGATAGATTGCCTCATAGCAAACCATTATCAAATAAAGGTGGAGGTTCAATGGTAACTGGAGCTCCTAATGAGATATGGTCTTATGGTGAAGACGTTGAAGTAATTCTTACAAAGTTCATCAAAATTAGAGAAAGTATAAAAACTTATTTATCAAAATTGATGAAAGAAGCTCATGAAGAAGGAACACCAATTATGAGAACTTTATTTTATGAATTTCCTGAAGATGATAAAACTTGGGAGATTGATAATACATATATGCTTGGAGATGAAATTTTGGTTGCTCCAATAATGAATTATAAAGATAGAAGTAGAAAAGTATATTTGCCAAAAGGATATACATGGGAGAATATCTTTAGTGGGGTTAGTTATGAAGGTGGAAAAACTTATGAAATTGAATGCCCACTTGAAGAAATTCCTATTTTCTTAAAGCAAAATTCTAAGCATAATTTTGAAGAACTAAAAAATATTTTGAGAGAGGTGAAATCATAATGGAGCCACAATTATGGCAATTATTATTAATCGTACTTTATGGATTTTTTATAAACTATGAAAAAAATTCAACAATGTTTGGTACATATCAACCAGTAACAGCAGGTTTTATTACTGGTCTTATCCTAGGTGATATAAACACAGGTTTATATATTGGAGGTACATTACAACTATTATCATTAGGTATTAGTAACTTTGGTGGAGCATCAATACCTGATTATCAAACAGCAAGTATAGTAGCTACATTTATAACTATTACAACTAAGCAAGAAGCATCTGTAGGAATTTCTATAGGTATCCCAGTTGCTTTATTGATGGTACAGTTAGATGTTCTTAGAAATACTATTGGTATATGGCTAGTTCATAAAGCAGAAGATGGAGCTAGAAAAGGAAATTATAAAAATATAACATATATGCAAATGTTAGGAGTATTATTAACAGCAGCTACAACAGGTATTCCAGTAGCTCTATCTGTAATATTTGGACCTTCTTTAATTAACACAATTTTAAAATATACACCTGAATGGTTAACAGGTGGTTTAACAGTAGCTGGAGGATTACTTCCAGCGGTAGGAATAGGATTATTACTTAGATACCTTCCTGCTAAGGAGTATTTTAGTTATTTAGTAATTGGTTTTGTTTTAGCAGTATATATGAAAGTACCATTGTTAGGTGTAGCTTTAATTGGAGGAGCAATTGCACTTATAATTTACAAAAAGAATGTAGAAAATCAAGCACAACATTATACTGTGGCAGGAGGTATGGATGAAGATGAGTGATAATGTATCAGTAAATAAATCAAATGAAAAAGTTAAGAAAAGTGTTCTATGGCGTTGGTTTTTCACAAGTTCTGTTTCTTCAAATTATGAGAAGATGCAAGCTTTAGCATATTGTTATGCAGTACTACCATTTTTAAAGGTAGTATATAAAGATAACCCAGAAAAACTTCAAAAAGCTGTATTAAATCATTTACAGTTTTTCAATACTAATCCATGGGTTGCACCTTATATTTTGGGTATTAATGTAGCTATGGAGGAATTATCAAGTGAAGATACTGAGGAGGCTGTTACTTCAATTAAAACAGGATTGATGGGACCAGTAGCAGGTTTAGGAGATAGTTTATTTGTTGTTATTCCATGGACAATTTTTGGAGCAATAGCAGCTAACATGGCGATAGATGGAAGTCCATTTGGAATCTTATTATGGATTGCAGTGAGTGTAGCGTTAAAATTATTAAGTATACCACTATTTAATGCTGGATATACATCAGGTACTAAGCTAATATCTTCAATTGAAAAAAGTTTGAAGATTTTAACTGAGAGTACATCTATTTTAGGATTAATGGTGGTGGGAGCATTGATACCATCTGTAGTAAAAGCTAATGTTGCTTTGAACTTTCAACAAGGCGACTTTACAATGAAAGGTCAAGAAATATTAGACCAAATTATGCCTGGATTAGTTCCTGCAATTTTAGTTTTAGTTGTGTATTGGGCTCTTAAAAAGAACATAAAGCCTATATACTTAATTTTAGGTGTAATGGTTGTTTCAATAATTTTATATGCATTAGGTATTTTAAAATAAGGAAAGGGTGATATTTAGATATGGAAATGAAAGGCATTAAAAATATTCGTATAGATGACCGTTTAATCCATGGTCAAGTTGCAACTATGTGGAGTAATAAATTAGGTGTTACAAGATTAATGGTAGTAAATGATGCAGTAGCTAATAATTCTGTTCAAAAACAAGTTCTAAGAATGGCTACACCTGCGGGAATAGCATCATCTATAATTACAGAAGAAACTGCCATAAAAAATATTACTGCTGGTAAGTATGAAGGACAAAATGTATTATTAATTGTAAAGTCTCCTGTTGACCTTATTCCATTTATAGAAGCAGGATTAAAGATACATAATATAAATGTTGGAAATATGTCAAGTAGAAAAGATACAACAGTATTAAAATCTAATATCAGTGTTACAGAAGAAGAGAAGGAAGCATTTAGAAAACTCCTAGATGAAGGAATTGAAATTACAACTATAATGACACCTGATGACAAAAAAACTTATCTTGTAGATATTTTATAAAATTAGAGAGGTGTATTAAAGTGAATAGTATTATTTTGATGAGTCATGGAAATATGGCTGAAGAAGTTTTGAATTCTGCAAAAATGATAATAGGGGATACTATAAATTATCCTACTGTAAATATGAAACAGGATGATGGAATTGAAGGAACAATAAAAAAACTAAAAAAAGCTTTAGAAGTATATAAAGAAAGTTCAGAAATAGTTATAATGGTGGATTTAATTGGTGGAACGCCATGTAATGCTGCTTTATTAGAGGCCAGTATTGATAGTAGAATTAAAATCATTTCAGGGTTAAATTTAGGTATGGTTATTGAATCAGCTTTTTCAGATGAAAAAGAATTAGCAGTAAAGTTAGAGAAGATAGGTAAAGACAATATTTCTATAGTTGAACCTACAATGAGTTTATTATCTGATGATGAATAGAAACTTTATATTAATATCTAATTAATGTACAACTTCTGAGAAAGAGAATATAAATAATCTTGTGTAAACTCCAGAATAAATTTAATTTTAGAATTTATACTTTAAAGGGGTTATGGCTGTGTAGTCATAACCCTTATTTAAGATTATTACCATCTTTATAAAAATAGCATCTATATAAAGCTATTCTTAATTTTTTTGACTTTAATAATGACTGTAACTAATATTTCATTAAGATGAATATTTAATCGATTTAATACTTTAGGTCAGGTTCTAAAACTTTGAATTCACTTATATATAATACTGGAAGTTATTAAATAAAGTGATTTATGAAGTGATTCATCTGTTGTAAATGTCGATTTAGATGTAGTTACCTTTTTCAGTGTTCCATTACAATTATAGTATAAGTAATGGGTTTGAATTCGTTTAGGTATTAAAAAATGTAACTAGCTTTTTAAGCTAGTTTTTAGATTACTCATTATAGTGTAGTTATTTTATCATTTATTTCGTTCATCAAAGTTAAATTTTGTATATTTAAAAAGCTCTTGATATTTACAGCAGAACCACCATATAGAGATGCCTCAGACCCTAATGATGAAATTTCTATATTTATACCTTTGTTAAAAGAACTAACTAACATATCTTTTGTAATCTGTAATATCTCAGGTATATCTCTAATTATTTGGCTATTTAAATAGATTATCTCAGGAGCATAGGTTGCAATAGCATTATTTATAGCTATTGATAAGTAACTGCAAAAATCCTTAATAACTTTTTTAGCATTTTGATTATTTGCATAGTATAGCTGTTTTACCATATTAGAATCCATCTTAGGGATATTTTCTAAAGAAGAAAGTTGTTCAAATACTTTTTTCTCTGAACAATATTGTTCTAAACATCCAAGGTTTCCACAAGGACAGGGTTTACCATTAGGCATGATAATAGTATGGCCAATTTCGCCGCTCATACCATTTCTACCATTATATAATTTATTGTTTATTATAATGCCTGAACCAAATCCACTGTGAATACTAAGACTAAGTAATGAACTATGTATCGTTGAGAAAGTACTCTCAGCTAAAGCTGTTAAATTTGCCTCATTTTCTATATGAATAGGGAAGTCGTATTTTTCACTAAGGATACTATATAAATCAATCTCATTAAGATTATAATATGGAGTAAACAGTATTTTATTTTCACAAGTAATTCCATGTATAGCCAGAGTGAATCCTACTACATTATAAGGAGTATCTATTTTGGATATATTATAACTATTTATGACTTCATCTATTAGTTGTATGACATTATCTTTATTTATCTGTATATCTGTCAAATTCTTTGACTTTATAATAGTTCCATCTAAATAAGATAGAGAAGAGAATATATAGTCATATCCAATATCCATACTTAAAGAAATCCCTGCACATTTATTAAATACTAAAAGTATGGGTTTTCTTCCACCACTATGAGTGCTATTTCCAATTCCTATTTCATGGACTAGAGATTCATCAATAAGTTTTTTGGTAATAGCAGATATAGTTGCTTTGTTTAATCCTATGGTAGAGGCGATACTCGCTCTAGAAATAGGACCATTTTTTATAATTTGTTCAAGTACCAATCTTTCATTCATTTCTCGAATAGTGTATTTATCAGTAACCAATTTGATATTCCTCCTTAAAATAATATTGTAATACTTTTTAGTTAAAAATAAAAGGTTATTTTGCATTGACAAAGATAATTAAATATTTTATTATTAGTTCATAAGTTAGTTTAATATACTAACAAAAATAAAGCAAGTAAAATATATCTAAACATAAAAAAATTGGAATAGGAAAACGATAATTATAAGTACTATCTCAAGGAGGGATTAAATTGGAGTATGTATTAGGTGTAGATATTGGTACATCAGGTACGAAAACTGTCTTATTTGATAAACTAGGAAATACTATAGAAAGCTGTACATATGAATATCCTCTTATACAAGAGAAATCAGGTTGGGCAGAACAGGATGCTAATGACTGGTGGAAAGCTGTAGTAGAATCTATAAGACATGTAATTCAAAGTTCAAATATAAGTAGTGAATATATAAAAGGAATTGGATTATCAGGACAGATGCATGGTCTAGTTATGCTAGATAAAGAAGGTAATACATTAAGAAACTCTATAATATGGTGTGACCAACGTACAATAAAAGAATGTGAAGAGATAACTGACTTAGTGGGAAAAGAAAGATTAATTGAAATAACTGCTAATCCAGCACTTACAGGCTTTACAGCATCAAAAATATTATGGGTTAGAAATAACGAACCTGATATTTACAAAAATACTAATAAAATACTTCTTCCAAAAGACTATATAAGATACAAGTTGACAGGAAAGTATGCTACAGAAGTATCAGATGCAAGTGGTATGCAGTTACTTGATATAAGTAAAAGAAATTGGAGTGATGAAGTACTTGAAAAGTTAAATATCGATAAAAACCTTTTAGGTAAAGTTTATGAATCTCAAGAAATAACAGGATATGTGACTAAAGAGGTAGCAGACTTAACAGGGCTTAAAGAAGGAACAATAGTTGTAGGAGGAGCTGGAGACCAAGCAGCAGGAGCTATAGGAAATGGAATAGTTGAAGAAGGGGTAGTTTCATCTACTATTGGCACATCAGGGGTGGTATTTGCATATACAAAAGAACCTAAAGTTGATAAAGAAGGTAGAGTTCATACTTTCTGTCACGCAGTACCAAATACATGGCATGTTATGGGTGTTACTCAAGGGGCAGGATTATCATTAAAATGGTTTAAGGATAATTTCTGTCAAAGAGAAATAGAAATTTCAAAATCTTTAGAGAAAGATGTATATGAAATTATAAATGGGCAAGTAAGTCAGGTATCATCAGGATGTAATGGATTACTTTACTTACCATATATGATGGGAGAGAGGACTCCTCATCTTGACCCTTATGCTAGAGGAGTGTTCTTTGGATTATCTCCAATGCACTCTAAAAAAGAAATGGCAAGAGCAATTATGGAGGGTGTTTCATACAGTTTAAAAGATTGTATGGATATAATACAAAGCCTTAATATAGATGTTAATGAAGTAAGAGCCTCTGGAGGAGGAGGTAAAAGTAAAGTCTGGAGACAGATGCAGGCAGATATGTTTAATCAAGATGTATATACTATAAACTCAAGTGAAGGTCCAGCATTGGGAGTTGCAATTCTTGCACTAGTAGGGTCAGGAATATATGAAAATATACAACAAGCTTGCAATGTCATAATAAAAACTTCAACTAAGTTAGAACCAATAAATGAAAATGTGGACATGTACAAGAGATATCACAAATTGTATAAAAAATTATACAAGTCTTTAAAAGATGATTTTAAGATGTTAGATGAAGCAGTTAATTTTAAAGATAAATAATTAAAACAGGTTTAAACTAATAAAAAATATTACATACATCATATGTGTAAAACATTGGGAGGATATAAAATGAGTGAAATATTTAAAGGAATAGGACAAGTAAAATTTGAAGGAATAAATTCTGAAAATGAGTTAGCATTTAGATACTACAATCCTGAACAAGTAGTAGGAGATAAGACTATGAAAGAGCACTTAAGGTTTGCAATGAGTTACTGGCATACTTTATGTGGAGAAAGTAATGACCCATTTGGAGTAGGTACAGTAGATAGACCTTGGAATAACATGACAAATCCAATGGAAATAGCAAAGTTTAAAGTTGATGCAGGATTTGAATTTATGACTAAGATGGGAATTGAGTATTTCTGTTTCCATGATAGAGATATAGCTCCAGAAGGAAAAGATTTAGCTGAAACAAATAAAATATTAGATGAAATAGTTGAGTACATAAAACTTAAAATGAAAGAGACAGGTATAAAATTGTTATGGGGAACTGCTAATATGTTTGGTAATCCAAGATTTGTTCATGGGGCATCTACAACTTGTAATGCTGATGTTTACGCTTATGCAGCGGCTCAAGTGAAAAAGGCTATGGAAGTTACTAAGTATTTAGGTGGAGAAAACTTTGTATTCTGGGGTGGAAGAGAAGGTTATGAAACTTTACTTAATACTAATACAGAACTTGAAATGGATAACTTTGCAAGATTTCTAAAAATGGCTGTAGATTATGCTAAAGAAATTGGATTTACTGGACAATTCTTAATAGAACCTAAGCCAAAGGAGCCTACTAAACATCAATATGACTTTGATACTGCTACAGTTTTAGGATTCTTAAGAAAGTACAATTTAGATAAATACTTCAAAATGAATATAGAAGCAAACCATGCAACACTTGCAGGTCATACTTTCCAACATGAGTTAAATATAGCTAGAATAAACAATGTTTTAGGAAGTGTTGATGCAAATCAAGGAGATTTATTATTAGGATGGGATACAGACCAATTCCCAACAAATATATATGATGCAACACTTGCAATGTATGAAGTGTTAAAGCAAGGTGGAATAGCACCAGGTGGATTTAACTTTGACTCTAAAGTAAGAAGAGCATCTTTTGAAGTAGAAGATTTATTTTTAGCTTATATTGCAGGAATGGATACATTTGCAAAAGGATTATTAATAGCTCATAAATTATTAGAGGATGAAGTATTTGAAAACTTTACTAAAGATAGATATGTAAGTTTTAGTGAAGGTATAGGTAAAGACATAGTAGAAGGTAAGGTTGGATTTAAGGAATTAGAAACTTATGCACTACAAATGTCAACTATAAAGAATAAGTCTGGAAGACAAGAAATGTTAGAAAACATACTTAATAGGTATATATATGAAGTTGATACAATTTGCAACAAGTAGTTGTATAGTTATGAATCTTAACTGATTAAATAAAAACTAGGGAGTATTCTCTAGCTTTTATTTTAAAGTGGAAGACTAAA
Organism: Clostridioides sp. ES-S-0010-02; assembly: GCA_020641055.1. Taxonomy (NCBI): domain Bacteria; kingdom Bacillati; phylum Bacillota; class Clostridia; order Peptostreptococcales; family Peptostreptococcaceae; genus Clostridioides; species Clostridioides sp. ES-S-0010-02. The sequence goes on from CP067345.1 coordinate 822,044, forward strand.
GATGCAAAGTAAGAGACTAAAGATACTAAAAAATTAATTTAAATTACAACAAAGTGCCTATATTTGAATAATAAATCCAAAATAGGCACTTTAAAATTATTGTAACCAGAATGGCATATCTACAAATGGAGTAAATTCATCAAATAAGTCCAAATAATCTTGGGATTTTTGTGGTTCATTACATTTTGCTAGACCATTTTCAATAGCTTCAATAATATTAACTTCTTTTGTTATTAGCTTTGCCCATATTTCTTTGGACGCATCAATTGAAACATCAGCTTCTATATCACTATCTTGACCATGTATTTCAATAATTCCTCTACGTAACTCTAAATTAAACACTTCATTAGTATCAGTTACACATGCTAGTAGTGTCATATGAACAGCAGAACTTTTAGGACCATTTAGCTTAACTTTGAAAGATTCAAACATAGCTTTGGATGTTAGACCTATAAATGAATTTGAAAAAGGAGGGAATCCTGCATTGGCTCCACCTTGTTTTACTATCTGTTCAAAAGTTCCATCTAATGCCATTGCACTAGTTAGATACCAATTACGCCAAGTGGCATTCTCTGTTTGATATCCAAGCATACGAACAGCAGATGCCTTAAGGCTTCTAGCTTCCATATCGTTATTATTTATACGGATAGGATAGTTTAATATTTCTGCAGCCCATTCATAATCTTTGTCATCGATAGCCTTTTTAGCTTCAGTTAATATTACTTCACGACCACCCATAATTTTTATATATTTTTTAGCTGCATCTTTAGGATAAATAGGATTTAATTTACTTGCTTCACCATTAAACCAGCCTATATATTGGTCATAAACACCTTTAATGCCTTGTTTAAAAGTTCCATAAAATTCACCTAAACGTTCTCTTTGAAATAGATGCGGGGGAAGTTGTCCTAATTCATTTATTGCATAATCAGGAGTATATCCCATATTTATAAGTCTAACTGTTTGGTCATGAGTATACTGTATAGCATCTCTATAGTCTGTTAGAAGAGAAGTACATTCATCTTTACCATGTAGTGGTCTCATATGAGTTCCAACTAAATAATGTGGTTGATAATTACGAATTTTATCAATTCCTGCATACCATTTCTTAGCATCGCGAACAGTACCTCTAACAGTATATATGTTAGGAAATATTTCGCCTTGAACAGCATCTCCAACAAACATTATCTTTTCTTTAGGTAAAAATACACATACAGCATCTTCAGTTTCAGCCTCACAGTGGAATAACTCTAAATCAACACCTGATATAGTAATTTTCAATCCATTTTCAACAGATACAAATGTGTTTGGTGTAATAAATTTATTAGAACCTTTAGATAAAACAGGTCCACAACCTAAGTTAACATAGCCATGTTCTCCTTTGGGAAGTATAGAACCATACATCCAAACAGCTCTTCCCATTCTAATATCTAGTAGTTCCCCACTAGCTTGAGAGAAATGTTTTATAAATGTTTCATCGACAATAACTAAAACTTCTTTATTTTGGCTTTGTTCTTGACTTACACAGACACTCATACCGCCCCAATGGTCACCATGATTATGAGAAACTATGACTGCTTTGACTGGTTTATCAGTGATTTTACGAAAGCCCTTCATTATTTCTTCCATCATTTCTATAGTTTCAGCTGGGTCTATGATTATAATGCCATCAGTTCCTTCAATCATAACTGGATAAGATAATCCAAATCCAACAGCACTATATACATTTTCACCTGTTTTATAAATTTTTTGTTCCATTGTTTTAGAATGTTCTGTCAATCTAGGATTAACAAACTTCGATTTTTCAGTATAAGCGAAATTACTCATAGACATAACTCCTTTTAAATATTAAAAATTTTATTAGTTTACTCTAGTAACAACAGGAGGTAACCATTTACCACAAATAGCATCTATCAAGTGTTAGGTACTTCTATTATTACAGGTTCTTTACGTAAGTCAAGCCAAGCTGTTGAGTATGTAGTATCATTGTTTGGTGCTGGTATAAATGATGTTTGTGGTGATGCTACAGTGGCAGTATGAGCAAATTCATTAAAATTTGTTAATCTAGTTTGGGTATTCATAATCTGCGTATATAGCAATTCATACATACCTACTATTGGATATCCATATATATAAGTATTTTTAACTATTTTAAGTAAATCATTCTTATTCATTGAGAATTCCTCCTTTAAAATAACCTTACTATGTTCCATGAACATGTTATTATTACAAACAACATAACAGCATTATAAGCAATGATTAATTTTGCCTTACTTATTTTTTTATTAATAGCAGTACCTAACAACCCACCTAAAACTGCAGCAAGCATTATGCATAATAACGTTGATATATCAAGACCTAAAGGTATAGAGTTTGAAATTAATAGAGTTATTATTTTTGAAGCTTGAGAGAATAGTATCAGTATTATTGAGTTAACAGATGCGTTCTTTAAATCCATCGAGAAAAACAACGTCAGAGCTGTTATGTTTATAGGACCACCACCTATTCCTAAAAAAGATGAAATCATTCCTAAAGTATATCCAAGTAAAATTATAAATATACGATTCTTTATATGGAATTGTTTTTTATTAGGTAGATTTATGTATATTAATATAGATATTAATAAAGTAAAAAGAAGTCCATTCTGAATTATTTTTACAAGTTTATCTTTGTTAATAAATTCAACTATAAATTCAAATATTTCAGTACCAATTAAACCTCCTAAAATTGCTCCACTTCCAAGCAATATAGTTGTTGGTTTTTCAAATTTAGTTTTATATCTAATATGTTTAATAACAGCTGAACAAGACATAGTAAATACAGCACAAGTTGATAAAAAACTTATAACTGAAGCATCTAGTGTAGTTACTGCATCTAGCACTGGTTTTATAATAATTCCTCCACCAAGTCCAGAAATTGCTCCTACAATAGATGCAATAAATCCTACAATGAAAAATATCATATGTGTTTCTCCTATCCTAAAGTTTTATGCTAATTTTATTAATAGTAAGTATGCCCTAAAACAGTAAAATAATTTATTTTTAATAAGGGTTAAATTTGAAATAATTCATATATTTTTACAAATACTATTATCTATAATGAAATATAAAACTATGTAATATTAATAGTAGAAAATAAAAAAGGATTATATAAAAAATAGGATATAAAAACTTAATATTATCATTAGTAATAAATTAAACTTAAAAATAGTAATGGTTGTATAAAAAATAATTGACTTGTTAAAAGAAAATATAGAAAATTCTATATCAAATAAGATTACAGTATGTATGGTTGCAGTTAAAAATTAATTATAATATTTATGATAGTTTTGTAAAATAATATATGCACTTAGATATAAAAGAAAATTATTTAAATAGTAATTTTACTTTAGAGTAGCCATATTCAAGTATATTTATATATTTAGAGGCTTTTTATAAAATCATAAGAAGACGAATTTTAAGTATATTTGTGGAAATATAAATTATAATAAGATATAAGTATTAGTGTAGAATAGTTATAATAATATAGGCTATTAAAATATAAACTTGGAGAGTTGATGAAAATTGTATGAAAAAGAAAATATTGTTTTTAGGAATTATTTGTATATCTATAATTTTACTAAGTAATAATACTTATTCCCAAAAGAAGCAACTATCTGAGGAAGAAAAGATAGATGACTTTAAATATGTATATAATGTTATAAAAACAGGGTATCCTTACTTGGATGTAAATAAGAGACTTAATCATATTGACTGGTTAGAAAATAAGGACAAATATATAAAAAGAATTAAAAATACTGAAAGTGATGAAGAGTTTATAGAAGAAGTATCCTCTATATTATCAGAATTAAACAATAAACATACTGAGTTAATAGATAATAAAAACAGATATGAACTTTTTAAAAAATCATACTCTAATAATAATTGGTATGACTTTCTTAATGAAAAAAAAGTTGTAGATAGATATAATTCTATAAATACTAAAATAAAAATACCAAATGATATTTTTGTAAAAAAAGAACTGATTTTAGAAGATATAATTAAAGGTAAGGTTGGATACATGTATTTACCATCAATGTCACCACAAAATGGGTCAATGGATAAGGATTTAAAAATGATAGGAGATTATGTTAATACTTTAGAAAAATATCAAACTCTAATTATTGATATAAGAGGAAATTCAGGCGGAAGTGATAGGTATTGGAAAGGAATTGTATCTAAACTTATAAAAAATGATATAAAAATAGAGGGTTATAGACTCTATAGAAATAATAATAAAATAGTTAAAAAATACACCAATGCAAGAAATATAAAGTTAGAGCCTATAGAAAACCTACCAGTAGGTGTAAAGAAAAATGCACCAAAGGAAACTTTAAAAAATTTTAGTGATTTTGAAAAAACTTCTTATACCATAAATACTAATAATGATTTGGAATTTAAAGGTAATATATACTTACTTGTAGATGAAAAAGTATATTCATCATCAGAGTCGTTTTCTATGTTTTGTAAAGAGACTAAGTTTGCAACTTTAGTAGGAGAAACTACTGGAGGTGATGGTGGAGGAATAGACCCTGTGTTGTTTGAGTTAAAAAATAGTGGTTTAATAGTTAGAATGTCAAGTTGTATGTATTTAAACAAAGACGGAATATGCGATGAAGAATTTAAAACTATTCCTGAGTTTAAAGTAAAAGACTGTAAAAGAACAACAAATTTTAAAGATGATAACAGTATAAAAAAGGTATTAAAGCTTGAAAATATCAATTATTAAATAACAATTAAATGTTGCTGGATATTATTTTAGAGATTTATCTTTAGCATTAAAAATTATAGAAAAATTGTAAAAAAGTAACTCAAAATGATTTTAAATGATTTTGAGTTACTTTTTTATGTAAGTTTTGAAGTTTTTTATAAGATTTATTTGTCCTTTTAAAATTTGATTGGAACCTCTATACAAAGATTATAATAATTTCAATAGAGCATTAAAAAGCAATAAAATATAATAAATAGCAATAAAATACAAAATAAATTTGACTTTTTGATATTCTTAAACTAATATATTATTATTATCAAATGAAAGGTAAGTGTAGTTATGGAGGAAAAGTTTTATACAATAGACCAAGTTGCGAATATTTTAGAAATGCATCATAAAACAATAAGAAAGTTTATAAAAGATGGGAAATTAAAAGCTAATAAAGTCGGTAAGCAGTGGAGAGTATCACAAGAGGATTTAAATAGTTTTATGGATGTAAAGAGTGAAAATGAAGATAAGGGTATAGAATTTAGGTTAAATGCATCTGAAAACTTAGCGAGCATCCCAAAAGTTAATGTATCTACAGTAGTTGAGATAAATAATATATCTAATAATGAATATTCACGTTTATCAAATTTGCTTTTGGCACTTACAAATAATCCAACTTCAATATCAAGTGGTTCTACCATTAATTTGAAGTATGCTGAAAATGAAAATAGGCTTAGGGTTATGTTATGGGGAGATATAAAGTTTATTGAGGAAATGTTAAGCTCTATATCTTTATTAATAGAAAATATTTAAAGTAGAAATGAGGAATTAAAATGAATTACGATATAAGAGAACAAAAGGATAAAAAATATATTTTTGTAGATAGCAAATTTAGTAATGAAGAAGAAATCATGGATATTATATCACTGTGTATGGAACATGGTACAGATTATTTGATGTTGAGTAAGAATTCACTTACAGATGATTTTTTTAATTTAAAGACAGGTTTGGCAGGTATTACAATACAAAAATTTATAAATTATAGGATACAAGTTGCTGCAATTGTTGATGATAAAAATAGGATAAATAAAAGATTTTCAGAACTAATGTTAGAGTTAAATAAATCAAATAATTTTAGACTATTTGATAATTTTGAGGATGCTAAAAATTATATTTTAAATCTAAAATGACGGAGATTAATAAAATAAATAATATAAGTAAGGCATTTAGAAGTATTGAATATAAAAATAAAATACATATATATGATGATTATTTAATAAGTAAATGATATTTTCAGAATTAAGAAATTAATATAAATACAAACTTAAGAAACATATTTATTAATAACCTTTCTATGTTACAAAAGTGTAATACTGGTAGATAAAATGTAATATTTACATAAGGATTTAACCGTACAAAACCTTTAAAATAAAGATATACTAAGAAATGAACAAGTGGAGGTTATTAATTATGAAAGAAATATTAAAAATAAAGAATATATCAAAAGATTATGGTATAAAAGGATTTAAAACAAATGTATTAAAAAGTATATCTCTCACAGTTAATGAAGGTGATTTTATAGCAATAATGGGTCCATCAGGTGCAGGAAAAACAACATTACTTAATCTAATGTCTACACTTGACAAACAAACCTCAGGAGAAATAATACTCGATGGAATTAACATATCTAAAGTAAAAAATAATGAACTATCAAAATTAAGAAGAGAGAAGATAGGATTTATATTTCAAGACTATAACTTATTAGATAATATGACACTCATGAATAATATAGCACTTCCTCTGGCATTAGGGAAAAAGAAAAGTAAAGAAATTGAAGGTAAGGTATTTTCGATAGCCAAAAAATTTGGATTAGAAAATCATTTAGATAAATATCCATATCAATTATCAGGAGGTCAAAAACAAAGAGGTGCAGCAGCGAGGTCACTAATTACAAATCCAGCAGTAGTATTTGCTGATGAGCCAACAGGTGCTTTAGATTCTAAATCAGCTTATGAACTTTTAAACTCATTAGAAAGAATAAATAAAGAGAATAATGCTACTATTATAATGATTACACATGACCCTCTAACAGCAAGTTATTCAAATGAAGTATATATGATAAATGATGGAACTATAAAGTGTAAATTAAACAAAGGAAGTAGTAGAAAAGAATTTTATGGAAAAATTATGGATATGTTGGCCTCTATGGGAGGTGAAATGTAAGTGAGTGTACTTGGAATTGCTTATAATAATTTTAAAAGTAATATAAGAACTTATCTGGCATTTTTTATATCTATGGTCTTTTCAGTAGTTGTACTGACTAATTTTGAATTACTAAGATATGGTGATGCCATAAATGTATTGCAAGGGGAAAATCAGAAATTCACATTATCAGTGTTAATATCTGTAATAATAATATTGTCAGTATTTTTATTTTTCTTTATATGGTATGCGACAAATATATTCTTTAAAAATAGGTCAAAAGAAATAGGGATACTATCTTTTATGGGATTGGATTTATATACTATAGGAAAAATATATTTTGTAGAAAATATGCTTATAGGAATAAGCTCTTGTATCACAGGAATACTTATAGGGATAATAACATCTAGATTTTTCCAGGTAGTAATAATAAAATTATCAGGATTTGATATAAATGTATCCAATGGGTTTAGTATCAAAGCTATAATGTATGCCAGTTTGATATTTATTTCTATATTTATGATAATGACTATAAAAGGTTTTGTAACAATATGTAGAAGTAGTGTAATAAACCTAATTAACACATCTAAGAAACAAGACAAAATACCAAAAGTAGGTATAGGATTATACATATTAGCCATAATATCAATTTTAGTATTAGGATATGGTTATTATCTTTCTATGGATATACGCTCTGGAAACATAGCTAGTGTAATACCAGTTATAGTGATAATAATAATAGGTACTTATGGTTTATTTAAATCAGTTATGCCTGTTGTATTTCATATGATAATGAAAAATAAAAAGGTATTATTCAATGGAAATAATATAATAGCAATAAACAATATAAATTATAGATTAAATAAAAACTATAAAACTTACTCTATAATAGCTATAATTATAACGACTACAATATCAACCCTTGGTGCATCAGTTGCCATAAAACATATGCAACAAAATGCTCAAGAACAGAGGAATGTATATACTGTTAGTATAGTTTCAATAGATAAAAATGAAGTAGATAGAACACAAATAGAAGATATAATAAAAGATACTAATAGTATAAGATATTCAGTAAATCCAGAACTAATAGCTTTAGAAAATCCAGATAGCAAAGATGATTATGATAAATTAAATATAATAATGAAATACAGTGATTTTTACAATATTCTCAAAGTAAATGGAAATGAGAAGGAATTAAAAGAGTATGGCGAAAAATTAGTTGAAGGAAATAATGTAATGCAGTTAAAAAGTCCTCAAACGATATTAACATTAGCTAAAAAAGAAACTAGTGTGAACATTGATGGACAAGTATATAATATTACAAAAGGGGAAATAAAAGTACCAGTATTGGGAACAGGGATTAATGACAGCATTATAGTAGTAAATGATAACATCTACTCTAAGTTAAAAGACAAAGGAGAACAAATATATTTTTATGGAGCGAAAGTATCTGAGGAAGAAAATAGCCAAAAGATGTTCGATAATATTGAAAAAAATTTAAGTATGAAAAGTGGCTACATGAGAAATGGATATAAAGCTCAAAACGAAAGTCAATGGATGAAATTTGCATATGTAGTGCTTGTATTTTTATTTTTAGTATTTACGCTTGTGGCTGGAAGCATAATATACATGAAAATATATAGTGATGCTTATGAAGATAGAGATAAATATAAAACTTTATTGAAGATAGGAACTACAGAAAAAGAAATAAATAAAGCTGTCTTTAAAGAAGTAGCTATATTTTACACTTTACCAATGTTAAGTGCAACAATATCAAGTTACTTTGCATTAAGACTAGCAGGCAGTTTACTAATGGCTGATTTATTTAGTATATATATATTAAGCTTAGTAATATGCTTAATAATCTTCATAATATATGGAGCAGTATCTATTAATAAGTTTAAGAAGGTAATATACGAAAATTAATCAATAAATTTGTTAAAACAAAGAGACTCTTACAATAAGAGTCTCTTATTAATTAGGTTTAAGCCGTTTGACTAATAAATGTATACAAAATATAATATGATAGAGATAATTTATATTATAATAAAATATTAAAATAATGGAGATTGCATAAATGTATAAAATTTTATTAATAGAAGATGATATTGATTTATCAAAAGAAATTGCTTTGGCGTTAGAACGATGGGGATTTAAAGTAGAAGTAATTGATAATTTTGAACTGATTTTAGAAGAATTTATAGATAAAAAACCAGATGTAGTACTTTTGGATGTTAATTTACCACTGTATAATGGATTTTACTGGTGCGAGAAAATAAGGGGTGTTTCAAATGTTCCAATCATATTCCTTTCATCAAGAGATTCTGATATGGATTTAATAATGGGAATAAATAATGGAGGAGATGATTATATTACAAAACCATTTTCTATAGATATCTTAGTTACCAAAATAAATGGGATAATAAGAAGAGCTTATAATTATAGCGACTCTAATAGTATTCTATACTACAAAGATTTAATGTTTGATGTAGGAAAAGGAATTATAAAACACAAGTACAAGGAAAAAGATATAGAATTGACTAAAAACGAAATAAAAATTTTAAACTTATTATTAAAAAATAAAAATAAAGTTGTATCAAGAGAAAGTCTTATGATGACTTTATGGGATAATGATGAATTTGTTACAGATAATGCTCTTACTGTAAATATAAATAGATTGAGAAGTAAGGTTAAAGAGTTAGGTGTTGATGATTTTATAAAAACTAAAAAGGGAATAGGATATATAATATAATGATAGTAAAATATTTAAAAGACAGATTCAAGTATATTGTGCTTTTTTTTATTATCATTAGTATAATAAATATTTACTTATTTGCTATAAATATATTTGAGAATCAATATGCAGAGTTAATATACTTAGATTTTCTAGCTTTACTCATAATAATAGTATTTTTTATTGTAGATTATATAAACTTTAAAAATAGCTATAAAGATTTATGTAAGTGTCTAGAAAATAATGATGATATAGACAACTACTTGATTAGTGGACAATCCTTTGAAGCAAATATCATGAGAGATATTATTGAAAATTTGAAATCAAAGAATAATGATGATACAAAAAATTACAAACAATCTCTAAAAGAATTAGATGAATACATAGCTAAATGGGTTCATGAAATAAAGATTCCAATATCATCTTTGAGTATAATTACAGATAGATTAAATAATATAGAAGATAGTACAGATATTAAGAATCAAATTGCAAAAATAAACTTTTTAGTAAATTCTATTTTATATAGTAGTAGAAGTAATAGTATGTTTGAGGACATATTTATGAATAAAGTTAATCTAGAAAAATTAATAAAATCCTCTATAAAGAATAACTCGTTTTTACTCATAAAAAACAATATTGAAGTTAGTTTAAACAACTTAAATTATACTGTTTACACTGATTCTAAATGTATAGCCTATATTTTAGACCAAATTATTAATAATGCTATAAAATACTCAAAAGAAGTTGGTAAAATTGAATTTAATGCAAAGCCATTAGAAAACGGAGTAGTGTTATCTATAAAGGATTATGGTATAGGTATAAATGAAGAGGATATATGTAGAGTTTTTAATAGAGGATTTACAGGAACAAATGGAAGAAATAGATTGTATAAATCTACTGGAATGGGATTATACTTTGCAAAAAAGATGATAGATAACTTAGATCATAAGATTGATGTATACTCAGAAAATGGTGTTTATACAATTTTTAATATTCATTTTTATAATATATCTGATTATTTAAATCTAAATAATTAAATTAATAGATTGAGTGTATCCACTTTAAATCTAAAAAATATAGTAGTATTTTACTGTAGAATATAATTTGAAATAGTATTACGAATCAAAAAGCAGGGAGATTATCTACCTGTTTTTGATTCATAATACTATTTATAAAAATTATTATCTCTGAGAACTTGAGCACGTATACGGTTAATTAAAAACTGTTTTAATTTAGTTAAGCAGAAAAATAAAATAGCTCTATTTTCAAATTCTGTTCTATCAACAGGTAGAGGTTGATTTTGCATACTAAGCATTAACCTGCCCAATTCTTCAAGAAGAAGATTCCCTGTTTCGGCTTCAAATTCAGTATAACCTATCTTATGTATGAAAGCAGATAGAATATGAGCTTGTGGTGGAGTAGAGTCTAGTTGAGATACATAACTATATAAGTCTTCTAAGATATCCCGTTGGCTTTTTATAATATCCATATGTTCTAAGAAAAATTTAGTATCACTTAATAAAGTATTATTAATATTATCATAAGTTTCAGAAATACTACTATCAATAAGTGAATTTAAGGTATATAAATCTCTACTGAACCTATTTTCTTTTTTAGGATTTACAATAATATTGGCAATATCTATAAGCACAATACTCACTTCTTCTTGTAACTTTTTTTGGACTTCATAGATTTTATGTATATTTGTTGGAATATACATATTTATTATGACACCTATTCCAGTACCTATTGCAAATATTCCAGCTTCATTTAAAATCCATTTAATAGATGTTTCTCCTTGTAGGAAGTAATGGGATGCAATTACTACACACATGGCAATAACATCTTGAATTTTTAATAAAAAACAAAGTGGTATAATTATGAATATAAATATTGAAAATGAAGTCAAATTATATCCTAAAATATTAAAACATAAATAGGAAAAAATAGTACATAAAAGAAAACCATAAACCTTTCCAATAGAACCCTTAAGCGTTTCTTTTTTAGTGTCTTTTACTGTAAGTAGTACTATAACTCCAGCTACCATAGAGTATTCTAATTTTAACAGCCAAGCAATAGATATAGCAAGAGAGCATCCAAGAGATAATTTTATTACTTTAAGTGAATTAATATTATTCAAATATAAACCTCCTGTAAACAACTATAATAAAGATAATTTTAACATAAAACTAATAGGGTTTGAAATGTAATTAATTATACTTAATTATTTTATTGCCCTATTTAGCTAAATACAATCAGTATATTTTTATTTTATGAAAGTTTTTGTATATATTATTTGCCAGTGTAAAATCTCCTACATTTGCTTGAGTTAAAAATATTAACAAAAATGATGTAATAATTGTTGCTTTTGATGATTTGCTAATAATACCAATAAATAGCGCTATAAAGCTCATACTGACAAGTACAACTGACTTTAAAATATTATTATGTTGATTATAAGTATAGTATGTTCATAAGAATATTAGAAATGCAAGAAAACTGGTATACATCATGATGATATTTTTTTTATTTCATATCATAATAACAAATAAAAATAGTTGTAGCAAATGAAAATAGTCAAAAATGTATATACTATTATTAATAAAAAATAAAATTATATAATTAATATGATTTTATAATTTGTTTTGTATGGTGATTTTTAACTTTTATGTTATACTATTTATAAAAGTAAGTATAAAGATAAAAATACATAATTAAATATGTATGAGAAGTTTTAAATAGCCTTATTAATGAACTTAATTATTGTTCATAATGACAAATTGGAGGAGATAAACATGAAAATTACTGAAGGATACATGCCTTTTGAAGGTTTTAAAACCTATTACCGTATAGTGGGAGAAGCTACAGAAGGAAAGAAACCATTAGTACTACTTCACGGAGGTCCAGGTTCTACACATAACTATTTTGAAGTATTGGACAAGATAGCTGAAAGTGGAAGACAAGTTATAATGTATGACCAAATTGGTTGTGGTAATTCATTTGTAGAAGGGCATCCTGAGTTATTTAATGCAGACACTTGGATAAAAGAACTTATCGAACTAAGAAAACATCTAGGGCTTGATGAAATACATCTATTAGGTCAGTCTTGGGGAGGTATGCAGGCTATTTGGTATGCTATTGAATATAAACCAAAGGGTATCAAGTCGTACATTCTTTCATCTACTCTTTCTTCTGCAAAACTTTGGGAAAAAGAACAAAAAAGAAGAATATCATATATGAGTGAAGCTGACCAAAAAGCGTTACTTGATGCAGTAAATACTGGAGATTACTCTAGTAAAGAATATAATGATGCATTAGAAAAGTTTATGGAGATGTATTGTGCAGGGGAAGTAACTGAAGATTCTCCTGAATGTTTAAGAAGACCTAAAAAGTCTGGTTCTGAAGCATATATTGTAGGATGGGGATATAATGAATTTTCTCCTACAGGTACTCTTTCTGGATATGAGTTTACAGATAGATTACATGAAATAAAGGAACCTTGTTTAGTAACTAGTGGAGCGATAGATTTGTGTTCACCATATATTGCAAAGACTATGTATGATAGGATACCTAATAGTAAATGGGAACTATTTGAATATTCAAGACATATGCCATTTGTTGAAGAAAATGATAAATATATAGAAGTTCTAACTAAATGGTTAAATGAAAATGATTAAGCTTATATAAATTTATAAAAGAGATTAAACTGATTGTTTAATCTCTTTTTTTATTATTTTATTATAAATTAGAGTATTTTTTATATGTGATAAATTTTGAATAAGAATAATATGAACAATTGTAAAAAGTTTAAAAGTATTTAAAGAGAAAAAAAGTCTTAAAACCTCAATAAATCATACAAATCATTAAAAAACTACTATAATTAACATATAATAACAGAATTTAAAAACACTTAGTTTTATGAGATTTTAGAAATTTTTTTTAAAATTGGTATAATTATTCTGTTTAAACTTGCTTAAAAAGTATATTTATTATAATAAGAAACAATTATATAAATAGGAATAGATTATTATATTAATATATAAATAAAAATAACTATAGAAGGAAAGGCATATTATGGAAAAGTCAAAAGTTATTGAAATGATAAAAAATAATCCTAATATTATAGCAACTATAAATAATCCAACTGATGAGATGAAACTATTAGCTATCAAAGAAAATGGACTTGTACTAGAATATATAAATAATCCAACTAGAGAGATGCAAGAATTAGCAATTGATAACAATATTAGAGCAATTAAATTTATAAATGACCCAACAGAAGATATGATGATAAAAGCAGTAAATGATGGATGGAGTATATTAGACTATATAAAAAATCCAACTGATAAAGTGATTAAATTAGCTATAAATCAAGCAGGGTGGGCTATTAAATATTCTAAAAATCCAAGTGAAGAGTTACAATTATTAGCAGTAAGAAAAAATTATGATTCGATAAAGTTTATAAAACAACCTTATGAAAGTGTACAAGAAGAAGCAGTAAAAATAAGTTATGATGCATTAAGATATATAGATTTTCCTAGCTATAATACAGAACTTATAGCTATTAAGAATAATGAGGCAGCTATTAACTTTATAACTAATTTAGATAAGAATAAAATATTAGAATTCCTAAAAGTAAATATTTTAGTGATTAAGTATATTGTAAAGAAAATATCTAAAGAGGAATTAGAAGAAGTATTAAAAGAAGTACTATCAAAAGAAGATGTTGAAGAAAAGTATATTAGAGATTTTTTAAATTGTAATATTATAGATAGAAACAGTGACTATATAGCAATAGACAAGATGATGTTTATTTACAAATATGGAAGTAAAACAGCAAAAAAAATAGCTGTAGACGAAAAATTGAAAATTATGTAGGAGAGAGAAAAAATGAATTTTATAGATACATTAAAAAGCGTTGACTTAATATTATCCACTGGAGAAGTACCTCTAATAGTTGGTGAAAGTGGGATAGGAAAAACAGCTCTAGCAAAAAAACTTGCCAAAGAAAATAATTGGAGTTTGATTGTAATTGATGGAAATCTACTTAAAGAGGGTGAAATAGGAGGTCTTCCAACTATAGAATCTTATGTAGGAATTAATTCTAATGGATATAAGACAGAAAAGAAAACTACAGTATATGCTGTTCATAATAAATTAAGAGAAATTGATGAAGAAATATCTAAAGGAAAAACAGTTCTTTTATTTATAGATGAGATAAATCGTTGTGAGCATACTGTACAACAAGAACTTATGAATCTAATTTTAAATAGAGAAATTAATGGATACAAGTTACATGATGATGTAAAGATTTTAGCAGCAATGAATCCATCAAGTAAATATGGTTCAGATTTCGATTATCAAGTTGTAGATATGGATTCAGCTCAAGAAAATAGATTTGTTTGGTTAAATATGGAGAGTGACCATACACAATGGTTGAAATGGGCAATAGATGAAGGAATTGAAAAAAAGATTATAGAGTTTATTTCAACTTTCCCAGAATATCTGCATAAAACAAATGAAGATGATGTAAGAGCAACTCCGAGAAGTTATGAGAGAGTTTCTAAAATTTATAAAGTTTATAAGGACAAAAAGAAAGCAATTCCTAGAACAGTATTTCTAAATGTTATAAAGGGGAATGTAGGTAAGGTTATAGCAGAAGAGTTTATAAGTTTTATTGAATCAGATTCTAGTCCATTGATATCTTATGAAGATGTTTTTTTAGGTGATACTATTGATGAACATCTTGTAGAAAGAGTAAAAAATGAAAGTCATACAAGACTTTATTTATCAGCGATAAATATTCTAAAAAACTTAGAATTAAATATGAAAAATGATGAGTATGAATCAAAATATTATATTGATAGATTTATTGAGTTCTTAAAAATATATCCTATAGATTTAATGATAGGAATTATGAAGGATATTAGAAATAGCTATATTGAAGTGTATAAAAAAGCTATAGAAAATGAAGAGTTTGTAAAATCTTACTTTGAGTCATATCGTTTAATAAGGGGATAATATATGGAAAATTATTTTGATAAGCAGGCAAAAGAACTCTATATTAAAGCTAGTGAAATTATAAATACTCATTCTATGTTAAAGGCAAATCGTGCTAATGAGAAATTTGAGGTAGATATACCAAAAGATTTTAAAGATGAATTTTTTAGTCTTGTAGATAAAGTTAGCTTAAGCCTTATGGAAGAAAAAGATAATTTTTATGGCTATTTTTTGTTTCAGATGTCAAGAGAGATAAGATTTGATATAAGTAGTCCTACAGGTGTGAATTTTAAAGGAGCTAAATACGTCATATACTTTAATCCAATAATTTTTTTAACTCTCAGTATAGAACAGATGGAAAGTACAATAAAGCATGAAATTTATCATATAGTATCTATGCATTTGGTAAGAGCAAAAGAATTAAAAGGAAAGTATAGTACATTAGCCATTAATATGGCAATGGATATAGTAGTAAATAAATATTTGAATAATTTACCACCATATGCTACTACTTTAGAATGGGTAAATCTAAAATACTCTCTAAAGCTAGAGCCATATGAACCTTTTGAGTATTATGTAGAAAAGATTCAAACTGAATTAGATTTGTTAGAAGAGGATGAAGATGGTGAAGAAGATGATAGCGACAAGTATGGAACTATAGAAACTGATTATAGACCAGAAAAAACTCATGATATATGGGAAGAATCCGATGATATAGATGAAAGAACTCTTAGAGAATTTACAGAGAAATTTATTGATAGTTCTCAAAAAGGTAAAATTCCAACACACTTAGAAAACATGATAGCAGCCCTTAAAAATAGTAAAGGCGAATTACCATGGAATTTATATCTTAGTAGGTTAATGGGAACTGTTGAAAACAATAAAAAGAAGACTATAACAAGGAGAAATAGAAGACAGCCTAATCGATTAGACTTAAGAGGAGAACTTAGAAGTCATAAAGCAGAAATAGCCGTTGCTATTGATATAAGTGGAAGTATTAGTGATGAAGAATTTAAACAAGCAATTAAAGAAGTTCTTAATATAGTTAAAAATTATAATCATGAAATTACTATTATAGAGTGTGACAGTGAAATTAGACGTGTATATAAAGCAAAAACTATAAAAGATATAAAAGATAGAGTTAAAATAGGTGGAGGCACAAAATTTACTCCAGTTTTCGAATATGCTAATAATAAAAAGATTAACTTATTAGTTTACTTTACTGATGGTAAGGGTGAAAATAAGCTACAAGTAATACCTAGAGGTTATAAAGTTTTATGGGTTATCTCTGGAAATGGAGATAAACTTTCACTGAGAGAGCATTATGGAGCAGTTAAAAAACTTAGTAAAGTTGAAACAAAAGATGATATATTAGAGATAAACGATATTAGAAATGATGGATACTCAATGAATAGTCAAGCACCAATTTTATAAATATTATAATGGGTATGATTGTTATGATTTGTTCGATTGTTATGGTTTACTTACTATCCAAATTAATGAAAAATACATTGATTAATAGTCAATGTATTTTTTATTATTTAAACAATAAAAGTTTTACTTAGCTTAAACTCTCAAAATATGGTACAATTAGTATATAGTAGATAGTTTTGATGATGTAAATTCAGTTGTCAAAACTATTTTTTGTTAAGGATGGTGAGGTTTTGTGTTTAAGATTGATGATTATATAATGTACGGAATGACAGGTGTTTGTAAAGTTTTGGACATAACAAACGAAAAAATTACAAATGGTGTACAAAAAGAATATTATGTATTAAGTCCCCTTTATTCTAATAATACAATAATAAAAATACCTGTTGATAATAAGAAAGTTCCAATGAGAAAGATACTTTCTGAAGTTACTGTGGCTTCGCTAATAAATGATATACCTAATATGGATACATCATGGATAGATAATGAAAAAATGAGAAGTGAGCAATTTAAAGTGATGCTTAGAAGTGGTAAGTGTGAAGAGTTACTTAAATTAATAAGAAGTATATACTGTAATAAAGAACATATAAAATCTCTTGGTAAAAAATCACATCAAGCAGACGATAATATGATGAAAGAAGCAGAAAGATTATTAAACGAAGAGTTTGCAACTGTTTTGAATATTTCTCCTGATGAAGTTACTTCATATATATCAAGTCATATACCGCAATAAAGTATTTTTTATATTATCTCCTACTTAAAAAGTATAGCATAGTTAAAACTATAAAGAAAAAGAAAATAATATTTAAATATAATTTTACAATAAGTATTTATGAATATTTTATTGCTATTTTTAATTATTTCAGAATATTATTTATTCGCATTGTTTTACTAAAAATTGAATATATAATATTATAGGAATTGTTAAAATGATGTTTATAATATACAATTCTTAAAAAATTAAATTATTATTGAAAATACTTTTTAATCAAGGGGATGATTGAATGGTAAGTTTAATAAGCATGTTGAAAATCTGAAGTAAAATTAATAATATTATAAGAGTATTATCATTTAAAATATATGACAATATAAAATATATTCTAGTGTTAATTGATAAGGTGACTACTATATTAAATAGAAGTCACCTTATTTAATTTTACCTACATCGTAAAAACTTATATTTTATTAAAGTAAAATAGGCTCATTTAAGTTACACATAGTTTTAATTTCTATGTAAAAAATTTTATTTTCAGCTTCATATAAACAAACTTTTAACTTAAATTTATCCAGATTATTATTTTTATATTATTGCTAGAATTAAGTATATTACGAAGATGTTTTTAAATATTAACATTAAATTATTTGGAATTATACTAATATAAACATAAGCTATATTTATTATAAATACTACAATTTAGCTATTTATTTAAGAAATAATTATTTTTTATAAATGAAAACATAGATTAGATAAATGCTTCTAGCTTAGAAGAGTACATTATAAATATAATCGACAAAATAAGACTAAATATATCTTTATAATTTGAATTGATATATTTGCTGTATATTTATAGTGTAACTTGAAAAATTATAGATATACAAAATTTAGAGTATTTCTAAAATAGTAATATATAATAATTACTATAGTTTGTTTTTAATCAAACTTTTTTATTTTAATTAAGTAAATATTAAGTTAACAGATAAAAAATGATGGATTTTAAGGAATTTAAATTTATTAAAAAAGTATTTACTACTTTTGTTGTATTTATTTAACAATTTTATTGATTGTGTATTTAGAATAATTATGATTAGGTGTAAATTTAGAATTTATAAGTTTAAGAAATAAAGTTATATCTTAAAGGTGAAGTATCTCTACTATTCTAAAAATTAATGAAATTTATTAAATTAATCAAAAAAATAACAATCATTTAAAAGTTAAAAATAGTTAATTAAAATTGATTAGAATATCCTTTTTTTTTATTTTATCATTGATAATATTTCTTAAATAATAAATGTTATTTGGTGGAGTATAGTCTAAATAATATAAGTTGCATATCAAAAACCTATCCAATAAATAATATGAATACATAGAACAACAAAATTTCATATCTAAAAAACTATTTTGAGACTTAGTTTAACTTATATTTCCAGACAAAAAAATTATATAATATACTTGACAAGTATAATTTGATTTATTCTAATTATTTACTGTCGATTATTCGATTTTTTTCTTATTTTTTTGTTGCATATAAGTATGTGTTTATGGTACGATTTACATGGTGAAATAAATAAAGGGAGGTGAAAAATAAATATTCGTGAAAAAGTTTTCAAATTGAGGTATTTTATGGTTAATAAATTATAATAGTATCACCTCAATTAATAATGTCAAAGCGAATATCTAGGTAATCACTTTAAAACAACAGTTTTTATATTTAGGTTCACAGAATTCATGTGTATGTTTAACAAGAAATAAATTTAATCTGTGAAGAGATAGTAGTTTATTTATTTAAGTTGACAAGTAATTGAATGAAGTATTTAGAAATTTTTCAAAAAAATAAAGACAGTATTTATTTGTATAAATACATGTTGCTTTATTCAAAACTCCTTTAAAAAGGCAATAGTAAGGTGATTACACCGTTTGCCATAAAAGGAGGAATTTAGTTTGTAAAATACTATCAAGTAAAAAAATAAGAATTGCATATAGTAAAGAGTTTCACATTTAATTAGTAGTAGTTAAATTAGAAAAAATTACTAGAGTGATGAATTTAGAAGTTAGATATAAAATTATCCATTGTGTTATGGCAATATTGTATTTAAGCTAAATAATAATTAATGAACTAATAATTTATAGTTTGGTTTTTTGTGGTGTCAATTTATAAAGATAACAGGTTATAAATATACCTGAAAATAATGAATTTATATAATTTAAATTTATAGCTATATTATTTTGAATTTATTGACAATAAAGATGTTAATCTTTATTCCATGAAAACATCTAGATTCTACAAATAAAAACGCAATTATCTTAATAATTATTACGAATTGTTTTACAAAACAATATCACCATATCTTTCATTGAAAGAAAGAGTCTGGATAAAACGTAGAAAATATAAAAATACAATTAAGAAAGGATTTAAACTTATGAGCACAACAGTAAATAAAAAGGGTAAATTCCCTATAGGATTTTATATCTGTGCAACAACTTTCTCGTTTGAAAGAGCAGCATATTATTCTGCAAAGTTTTTAATTTATATATTCCTTACAACAGCAATTGTTAAAGGTGGTCTTGGAATAGATAAAGGACAAGCAGCTATAATGCAAGCTAACCTTGTTGCATTCACATATCTTGCGCCAATAATTGGAGGATATATATCAGATAGATGGATAGGAGCTAGGTATACTATACCTATAGGTATGCTTATCATGGGGATAGGATACTATCTTGGTTCTATTGCAACTACAGCTTCTATGGTAAATGCAATGATAATTCTAGTTTCAATTGGTACTGCATTCTTTAAAGGAAATGTATCAGCAGTAAATGGACAACTTTTTGATAATCAAGAAGAACTTGATACAGCATTCTCAGTACAATATTCTTTTGTTAATATAGGTTCTTTCATCGGAACAACAGCAGTAGGTATACTTTATGCCAATACATTCATGAAAAATGGAGTATATGGTTTCTCTCAATGTTTCTTCATAGCAGCTGTTCTTTGTGTAATTGGTGCAATATGGTTCACATATGGATGGAGATTCCTTGGAAATGCAGGAAAAAGACCTTTTAAAGAAGGTGTGGTAGCTGAGAAAGTTGAAGAAAAAGATAATGCTCCTCTTACAAGTATGGATAAGAAGAGAATTTGGGCTATTATACTTATTTCATTCTTCTCTGTAATTTTCTGGTTATTCTGGTATCTAACTTATCTTGCAGTTTATGATTATGGTGCAGCGTTTGTAAACATGACTATTGGAGGATTTGACATTCCTTTAGCTTGGTTTGACTCATTAAATGCACTTGTATGTATTGTACTAGGTCCAGTTCTTGGAGCGTTATGGTTTAAACTTGCCAGTAGACCACAAGGTGATATAAGTTTATTTAAAAAGACAGGTCTTGGATTAATATTCTTAGGTCTTGCATTCTTAATGCTTGTTGGAGCAGAGCTTACAAGAGGTGTTGGAGCTCCTGAAACTGTTAAAGCTAGTATAATATGGATAATTATGTTTGGTATACTTCTAAGTTTTGGAGAAATGTTATTCTCACCACTTGGGAACTCTTTCGTAAGTAAGTATGCTCCTAAAAAACTTCTAGGTGTTCTTATGGGAGTTTGGACATTTGCTACTTTTATAGCTGGTCAAGGATATGGATATATATATGCATTTACTCTTAAATTTGATATGATTAAAGTATATACTATAATTCCAGTGATACTATTTGTTGCAGCTATATTATTATTCTTATTTGACAAGACATTAAGTAAACTTGTTGAGGAAGATAACTAATCAATAAATAACTATTATACTAATGAGATTAATTTAGTATGGTTATATTGTATTAGATTGATATAAAGCTAATTGTTAATAATCATAAAGTGTTACTTTTTAACACGATATATGGTGAAATAAGTTTGTTAAATAAAATATATAAATAAAAATACTAGTCAATTAAGACTAGTATTTTTATTTATTGTTAAATCAGATAAAGAATTAATACACAATTTCTCCACTTAAAATAGTATAGGCGCTTCCTCCAATTTTTACAGAAGTGATATCATTGTTTTCTTTACATATATTTACATATACCTTTCCAGGTCTATTTATGAAGTTTCCTTCTTCACCAATAAAGTCAGTTTTATCTAAAATATTGTGTTGTACTATATAAGATGATACACAAGCATTGCCAGTTCCACATACAGGGTCTTCTGTGACTCCAACATATGGAGCTATAGATCTTAAATGATAGTCACAATTTTTATCTATAGTTTCTATACAAAATGGAGTTATTCCAATTAGATTATTATCAGCACTAAATTCTTTTATTTTATTTAAGTCTGGAGAAATATTTTCTAAATCATCTAGAGACTTTAATCCAAAAACAAGCCACCAAATTCCTGTATTTACTTTCATAATTGGATATTCAAGAAGTCTATCTTCTTTTACACCTATCATTTGTGCAATCTCTTTTTTATAGCTATTTAGATTTTCGAATTTAGGAGGATTTTGTTCCATCATAAATATGTTTTCATTATCTATTTCCTTAAGTTCTACAGATAGTACACCAGCTTTTGTCTCTTGATAAAAGATATTCTTATTAGTATTAAGTTTTCCTTCTTCTAAAAGAGCATGGAATGTTCCTATTGTAGCATGACCACACAAGTCAACTTCTAAGCCAGGTGTGAAAAATTGAACCTTGAAATCTGCTACATCAGATTCTGAAACAAATGCAGTCTCTGATAAATTCATTTCCTTTGCTATATTCTGTTTGATTTCGTCAGAAATATTGGATGCATCAGTGACTACACCAGCAGGATTTCCTCCAAAAGGTATTGTTGTAAATGCATCAACTTGTTTGATTTTAACTTTATTCATCTTTAAGACCCCCTTTTATTTTTTGTGAAATATAAATTTCATGTTGTATGTATTGATTTCCAATATATAAAATATTAGAATTTTTTGTCCAAATTGAAATAGCTTCATTACCTTCAGATAAATTTCCTGTTAATATTTCAGACTCATCTACAATTAAAAGAATACCTTTATAAAGTTTTTTGTTTTTAAGTGTAGTTTCATTACCTCCATGGATATGAATATTGCTTAGACCTTCTATCTTTTTATCTTCCAAAAGTAGTATTTCAACATTAACATTTTTTTTAGAAGCAGTTAAAAGCTCATCTTTTAGGTCTAGAATTTCTTCATGAGAACAAGAAATTATAATTTCTTGTTTGGCGTTATTTATCATTTCGATTGCTTTTTTTAATATATTTTTAGAGCTTTTTATGTTTAAAACATATTCTATACTTTTTCCTTTATTTAATATCTGTAAGTTGTTTTCTAGTTTGTCCATAGAATTATTGAATTCTTCTTTTTTACTTTTTAGTAATTCATTAGGGTTTATAGGTACATATTTTATAGGGTCAGTTTCAATATTGATAATTATATTATTGTTAAGTAATTTTGTTATATTTTCGTAGACTTTTGATTGTGGTACACCTGATAATTTACTTATTTCATAACCAGTTAGAGGGTTTTCCTTTAGTAATGATATGTAGATTTGTGATTCATATTTGGTAAATCCTATGTTTTGTAGTTCGTTAACTATAGTATCCATATATAAACTCCTTTAACAAAAGTATAATAACTACCTTAGTAGGTACTAATATTATTTTATAATGTATATATATAATTGTCAATCATACAAAGCAAAAAATTAAGTTATAAATTAGAAAAGTTTTTTAGTATATTTTTGAAATGAAGCTCAAATTTAGTTAACATATATATAAAATTTACAGATTTCTATAATTACTACATAAGTAACTATTGAATTTTCATAAATAAGTTTAATTAATGTTTGATTATGATGATAATCTTAAGAGTGTTAAAAATAGATGGTTACAAAAAAGTGACTAATTGAACTAGTACATAAGTCGTAGTATATTAATATCAAGAAAACAATAAAATAATAAAGGAGATATATATTATGGCAAAAATAATAAATAACAATGAATTTATAAATGAAGTAAATAACAAAGATGGATTAGTAGTGGTGGATTTCTTTGCTACATGGTGTGGACCTTGTAAAATGTTATCACCAGTATACGAGGCTTTAGGAAACGAAATGTCTGAAAAAGCAAATTTCTTAAAAGTAGATATAGACCAAAGTATGGAATTAGCCCAAAAGTTTGAAATTTCTACAGTACCAACTGTAATAATATTTAAAGATGGTAAACCTATAGATAGATTAATAGGGTTTATACCTAAAGATAATTTGAAAAATAAAATTGA
Source organism: Clostridioides sp. ES-S-0010-02 (assembly GCA_020641055.1). Lineage (NCBI taxonomy): Bacteria > Bacillati > Bacillota > Clostridia > Peptostreptococcales > Peptostreptococcaceae > Clostridioides > Clostridioides sp. ES-S-0010-02. The sequence continues at coordinate 846,144 of CP067345.1, forward strand.
ATCATATATATAACTAATTTCAATTATATATATAAATAAAAAACTCATCATAAAATGAGTTTTTTTATTTATAAGATTTATTTATGTAGTTACAAATAAGTGCCTAATTGTCAGTGATATTGGCTATTGATATTATATTTATATAAAAGAAAAAAGAAAGGTTACTAGAAAATAGGTGAGATTATGAGATACGACATTGCAATAATAGGAAGCGGACCAGCAGGGCAAGGTCAAACTGCTGTATCTAGTGCAATTTCACATTTAGATAAACAGAAAATAAAAAAATCTGTACTTGTTGATACTTATTAAGTAAAAGTAAATAGTAGTACTAGTGGTTATAACTATAAGTTTATATTTATAATATAGTTAATAAATTTTTACATATATTTGAAATTATTATAAGTATTTATTGTTGTTTTATACAATATTAAAAGAAGTATTTAAAGTTAATAAAATAGAAATTACAGGTATTATTTATTTAATACACTCCCAACACCAAAAGAAGTTATTTCAAAATAAAGATTTGACTACAGAAAAAAGTGGACTTTATCAGATGAGTCCACTTTTTTGTAAAGTGTTGAATAGTCTATATGTAAATAAAAAGGGTATCTCATTTATAATTTAAGAATATTGTAAGACATACCCTTTTTAAGTGTGCAATAAAATTGTCTTTTTAGCTATTACTTATCTATTACTAAAAAGGAATAAAAAAATTTTATTTAAAAGCCAAATTTTTAATAGCATATAAATAATTCTCTTTCGTATTTTTAAATTTAATAAACTCAAGTTTTAGTTATGAGCTTGTTTAATATAGGTTATGTTCTTGTAAAGAATTTTGTTAATTAATTCTTATTAATCTATATTTTGGAATTATTAAATATGATGAACAAGTTAATAGTTATATTGGTAGAGATATTAAATAGAATAGTAATTAAGCATAAATTTGACAAGTATGAATATTTGAATAATAATAAGGTTAGATTTTATATAAGAATTAAATAATTATAATATAATTAACATTCAATAAACATTAATTATATATAATGATTAAGTTGATATTTTATTTAGGAGATGATTATATGAGAGTATTAATAATAGAAGATAATAAAGAGCTTTCTTATAATATGAAGATAGGGCTGGAAAATGAAGGATTAGTAGTAGATATAGCAAATTGCGGATTAGATGGAGAAGAGAAAGCATTTATAAATGACTATGATGCTATATTATTAGATTTAAATTTACCAGATAGAGATGGAATAGAGATATTAGAATTTTTTAGAAGTAATAATCTAAATACTCCTATAATAATTGTAACAGCAAGAGATGGAGTAAATGAATTGGCAAAAGGTCTTGATTTGGGAGCTGATGATTATATAGTAAAGCCATTTCAAATTATAGAATTGAGAGCTAGGATACAAGCAGTTATAAGAAGATTTTATGGTAGGACAAATTCAAATATAGAGGCAGGTCCTCTTACAATAAGTCCATCATCTAGAAAAGTGTATGTGTATAACAAAGAAGTAAACTTAGGAACTAAAGAATTTGATATAGCAGAATATATTGCAAGTAGATATCCAGATATTGTATCAAGTATAGATATATCAGAACATGTTTATGATGAATACTTTGACCCATTATCATCTGTATTAAGGGTGCATATAGCTAGATTAAAAAAGAAATTAAGAGAAGTTGCAGGAAAAGAGATAATAATAACTACTAGAGGGATAGGATATTCTATATGCAAGGATTAAAAGATAAAAAAACTATAGTTTTAATTTTATATTCTGTTATAGTCTTTATAATTTTTACAGTAGGTTTGAAATATATTATAAATATATCTAATACAAGTAAAGAATTAATAGCTAATGATTCAAATTCATATTATGGAACGAATATAGATAATACTTATAACACTATGGAAGATAAGACTTTAGATAAAAGATTAAGTTTTGATTATAATATTGTACTTAATAGTAACTTTAATATAATTATAATGTTATTTTTTGCCTTTACAGTAACCTCTAACTTTATCCTTTTATCAATATTGAATAGACTAGAGTTTAAAGAAAGAATGGAGATATTAAATAATATAAATAATATAGAAGATGAAGACGAAGTGTTGAGTATAGACCCTATTATGTCTAAAGTATATAAAGATTTAAAAGATAAATTTGATTCTCATATTGAAGATTATAAAAGATTAAATTCATATTTATCTCATGAACAAAAAAATGCCATAGCAATACTTAGAACAAGCTTAGAATTAAGCGGAAATGAAGAACTATTGAATACTCTCAATAAAGTTGCAAATAATGTAGAAGATGTACTTGCAATAAGTGATACAAAAAATAATGAAGATATGTATGAAGTTGACATAGCTTTAATATGTGCACAAGTATGTGACCACTATTCTAAAGTATATGCTAATTTAAGTTTTGATTTTGATGAAGATGAAAATATGAGTATCTATGGGAAAGAAAAGTGGATTTATAGAGGTGTATCCAATCTTTTAGACAATGCAATAAAATATGGTGAAGGTAAAGATATATGTGTAAATGTGAAAAATCAAAAAGGTAGTGTTATTGTATCAGTAAGAGATAATGGCATTGGAATGAGCAAACAGAGTATGAAAAAAATATTTTACGATAGATATAGAATAAATGAATTAAATAAAGATGGATATGGTATAGGTCTTAGTTTAGTAAAACATGTATGTAACTTATGTAATGGATTTATATGGGTAGAAAGTGAAGAAGGTAAAGGGTCAATTTTTTATTTAGTATTTAAAGAATATAAAGAATAAATTAAGATAGATATAATAACTCTAAGACACTATTGAATTGGTAAGAGGAGATGTGAAGTGTATATTTTAAATAATGCAATCAAAAACTTACTTAGAAATAAATTGCGTAATTCATTTAGTACAGTTGTTATATTATTGATGGTCTTAGCAATATTAATTTCCTCAATAATAAATTCAAACGTTAATGTGATAAAGGCGAATTATGAGAAAAAATTTGAATCAGAAGTTCAAATTAAGCTTGATGCTAAAAAGATTGTTCAAAGTGATTCAGGAGAATCTCTAATAAAATATAGTAACTTGAGTGTAAATGATTATTTAAATTTTGCAAAGTCAAAATATGTAAAAAAAGTATCTTTTATTGGAAATATCACAGCACACTTTGATAATAAAAAATATAATTCTAATGATGACAGACAAATCTTATATGATGATATGAGGGCTGAAAATTGCGGGATTATGGGATATACAGAAAAGAATGAAAGTCTTAAGCACTATAATCTGGAAAAGGTAAAAGGGCGATTATTTCAAAAAGATAATGAATGTATGGTAAGCGAAGAATTTATTGATATTAATAAGTTGAAAATTGGAGACACGATATCTCTATTAAGTGATTATAGTACTAATACAAAACTGAATTTAAAAATAGTAGGAACATATAAGAAAAAAGATAATAAGAATGTTAACGATATAGAAATAGCTCAAGATGAAAGTATATATGATAATATATTAACTACGTATAATACTTTAGTAGAATTTGAAAAGAAGATTGAATCAGAAAATTCAATAATTTATACAAATGCTAGGTTTTTATTGATAGACTCTAATAGTAGAAAAGATTTTGAGAAAGAGGTAAGAGATAAAGGTCTAAGTGACATTTATAAAGTTACTATAGATGAGTTTGCGTACAGTAAATTAATAACTCCAATGCAACATTTGTCTAATATAGCTTTTACAGTTACGCTTGGAATATTAATATTAGGTTCGATATTATTGATGATAAATTCTATAATATCAATAAAAAAAATAAAGTATTACATTAGTGTGTTAATATTAACTGGAATGCCTAAATTTAAGATAGTTCAGAGTTTCATATGTGAAAGTATTATGATAACTTTAGTATGCCTTATACTTGGAGGAGGAATTGTAAGTATATCAGCTTCAAAACTATCAAATTATGTTTTTGAATATCAAAATCAATATAATGTAATACATAATGTTGATTTACTGAATAATAGAGAATATAAAAATATAGATATAAATAGTGATGATATCAAACAAGAAATAAAAAGTTTAAGAGATAAATTGATTCCAAATCTGATATTTAAGATAATTATTGTAGCGATAATATTGATATTATTAACTAGCATAGTGGCCATATATAGTACAATTGTATATAAACCAATACAGATAATTTATGATAGAAATTAGGTGATGTAGATTGGTAATACTAGAACTGATAGATGTTAATTACAAGTATGAGGGAAGTAATAAATATGTATTAAAAGATGTAAGTGCCAAATTTGAAACTGGAAAAATGTATGTTGTTATAGGAAAGCATCAGGCAGGAAAGAGTACTTTGTTATCTATAATATCAGGTCTTGATGATTACACTGATGGAAGTATTATTTATAAGGGTAAGGATTTAAGAAATATAAATAAGGATATGTATAGAAATAAAGATATAGGAGCAATATTTAAAGATTATAACTTATTAAATAATGAAACTATTTTGGAGAATATGTTTTTACCAATGAGAATTAGTGAAAATAAGAAAAAGAATAAGAGGGAAATAGCATGTAAAATTCTACAAAAGGTAGGAATTGATAGAGAAAAAGTACTGGATAGAGTAGAAAACTTATCTTATTATGACAAACAAAAAGTGTGTATTGCTAAGTCATTATCTAATAATCCTGACCTAATAATATGTGATGATATTATAGAGAGTACAGATGATAAACGTGAAGAAAATCTAATAAATGTGCTTTACAATTTGGCACATAAAGATAATAAATGTGTGATAATAACAACAAGTTCAGAGGAAGTTGCTTTATTTGCTGATGAGATATGGGGAATAAATAATGGAAAATTAATGTTTATAAAAAGTAAAGAAAAGAATATGGATTAAACTTTAAAGAAGTTGTTTCAGTTTAAATTGAAATTATATGAAAAATATTTAAATTACACGAAAATGAGCTACAGTTGGGGGGAACTGTAGCTCATTCTATTTTGGGGGAGATAGGTTGAACTTATTGGTTATCCGTATCATATTTTTAGTATAGTCACTTATTTTAGATTATATACATTTTTTTATAAATTTTACATAAAATGTTAAATGTTATAATTGCTTAGATATTATTAGAAGTGATAAAGTTATAATTAGAGAAAATTAATGAAAAAATGTATTATAAATAATTGGAAAATATTATATAAGGTATTAAAATATTAATGTATTTACAGCAATTTAGGAAAAAATACGAAATCTATTCATAAATACAAAATAAAAATATAATTTAAAAAATATTTGATAAAAATTTCATATAAAGAATATTTTATATTAATCTCATTTTAGGTATATCTATTAAAAAAAAACTTATAATACAATATAATTTAAATTTCAATAAATACTTAATAAATGCGCATTTAGATACTTGAAAATACTGGAAAATATATGGTGTAATAAAAAATCTTGAATAACTTTAAAGAATTGAATATATATAATAAATATTTAAATATATTTGAATAAAAAAATACAAAAAACGACAATTATATAGTGCACAATTAAAATATTTTGCAATTGTAGTATTATAGGGGAAAATGCAAAATATATGCGAAAGTGAAATTTTAAATATTGACATTAAATTAAATATAATATACTATGTAAGTGTGATGAAACATTTTTTTCAGAGGGGATTTATAGTGAATATAAAAAAAGTATTTAATAACAATGTAGTAGTAAGCTCCCTAGAAGATGGCACAGAAATAATTGTAACTGGTGCTGGAGTTGGATTCAAGAAAAAAGTAGGAGATTTGATAGATGAAAGTTTGATTTCTAAGAAATATTTTGTTCAAGATAATCAAAAAGACAAATACAATCAAATACTTAATAAAACCTCAATTGAATATTTTAAAATTTCAGAAGAAATTATAGAAAAAGCTAATGAAGTTTTAAATACTCAAGTAAATGATTCAATAATATTGGCTTTAACTAGTCACATAGAATTCGCTGTCCAAAGAGAAAAACAGGGTATAAAATTACCAAACCTGATACTTAATGAAACAAAACAACTTTATAGAGAAGAATTTGAATTTGGATTATGGGCAATTGATGAAATTGAAAAAAAGATAGGTATAAAGTTGCCTGAAGATGAAGCAGGCTATATTGCTATTCATATAATCAATGGATTAGAAAATTCTCAAAAAGATGAAGGTATTAATATACTAGAGTTTTCAAAACAAGTTGTTCAGATAATAGAAGAAGTACATGGATTTAAATTAGATGTAAACTCACTGAATTACTCTAGGCTTATAACTCACTTAAAGTTTTTCGTTCAAAGAATTTTAAGAAAAGAAACTTACAAAGATAGTGATGTTGAAGATATGTATAAACTAGTAAATAAAAACTATAATAAACCTAAAGTATGTACTGAAGAAATTGCAGCATTGGTATTAGACAGATTTGAATATAAAATTAGTAAAGAAGAAGAATTATATCTAATGATTCATATAAATAAAATAACAAACAGTGGTTGTTAGGATTGTAACTGATAAAGCAGGCAAAACCTAAGTCATTGAACTTAATTTTAGTTAAGTTTTTTGATTTAGGCTTTTTTATTGAATACAGACAGTGACTTTTAGGATTGTAACTGGTTAAGCAGGCAAAACCTAAATCATTGAACTTAATTATTAGATTAAGTTTTTTGATTTAGGTTTTTTTATTAAATAAACACAATGGCTTTTAGGATTGTAACTGATTGAGCAGGCAAAACCTAAATCATTGAACTTAGTTATTAGATTAAGTTTTTTGATTTAGGCTTTTTTATTAAATACAAACAGTGACTTTTAGGGTTGTAACTGGTTGAGCAGGCAAAACCTAAATCATTGAACTTAGTTATTGGATTAAGTTTTTTGATTTAGGTTTTTCTATAAATTAGATTATGTTTTTTATATAAAAATAGGAGGGTGAAAATATGAAAAAAAATAAGTTAGGTCTATGGAATTTCTTCCAAATGTTAGGAAAAACGTTTATGTTCCCAATAGCATTACTTAGTGTTTCTGGTATGATGCTAGGTCTTGGGGCTGGTTTTACAGATCCTAAGATGATTGCAATGGTTCCATTTCTAGGAAATGAATATGTTAATATGATTTTAAATTTCATGTTAACAATAGGATTATTTGCATTTAATAACTTGGGAGCATTATTTGCAATGGCAATTCCATTAGGATTATTAAAAAAAGAAAAAGAGTTTGGTGCATTTTCAGGTTTAGTAGGATTTATAGCAATGCATATAGGTACAAATTTTTATTTAACAAGAGCTGATTTATTAGTAGCAGCAGACCAAATGTCAACTAATGGTCAAGCCATGATTATGGGTATACAAACATATAACACAAGTGTTTTAGGTGGTATTATAGCAGGTTTAATTGTTTATGCAATGTATGATAAAGTTAGTAATTTGAAAATACCAGAATCACTAGGATTCTATAGTGGACCAAGATTAGTTCCAATTGTTAGTTTAATAGTTATGAGTATTGTGGGATTATTAATACCTATTGTTTGGCCACCATTTTTCAATGCGTTCCAAAGTTTAGGAAGATGGATTTCTTCAGCAGGGCCATTAGGATATTTCTCATATGCAGTAGCTGAAAGGGTTACAATACCATTTGGATTAAACCACCTTGTAACATCTGTATTCCGTTTTACACCAATAGGTGGAACTGCTGTTATTGATGGAGAAACATACTTTGGAACATTGAATATGTTTATGGCATATGTGGAGAATAATCAGATTATACCTCTTGATTTAGCTGGTAAAATGGAGCAAGGTAAATTAATGATTCAATATGGTTTGGCTGGAGCTGCATTAGCTATATATCGTACAGCAAAACCAGAAAATAGAAAAGCACTTAAAGGACTTTTAATATCAGGAGTGTTGACAGTTATTATAGGTGGAATAAGTGAACCAATAGAGTTTTTATTCTTATTTATCTCACCAGCATTATTTGCTTTCCATACATTTATGAATGGTTTAGCAAACATGGTACTTCCATACTTAGGTGTATTAATGGGATTCACAGGAGATTTAATAGCATTTATAAGTTTTGGAGTCTTGAGAGGAACAGCTACAGGATGGCCAATAGCAGTATTAGTAGCAGCTTTATACTTTGCAATATATTACTTTGTATTTAAATGGGCAATTCTTAAATTTAATATAAAAACTCCAGGACGTGAAGATAAAGAAATAAAAGTTTCTGAAGGAAATGGTTCAGATTTTAAAAATCTATCTACATACAAAGGTCAGCAAATGATAGCAGCACTAGGAGGGAAATCTAACATACTATCATTAGACAATTGTGTAACTAGATTACGTTTAAAATTACAAGATGTATCACTAATAAATGAAGATGCAATTAAAGAAGCTGGTGGTATAGCAGTTGTTAAATTAGATGAACACACAATTCAAGTAATTATAGGTACTCAAGTGTATTCTTTAAGAAAGCAAATGGATAAGGCGATGGAAGGTCATTTGGAGGAATGTAATGATTAACTTTGATAAAAAAGTAAACCGATTGGGTACATATTGTACCCAATGGGATTATGTAGAAGATAGATTTGGAAAAAAAGGATTACTTCCTTTTACAATATCAGATATGGATTTGGAATTTCCAAATGAGATAACAGAAGTATTGAAAGAAAGATTAAATCATAGAGTATTAGGATATAGCAGATGGAAGCATGATGATTTTAAAGATTCTATCAGAAATTGGTACTCTAAGAGATTTAATTGCAGTATTGATAGCAATTGGATATATTACAGTCCAAGTGTAATGTATTCAATTAGTAAACTCATTGAAATTTTTAGTGATGAAGGAGATGGAGTATTACTAAACACTCCTGCATACAATGCTTTTTATGAAGTAATAGGAAATAACAATCGCAATATTATAAAATCTCCTCTTACAAATAAGAATGGATTTTACTCTATTGATTTTGATGATTTTGAGAAAAAATGTAAAGATTCTAAGATATTTATTTTATGCAATCCTCATAACCCAACAGGTAGGGTGTGGAGTGAATTAGAGCTTATTAAGATGGTAAGGATTTGTAAGGAAAATAATGTAAAAATAATATCAGATGATATACATATGGATATTGTATATGATAGTAAAATGACACCTGTTTTAAATGTGGCAGACAATTATTTGGAGTCTATATTTATTTGTACATCAGCATCTAAGTCTTTTAATATACCAGCATTGACTGGGTCATATGTAATTATACCTAATGAAGAGATAAGAACTAAGTTTGAAAATATAACTAGATATCGTGATTTTGTAAATTCACCAGCTATACTAGCTATTTTGGGAACAATGACTTGTTATAATGACTGTGAATATTGGCTAGATGAGTTACTGAAATACATTAAAGAGAATCTTCAATATACAATTAACTATATAGAAGATAATTTAAAGCCATTAAAATTGGTTATGCCAGAAGGGTGTTACTTTGCTTGGATTGATTTCTCGGAACTTAAAATAAGTAGTGAAAAATTCCAAAATCTATTAATAGATATTGGTGAAGTTGCTATTATGGGAGGCAAGGTATATGGAGAAGAAAGTGAGTTTTATTTGAGGTTAAATGTGGCATGTTCAAGAGAAAAACTTGAAGATGGTTTAAATAGAATTAAAAAAACTATAGATTATATTGCAAAAAATATTTAATATAGAAGGGGAGATGATTATGAACTATTTAAAAACAATGGTTGATGTTATGACTACTGAAATGAATGCTATAAAGTGTTTAATAGATGAAGCAGGTATTGAATATGAAAATATAGTTAATGAAATTGCAAATTGTAAAGGTAAAGTGATTTTTATGGGTGTAGGTAAATCTGCACATATAGGTAAAAAATTGGCAGCTACATTTGCAAGTACTGGTACACCAAGTTTTTTTGTACATGCAACAGAGGCAGTACATGGAGATTTAGGAATGATTGAAAGTCGAGATATTACAATTTTAATCTCAAATAGTGGTAATTCTATGGAAGTTGTAAATTGTATAAAATATGTTAAGGCAATAGGTTCTAAAACAATTGCTTTTACCTCAAATAGAAATTCAGTATTGGCAAAGGAGTGCGATTATGCTTTAATATATCCTGCAAAGGGTGAAGCTGACCACTTAAATTTAGCACCAACAACATCATCTACGATTACTTTGGTTTTAGGAGATTCTATTGCATGTGCATTATCTAAAAACAGTAATTTTGACTCAGCTGATTTTTATAAATATCATCCAGGAGGAAGTTTAGGTGAAAAACTAAAGGCAGCTAATAATGGTTAAAAGTAAAAAGGAGAGTATATTTTATGTTTAAAATGTTTAAGAAAAAATCAATAAAATCACCAATATCAGGAAAGGTAATAGAGTTATCTAAAATACCAGATGCTGTATTTTCTCAAAAACTTATGGGCGAAGGTGTAGCTATAGATTCTACAGGTGATATTGTTTATGCTCCATATAATGGTAAGGTGGCAGTTTTAGCAGAAACTAAACATGCACTTGTTATAGAATTAGAAAATGGAATGGAACTTCTTATTCATGTTGGTTTAGATACTGTAAACTTAAAAGGTGAAGGATTTGAAGCATTAGTAAGTGTAGGAGACCAAGTAAAAGAGGGGACACCAATGTTAAAAATTGACCGTTCATTAATTGAATCAAATGGTATCTCACTTATTACTCCAGTTACAATAACTAATCATTCGGAGTACAATATGAATACATATAATGTAGGTAATAATGTAGAGGGTGGAAAAGATACTGTAATTGAGTTTAAATAAAAAGTATAAAATAAAAGATTACTGTCTATAAACTTATGTTGTACAATGTAAATTTAATATAAATATGTTAGATAAAAAGGGACTTACTTGCTTTTAAATTGAGTAGTTCCTTTTATTTTTTGTAATTAGTTTTATACTCTTCTCTTTATATAAGAATAGCTAATTATAAATAATAATTGTTCAAATAGAGATTTAAATATATTGTTTTGAGATACATTATAATTTAAACGTTGTATAATATATGAACTTCATAAACTTAAAATAGAAATGTTGACAATAATAATAAACTTTAGTAATATATGTTTATTGAAATAATAAACCATATACTGGAGGTGAATAATATGAAGATTGAAAATCTTTCTATTAAAGATATCAAAAAAGGTTATGTATTCAATGCAGATTTAAATTGTTATAGTTGCATTATTTGTGGAAAAACGTATGAAGTAGGAGAAATATACAGAGTTGGTGATAGATTTTTTGAAGCATCAAGAGCTATTGAATTGCATACAGAATTAAAACATGGTAACTATTTGGAACAATTGGTCAATAATGATTCAAAGTACAATACATTAACAGATAATCAAAAACAATTATTTAAATTATTTATTAGTGATTTATCAGATAAAGAAATTGCAAAAGAGCTTGGTGTATCTACTTCTACAATACGTCATCAAAAATTTATGTTTAGAGAAAAAGCAAAACAAGCTAAGCTATACTTGGCTTTATATGAATCTGTATTTGAAGATAAATCTAATAGAGATAGTATTATAATACCAATCCACGAACATGCCAAAATGGTAGATGAGAGATACGTAGTAACTGAAGAAGAAAGAAAACACATTTTAGAAACATCATTTGAAAGTATGAATCCTCTAAAATTAAAAGCTTTTTCATCAAAAGAAAAGAAAAAAGTTGTTATTTTGTCTAAAATTTTAGAACAATTTGACCAAGGAAAGCAATATTCAGAAAAAGAAGTTAATCAAATTTTAGAGTCTATATATTATGATTTTGCAACGATTAGAAGATATTTAATTGAATATGGTTTTATGAGTAGAAATAAAGAATGTACAAAGTATTGGTTAACATAATAAAAAGCCAGAACCTATCAGTATATAAAGCTATTTCTTGCTTGATTAGCTGTGAAAGGAGTTAAAAATGAATGATGAGTTGAAATCTATTTTGTACAATGAAGGTGTAGACATTATTCGTTTTGTTGATATATCTGAATTTCCAATAAATCAAACACTAGGCTTTTCTAAGGCGATTTTATTTTGTATAGGATTATCAAAGAAGTTTATTAAAGATATATATAATAATTTACCTACAGACAGAGATGAGTTTTTGGAAAAAGAGGAAAAGGTGGAAAAACTAGCTGATTGGATTTCTGAATATCTTCAAAAAAAAGGTTATAGTGCTTATGCTCAATCAGAAAAAAATAATATAGAACACAGATACATTGAAAGAGGATATATTGACCCTAAGATGCAATCAGGTATTAGCCCTTTACCACATAAGACAATAGCGAATATTAGTGGTATTGGATTCATGGGAAAAAATAATTTATTTATCACTGAGGAATTTGGATGTGCTTTTAGCATGTGTACAGTACTTACAGATGCACCAATTTCTGTTGAAAAGCATCCTTTGATTGCTTCAAAATGTGGTGATTGCAGTGTTTGTGTAGAAAAATGCCCTGCAAAAGCTATACATGGAAATGCTTGGACTTTTCAAGGGGGAAGAGAGTCTATAATCGATATTTCTAAATGTTTTTGTGTTTTAAAATGTATGGTAAATTGCCAATGGTCATTGAAATATGCAAATCAAAAACTATAATCTAGATATGAGATAGATATTTTTATTGTATTTTAGCTTTCTTAAAAAAATAAGCTTATAGGGTGCTTGATAATTGCACCCTTTTTAATATTATTAAATATAATAATTTAGACTGATGTTAATGATAGTCTGAATTAGGATTAATATTATCATGTTTTTTATCAAAGTCAAGAATAAAGTAAAAATAAAATAATATGTCCTTCTTTATTTTTCTAAAAATGTATTGTATTATTGATTCAGTGGTAAATACGATGAAATTAAGTTGGATAACAATAATCATTCAGTATTTACATTACATTATAAGTTGGTTATGTGTATCAAACATAGAAGAAAAGTAACATATGATTTTGTGTGAAATGAACTAAAAAATATATTTATTCATATTACACCGAATTATGGAGTGGAGGAGAAAGATTATGAAAAAAGATACATCTCATGTAATTAAGCGGGCCGAGCGATTTCAGGTCATTTTGATTGGAGAAGGGCTTCTTGTAGGCGCTATAGCTGGTTTGATTGTACTTTTATATAGGATACTTTTGGGGCAGGCTGGTATCTGGCTTAACCAAATATTAAATTTTGCAAAAGGTTCAACTGTGAAAACAGCAGTTTGGTTTGCAGTGCTTGCACTGCTTGCGTGGATTGTATCAAGGCTAGTAAATTGGGAGCCAATGATTTCAGGTAGTGGTATTCCTCAGCTAGAAGGAGAGATGACAGGGAAAATCAAGCAAGTATGGTGGCGTGTGTTGCCAGCCAAATTTGTTGGAGGATTCTTATCGCTTATGGGTGGTCTTGCCTTGGGAAGAGAAGGACCTTCTATACAGCTTGGTGCTATGGCAGGAAAGGGTATTTCCAGAGCTCTTGATAGAGGAAAGACAGAGGAAAAGTTCTTGCTTACTTGTGGGGCAAGTGCAGGATTATCAGCAGCCTTTCATGCACCACTGGCAGGTGTCATGTTTTCACTGGAAGAAATACATAAAAACTTTTCAGTGTCTGTTTTGATTTCTGTGATGACAGCATCTCTAACAGCGGACTATATATCAGCTAATTTTCTAGGAATGGAATCAGTGTTCCAGTTTGATATTGGAAATGTGTTACCACAGAGTTATTATTGGTTGATACTGATTTTAGGTGTTGTGCTTGGCGTTATGGGGGCATTTTATAATTGGTTTACCTTATTTGTTCAGTCTTTATATAAAAAGATTCCCAAAATAGGTACATTTGGAAAAATATTGATTCCATTTTTTATGGCTGGTATTTTGGGTCTTTTGATGCCTGAGGTGCTTGGAAGTGGGCATAATCTGGTGGAAGCACTAACAAGCCATGAATATTTGTTGGGAATGGTAGTTTTGATTTTTGTCATCCGTTTTGTATTTTCGGCTGTTAGTTTTGGGTCTGGTGCGCCAGGAGGAATCTTCTTCCCGCTACTTGTTTTAGGAGCCTTTATTGGGGGAATGTTCGGAATGGTAGGTGTACAGTTTTTTGGAATGAACTTAGACTATGTCAATAATTTTATACTTCTGGCTATGGCAGGATATTTTACTGCCATTGTACGTGCGCCTTTGACTGGAATTATATTGATTTTTGAAATGACAGGTTCTGTCAGCCAGATGCTTTCCCTATCCGTTATTTCAATTGTGGCGTATATTGTGGCTACACTTCTGAAATCTAAGCCGATTTATGAAAGTCTTCTGGAGAGATTACTTGAGAAAAATGGAGAACCTGTTCATAGAGAGAGGGGAGAGAAAATACTAGATCAGTTTTCCATTATGTTTGGTTCTCCTGTTGCTAACAAAGCAATTCAGGATATTCAATGGCCAGAAAATTGTCTTTTGGTAGCCATTCAAAGAGGAGGAGAAGAAATTATTCCAAAAGGAAAAACAATTCTTAAGGCAAGTGATATAATTGTTACCATGACAGATGAGAGAGACAGTAGTGTTGTGTATGATAAAATGGAAAAACTTTGCAAAGAAAATACATCATATATTGTATAGGGATAATAAGCTATAAAAAAGATGTTTTCTGTGTGAATGAAAACTAGTAAATAATGTGTGTGTAGAATGTGGTCTGGACAATTCTAAGAGTGATATCAGCTATACTTTTAGATGGAGGTTAAATTATGATAGTAAGTGTAAGTAGAAGAACTGATATACCTGCTTTTTATAGTAAGTGGTTTTTTAACAGACTTAAAGAGGGTTTTGTGTATGTTGTTAATCCGATGAATCCAAAACAAGTCAGTAAGATAGAGTTAAATCCACATACTGTTGATTGCTTTATATTTTGGACAAAAGATGCAACTCCAATGATATGTGATTTGAACAAATTAAAAGACTACAAATATTATTTTCACTATACTATAACTCCATATGGTAAAGATGTAGAAACACGAATTTTAGATAAAAAGAAGATAATAGAGTCATTTAAAGAATTGTCTAAAAGCATAGGAAAAGAAAGAGTAATTTTGAGATATGACCCAATTTTTCTAAATGAAAAGTATAACTTAGATTATCATATAAAAGCATTTGAGAGATTATGCAGTCAACTTAATGGATTTACAGAAAAATGTATAATAAGTTTTATAGATTTATACAAGAAAACAAAAGTTAATACAAAGTCATTACATATAAAACCTATACAAATTAAAGAAATAGAAATATTGTCGAAGGAACTTTTTAGAATATCTAATAAGTATAATATAACACTTGAAATATGTTGTGATGAATATAATTTAAGTAAGTTTGGCATTGGAAAAAGTAAATGTATTGATGATAAGTTAATATCAAAGATTATAGGTAGTGAAGTGAAAGTCAAAAAGGATGATACACAAAGGGATATTTGTGGATGTGTTAAGAGTATTGATATAGGGCAGTACAATACTTGTAGACATTATTGTTTATATTGTTATGCTAATTTTAATTATACACGAGTAGAAGAAAATTGTAGACTATATAATGAAGAAAATAGAGTACTTGTAGGTGCTATAAGAGAAGATGAAAAAATAACTGTTAGAAATATGAAGACTATTAAAGTAGATAAAAACAATAATAATCAGATTAGTATATTTGATTAAAAGTAAATATAAAATGGTTACTACTTTAATATGTTGAAAAAATATATAAAAAAGTGAATGTAAAATAAACACTATTTTAATGTGTTAAAAAAATATAAAATTGTAATAATAGAACAAGTATAAATAGATGTTTTCTATAAGATAATAATTACTATAAAATGTATGGGGTTATGACAATGCTCTAGAGAGAAGCAATTCAGTAATTGTACTGTTTAGCTTCTCTCTTTTAATATTTATTACTATTTATGGTCTTATTAAGATTCATTCATAAGTGATAAATTAGTGGCAATATAGACTCTTAATTATAGCTAAATCAGTGATAAACACAGTATTTTAGAGGATAATCAATTTTTCATTTTAATTTATATAAATAAATATCTATTTTATTGTGCTTAACATAAAAACACCAAACATGATTAAGATTATTCCAAGAAAAATAGCAAGCCACTCTCTTTTATTTTTCTTTTCTTTAAAGAAGATAATTCCTCCTAAAGTAGCTACTATAACACAACTCTGAGAAATAGAAAAACTTATCGTAACTCCCAAAGTATTGGTTGTAATAAACATACCTAAATTTGCTATTGACCACAATACTCCAGTAATTAGATTAAATAAAACATTTTCCTTATGTAAAGTCTCTCTAGAAAAATACTTAACAATAATTGATGCAGTTATTAACATTCCAACAGATTGAGGCAATATAATTCTATATCCTTCAATTGAAAATATTTGATTAGCTACAACATATAATGCTAAAAACAAGGATGATAATAATGTAACTCCAATACATTTCAACATATTGCTATTAGTAGATTTTTTTGTTTGATAATTTGTGAGAAGTATACCTATTATTATACATAAGATTGATAAGGTGCCAATCAAAAACATTTTAGAACTAGTCCATTCATTAAATAAGATTACAGCTAGTAAAGTTGTAAAAGTTAATTGTGAACCATTTGAAATTGGCATTACTTTAGATACACTAGCAATTTGAATTGCTTTAAACTGCATTAACTGACCTAAACTCCAAAATATCCCAGAAATCATACTCACACAAAATGAAAAAAATGTAATCTCAGGATGCATAACCAAAGTTATTATAGTGGAAAATATAAACGCACTTATAGAGGTACCTAAAAGTTGTTCGTAGGGAGAACTTTTTTTGAGGTTTGCAGCTATGGGCATTAATCCCCACCCTATTACAGGAAGTAATGCAATAATTATTGTCAGCATTAAATTATTTCCTTTCATATTAAATTTAGACAGTTTTTAATTTATCATCTAAAATTAAAGTATTCAATACATAAAAATTACCGTATTTAATCAGGAAATATTAGTAGTTTTGTAGAAAAACATTTTCCATTAAAATAAAAACAAAGGGAAGGAGTAAGTTTGAAAATGTTAACTGATATGATTCAAAATCGTGAAATTAGAATAATAAAGTTTTTATTAAAAGAAGGTCATACAACTGTTAAAGCAATAGCAGATGATTTAGATGTTTCAGAAAAAACAGTTTCAAAATCTCTCAAAGAAGTAGAAATAGTACTTAAAAAGATAGGTCTTTCTCTAGTGAGAAAACCTAAAATAGGTGTTTATATTGAAGGAGATTTAAGAAAAATACTTCCTTACCTAGATAATAAAGGAAGTCAAATTCCTACAACAAGAGAGGAGAGAGTTATATATATATACTCAATTTTGTTAAAAAGTAATGATTATATTACTATACAACAACTTTCTGAAGAATTATATATAAGTCGAGGAACAATTGAAAGAGATTTAGCTGAGGTTGAAAAATTACTAAAAAGTGAAGGAGTTTCTATATATAAGAAACCTAGTAAAGGAATTAAATTGAATATAAGTGAAAGAGACAAAAGACAGCTTACTGCTAAGTTTATACATAAATTTTGGAGTAGAAATTGGTATATTAAGCAAGAACAAGAAAGTTTTTATCAAGCTTTTGAGAAGATACAAGCAGATGTGAATGGTATCTTTTTTGAGGATGATTTATCTATCATTATTGAGATTCTTAGAACTTTTAGTGAGGAAAGAAAATTTGAGTTTTCTGATTATGAATTTCAATCACTGGTTATTCATTTAGCTATAGCAGTAGAAAGAATTAGAAAAGGTGAATATATAGAAGAAAATTTATATACTAATAAGATAGAAAATAATCAAATGCCAAATACAAATTATCTAGCAAAGCAACTAGAAGAA
Source organism: Clostridioides sp. ES-S-0010-02 (assembly GCA_020641055.1). Classification (NCBI taxonomy): domain Bacteria; kingdom Bacillati; phylum Bacillota; class Clostridia; order Peptostreptococcales; family Peptostreptococcaceae; genus Clostridioides; species Clostridioides sp. ES-S-0010-02. Next base: position 864,113 of record CP067345.1, read on the forward strand.
AAATTTTCAATATTATTGCCAAATTCTGAAATTGGATATATAAATCTGCACTTAGTAGCTGCTGACCAGCATAGAAACACTACTGAACTAAAAAGTAATTCAAGTAAACCTTATGAAGCGAATACAAACAATATCTCAAATCTTCGAGAAATTATCAAAAATACATTGTATAAGACAGCCTATGATAAAGATTTAATTGATGGATTAACTACACATATACATTCGTCGATAAATAGATTGACATATGGTCTTAGTATCAAAAACCCATATGTAAATACAATTAAGCAAAACTTTTCTCTATCATTTGAACAAGCTTTAAACTTGAAAAAAGTAATTGAATTTATATATGATATTCGAATAAATGATGACGAATGTGCTTATATAGCACTACATTTTGAAGCTTTTAGAGAAAGAATGAAAGAACTACCACAAAGCATTAGGGTAATTCTAGTATGTAGTACAGGGTTAGGTTCTTCTAGGTTATTATCTGCAAGGTTAAAAAAATACTTCCCTATGGTAAAGATTGAAAAGATACTTTCTGTCCAAGAATTAGTATCTAGTAAAATTGATGCAGATTTAGTAATCAGTACTATTTATTTAGAATTAGAAACTATTCCAACTATAGTAGTTAGCCCTATTTTAAATGAAAATGATATAAGAACTTTAGAGAAAAACATACAAAATGTTCCAAGAACTACTTCTGGAAAATCTAAATCTTTTAAAAAGTTAATATTTGAGGAAAATATTTTGTTAAATATTGAGGCATCAGATTATGAAGATGTAATTAGATGTATAACAGATAACTTAATAAAAAGAGGTTATGCGAAAGAAGGTATAGCTGAAAGTGCAATTGAAAGAGAAAATTTATCTTACACATCTTTTCAATATATAGCTACACCTCATGCTAATCCTAGTTATATTAAAAAATCTAATATATCTGTTGCAACTTTAAAAAATCCTATTATATGGGGAAATGAAAATGTAGAAGTTGTTTTCTTTATTTCATTAGAAAATGACAAAAATTTGGAGCTTGATGAAATATATGAAGTTTTTTATGACTTCATTGACAATAAAAAAAATATAAATAACATATTAAGTGCAACTTCACCAAAAGAAGTGTACGATTTGCTAATGGAGGAGAATATATAGTGAAAATATCAGATGTATTGAAGGAAGAGCAGATTGTTTTTAATCTTGATGCAACTACCAAGGAAGAAACAATAAAAAAATTAAGTAGTATATTTGTTGAAAATGGGATTGTGGATAATGAAGAAGAATATGTTAAGTCTGTTTTAGAAAGAGAAGAACATGCAACTACAGGTATTGGGAATGGTATTGCTATTCCTCATGGGAAAAGTGATGCTGTTAAGAAATCTTCTATAATATTTGCAAAATCCAAAAATAAAATTGAATGGGAAGCCTTAGATGAAAAACCAGTAGATAGCATTTTCTTGTTGGCTATAAGTAACATTGATAAAGACAGTAACCACCTTGTCTTATTGTCTAAATTGGCAACTAAGTTAATGGATGATGACAATGTGGATGCATTAAAATTAGCTGATTCAGCACAAGAAGTAATTAAAATATTTAATGAGGGAGAAATGTAGAGATGAAAAGAAAAATTATAGCAGTAACAGCATGTGCAACAGGGGTTGCACATACATATATGGCAGCACAAGCATTAAAGAAGGCTTCAAAAAAAATGGGTCATCTTATAAAAGTTGAAACACAAGGAGCAACTGGAATTGACAATGAATTAACTGAAAAAGATGCGCAAATTGCAGAAGTAGTAATATTTGCTGTAGATACTAAAGTTAGAAATGCTGAACGTTTTGAAGGCAAAGAAATATTAGAAGTACCAGTTAATGCACCTATAAAAGATGCAGAAAAGGTAATCAATGATGCACTAAAGTTAATTGACACTAAATAAATGGAGGGAAATATAATGTTAAAAAAGATAGTCTCTGAGTTAAAAAAGCATGTTTTAACAGGAATCTCATATATGATTCCATTAGTAATTGCAGGTGCTATGATAATGGCAATATCTCGTGTAGGGGGTTCTTTATATAATATACCAGATATATGGGACGTTAAATATGCAGAAAGTGCTAGTAGTATTGTTAGATTATTACATGATTTAGATGGTTTTGGAGGCACTGCTTTAGGATTAATGTTTCCTGTAATTGCAGCCTTTATAGGATTTTCTATAGCTGATAAATTAGCTATAGTACCAGGACTTGTTGGAGGTATGATTGCTAAGGATATTGGAGCAGGTTTTTTAGGAGCTTTAGCAGTTGGTTTAATCGCAGGATATACATGTTTATTTATTAAAAATAATGTTAAATTACCAAAGTCAGCAGCTTCAATAGTACCAATATTTATAGTACCAGTATTTGGAACATTAATAACTGTTATATTAATTAATTATGTCATAGGCATTCCTTTTGCAACATTAAATACTGGCTTAGAAAATTGGTTAAATGGATTATCAGGTACAAATCAAATATTGATGGCAGCTATTATTGGAGCAATGATGGCAGTTGACCTAGGTGGGCCAGTTAATAAAGCAGCTTTGACAACATCACTTGCATTATTAACAAGTGGGATTTACGCACCTAATACAGCAGCAATGGTAGGAATTGTTATACCACCACTAGGCTTAGGTCTTGCTACTATATTAGCAAAACAAAAATATAATAAGCAGCTGCGTGAAGCTGGTAAATCATCTCTTATAATGGGGTTGATTGGAGTTAGTGAAGGAGCAATTCCTTTTGCAGTAGAATCTCCATTAAAAGTAATACCATCATGTGTAATTGGTACAGCAATTGCCTCAGCTATGGCAGTTGGATTAGGTTCAGTGAATGCAACTCCAATTAGTGGATTTTATGGATGGTTTACAGTAGAAAACTGGCCAATGTATGTATTATCAATTGCAGTAGGAACAGTAATTGTAGCAGGTTTAGTTATAATATTACGTGGAAATCCAGTTATCGAAGATGATGAATTTGAAGATGATGAATTTGATGAAGCAGAATGGGAATCTTAAAATTCAATAAAAATTTAAGAAAAGTAATAATTTAGGTTTAATATAAATTTTATAGTTAGTATAAGTTTTGAGTATTGTTGAGTCTTGATTACAGCCTAAAAATATTAAAATGAAGAAATAGAGGAGCATAAATGATAAAAGCACATATTGTTAATCATACACACTGGGACAGAGAGTGGTATTTTACTTCTGGAGATGCATTAGTACTTAGTGAGCAATTATTTACAGATATAATTGATGAGTTAGAGCGTAATCCAGATGTAAGTTTTGTACTTGATGGACAACTTTCTATTTTGGATGATTATACACAAGTACATAAAGAAAAAATAGAAAGTATTAAAAAATTAATAGAAGAAAAAAGATTATATATCGGACCATGGTTTACACAAACAGATGCATTCTTCGCTAGAGGGGAATCTATTTTAAGAAATTTAATGATTGGAATATTTGAAAGTAAAAAGTATGGTGAGTATATGAAAATCGGGTATTTACCAGATACCTTTGGTTTTAATGCACAGATGCCTATTTTATTAAGACATGTAGGGATTGATAATATTTTCTTTTGGAGGGGTATCCACTTAGGAAAGCAAGTTCAATCACCGTATTTTAAATGGAAAAGTTTAAATGGAGAAAAGTATATATATGCTGTAAATATGCCACATGGATATGGAACTGGTATGCTTTTAGAACCTTCACCAAAGTATGTCAATGGACGATTAGACCCCGCTATTGATTTTATTAAATCATATAGTGATGTAGAAGAGGTATTAATACCTTCAGGAAATGACCAATTAAATATAATAGGTGATTTTAAAAATAAAGTTGAAGAGATTAATAATATTGGAAAGTATTCTTATATAACAAGTTCATATCAAGACTTTTTGAAATATGTAAAATCCATAGAATCATTAGAAAGCTACAGAGGTGAATTTAGAGAACCAGTGCTTGCAAGAATACATAAATCAATTGGTTCTAGTAGAATGGATATAAAATTAGCATGTGATAAACTTGAAAATAAATTAATTAAGAGAATAGAGCCATTACTAGTAATTGCTAAAAAGAGTGGAATAGAAATAAGCAATCAATTATTAATAAACACATGGAAAAAGCTTTTAGAGGGGCAAGCTCATGATAGTTTGGCTGGTTGTGTAACTGATACTGTAACAGATGATATTCTTCACCGTATAAGAGAAGCTAATGAAATCTGTGATAGTATTGAAAACACTATTGTAAAGAAAATTTCAGAAGGGCTTAAGTTATCTCAAAATGATGTATTAGTGTTTAATTCAGAAGCTAAAAGATTTAATGGATATAAAGAAATACAAGTAGTGAGTGATAGTAAAAATATTTGTTTTAAAGAAAATTTAGATGCTACTATAATTGAAGAAACTTACATACAACCAAGAGAAAATGTATTGGAAGAGACACCTGCTGGTAATATATTTATTGAAGAACCAGGTTATTATATACTAAAAGTAAGAATAAATATACAACTTCCTGCACTTGGTTATAAAGTTATTAGTTTTGAAACAAGTAATAAAGAGATGTTGTCACTTAGTGAGTCTAATGATACCTTTATATCTAACGATAAATACAAGGTAATATATAAAGATGGAAGCTTGGATTTACAACTTAAAGATGGAACTTATATATCAAACTTTTTAACTTTAAAAGATAGCGGAAATGCAGGAGATACTTATGATTTCTCACCATTACAAGACGATGACGAGATAGAACTTTTGTTTAATAATGTTTCGACAAAAAGAACATTAGGATATGAAAAGATAGTAGTTGAAGGTACAACTTTACTACCACTTACATTGGAAGATAGAAAAGATAAAAATCTCAATGGAAAATTAAATGTAAGAGCTAGCATTATTTTATCAAAAGATAATCCATTGATAGAGGTAAAACTTCATGTCAACAATACAATATGTAATCATAGATTACGTGTTCATGTAAAAACGGATATAAATGATAATAAAAATATAGCATCATTACCATTTGGATATATAACAAGAGAAAATGGGGTTTTAAGTAATTGGGAAAATACTTATAGTGAAATGCCTATAGATTTAGAACCTTTGGAAAGTAATATTACACTTACTAATGATAAGAGAAGTTGTACTGTCTTTACTAGAGGAATAAAGGAGTATCAACATGTCAATGATGAAATAGCGTTGACTTTACTTGCTACTACAGATGAATTAGGAAAACCTGATTTATTATATAGACCAGGACGTGCTTCTGGAGATACCACTAAAAAGGGACATATCAGAATTAAAACTGAAAAGGCACAAATACTTAGAGAAGTAGAGTTTTCATTTGCAATATATATGAGTTCTAAATCTTTTGATGAATCAGAAGTTGCAAGTTTAACTCATAACTATTTGCAAGAATCTATAAATTATCAATTACAGGATTATAACTTCTTTTTATATCGTATAGATAATAAGATTCAAAGGTCAATTGTTGAAAAATCTGTGAACAGAGAGTTAGAGATAATATCTTTACCAGAAAATTATCTTGTATCAGCATGTTATCTTTCTTACTATGATAAAGAGAAGTTTGTAATAAGGTTAGAAAATCCAACAAGTGAGAAGTTGATATTAGATGAGCAAATATTTAAAGATAGAAACGGGAAAGTTATAAATGCAATAGAAGAATTAGAGGAACAACAAATATATGAAATAGCACCTTTTGAAGTTATTTCAATATTATTAGATTTATAAGTGTAAAAGCAAGTTTATCATTTAATAATCTGGCAGATAAATATCTGTCAGATTTTTTAATTTGTATAATTTTGGGTAGATATCAAGGTATGGGTTTGATGTTGTATATAGAAATTATTAAAACAGGATAAAGAACTTAGATAAAGAATTATTATATAAGAGCTAAATTTATTTAATATAGTTAACTTTAATTTTATGTAGTTATAAATATTTTATGTAGTTATAAATATGTAGTTACAAAAAAGTACCCAATTGTGATGCATTTATAAAACTGATATAGTAATTATATGAAACCTCAGAAATATTTTAAAACTAAAATATATATTAACAACCTTAAACTAGTAAATCTCAACACATTTGTAACATTTATAAATTAAATAAAAGCATGTCTTAATAATTAATAAAAAGAAAGAGGAGATAAAATGTATAATATAGATGATATGATATATGACTGTCCAGTAGAGGCATTATCAAGCATATTAGGTAAAAAATGGGTAGCTATAATAATATGGGAGTTACAAAAAGATAAAAAAAGATTTGGAGAATTACAAAGAGCCATTCCAGAATGTAGTAAGAAAATGTTGACTCAACAATTAGATTTTTTAATTGAGCAAGGAATTATAATCAACAATAAAAAATCAATTAATAATATTGTAGAATCAACATATTTTTTAAGCGAGTCAGGGGTACTATTACTTCCTGTTATGGAAAAGATGATTATGTGGAGCAATAATAATTTAAATTGCGATAAGTAAGCTTTTAAATTACTTTTGAATTTACAGTGACTTAATTAGGCTATCGTGAGAATAAAAGTAAAAGCAATAAAAGGACATAATTTTTTATTGTAATAATGTAAATAGAATGAGGAGGAGCTTTAATTTGCAAAATATAAATTTATTTGTGGTATTTATAGAAGGGATATTATCGTTTTTTTCGCCATGTATATTACCAATACTACCTATTTATCTAAGTATACTGTCAAATAGTAGTGTGGAAAATTTAAAAGAAGGAAAAACTAATTTTATAAAAAGTTCTCTATTTAAAAATACTATCTTATTTACTCTAGGAATTTCAACAACCTTTTTTATATTAGGTTCATCAGTAAGAGTATTGAGTATGTTTTTTAATGAGAATAAAGACTTAATAATGTTTATAGGTGGGATTATAATTATTATCATGGGATTGTTTTATATGGGAATAATTAAGTCTTCAATACTAAATAGAGAAAAAAGATTAAATGTAAAGTTTAAAGAAATGAGAGCAATAACAGCATATTTACTTGGTTTTACATTTAGTTTTGGGTGGACACCTTGTATTGGGCCAATATTAGCATCTGTATTAGTAATGGTTTCTAGTTCAACTAATCATTTGAATGCAAATCTTTTAATAGTAGTATATACCATTGGATTTATTTTGCCATTTATAATTACAGCTATGTTCTATAGTAAGTTATTTAAGACTATAGATAAAATAAAATCTAATATGGAAATTATTAAAAAGATAGGTGGAGCTATACTTATAATATCAGGAATATTAATGATGATAAATGGGTTTGAAAGTGTGAGCAAGCATTTTAATGTTCCACAAAAAAATAAAGTTGAAAATAATCAAAGTGTGAATCAAGAAGATAATAAACAAGGAAATTCTAATGGCAATACACAAGAAGAGTCTGGTAACAGAGATAATAAAAAAGAATCTAATAATGAAAATAGTGATAACGGCTCTAATGATGAAGAGAGAATAAAATCTATTGATTTTACTTTAACTGACCAATATGGTAAAACACATAAATTAAGTGATTATGAAGGTAAGGTTGTGTTTTTAAATTTCTGGGCTACATGGTGTCCTCCATGTAAAGAGGAAATGCCTCATATAGAGCAGTTGTACAAGGATTATAAGAAAAATAATGAAGATGTAGTAATTTTAGGTGTAGCATCACCTAATTTAGGTAGAGAAGGTTCAAGAGAACATGTAATTAACTTTTTAAAAGATGAAGGCTATACTTTTCCCGTTGCACTTGATGAAGATGGAGAATTAGCATATCAATATGGAATTAATGCTTTTCCAACTACATTTATAATTGATAAAGAAGGATATGTAACACAGTACATTCCAGGAGCAATGAATAAAGAGACTATGATGTCTTTCATTGAAAATCAAAAAAATAAAAAGTATTAATATAGAAGGTTACAAAAAAGTACCTAATTGTACCACCTAGAAAATCTTGTTATAGTAAGAGTATAAATAACAGAGGAAAGGGTTGAAATTTATATGAAAAAAACATTTGATGCAATAATAATAGGATTTGGAAAAGGTGGAAAGACATTAGCAGGAGATTTAGCTAATAGAGGATTAAAGGTAGCTTTAGTAGAAAAGTCAAATAAAATGTATGGAGGAACATGTATAAATGTAGCATGTATCCCAACTAAAAGCTTAGAAAATTCAGCAAACAATGTAAAAAATATAAACTCTTGGAATGATGCACAAATCGAATATGCAAAAGCTATAGAAAAAAAAGAAACTTTGGTTACAAAGCTTAGAGAAGCTAACTATAATAAATTAAATTCAAATGATAATGTAACTATATTTACAGGAATGGCGACTTTTATTGATGAAAATACAGTAGAAGTAAAAACTGAAAATGAAGTTTATGAATTAGTATCAGAGAATATATTTATCAATACTGGCTCAAAATCATTTATACCTAATATAAAAGGTATTGAAAACAATAAGATAGTATATAATAGTGAATCTCTTATGAATTTAAGAACCTTACCTAAAAAAATGACAATTATAGGTGCTGGGTTTATAGGTTTAGAATTTGCAGGCATCTATAGTTCCTTTGGAACAGAAGTTACAATATTAAATTCAAATAATGGGATTTTACCAAATGAAGATATTGAAGATTCAGAAGAAATAATAAAATTACTTGAAAAGAGAAATGTAAAAATTATAAATAATGCAAAGGTAAAAGAGATTAAGGAAGTTTCTAATTTAGCTACAGTAGAATATGATATAAATAGTGAATTAAAGGAAATAACAAGTGATATAATACTTGTTGCTACAGGTAGAAAAGCAAATACTGAAGGTTTAGGACTTGAAAATGCAGGCATAGAGTTAAATGAAAGAGGATTTATTAAAGTATCAGATAACCTTAAAACTAATAAAAAACACATATGGGCTATAGGAGATATAAATGGAGGTCCTCAATTTACTTATATATCACTAGATGACTATCGTATAATAATCAATCAATTATTTGGAAATAAGACTAGAACGACTAGTAATAGAAAAAATATACCAAATGCTATATTCATAAGTCCAGCATTTTCAAGAGTTGGTCTTAATGTTAAACAAGCAAAGGAAAAAGGATATGATGTATTAGTAGCAAAGATGCCAGTTGAGGCAATTCCAAGAGCTAAACAAATTGGAAAGACAGATGGATTTATAAAAATCGTAATAGATAAAAATTCCAATAAGATACTTGGTGCTAGCATGATATGTGAAGATTCTAGTGAGATTATACATTTAATTCAGTTAGCCGTAGATTTAGAAGTAGAATATACATATTTAAGAGACCGTGTTTATGCACATCCAACTATGACAGAGGCTCTTAATGATGTTTTATCTCCTAATATGATAAAGGAAGTATAGAATAAGTGTAATATATAAATAAAGCCTAAAATTATCATTATAAATAAATTTTAAAGAAAGGATACTATGAGAATTTACTAATAGTATCCTTTCTTTACATTATAAAGTATAAATATAGTAAAAAAGTAATTATTTTGTATTTAAGAGAGTATTAAAAGGTATAATCTAAATATTGAATAATATAAATGGATAAGATAATATTAGCAAACTTCATATTAAGGCGGTGAAATACTCTATGAATAAAATATCTAAAAGAGGCTTTGATGAGAGTGATAAACGATGGTTTTCAAGTAAAGAACTTGTAAGACTTGTAAAGGCTCAAGAAGAAATAGAGTGGTTAATAAATAGAGATTATAAAATAGACCCAGTTGTAACTTTTGTGGGAGATAGATATCAGTTTTCAATAAGACAAAGAGATGCACTAAAGAGAGCAGTATGTACTGATGAAAAAAATAAAATAAGACAATCAAAGATACTTTCCTTAGATAAAATAAATGAAGGAATTATATACATAGATGGTTTTAATTTGATAATAGCTCTAGAAGTAGCATTATCTGGAGGAACTCTAGTCATAGGTAGAGATGGAAATATAAGAGATTTAGCAGGTCTTAGAGGAACATATAAAATTATAGATAAAACAGAAGAAGCTTTAAATCTAATAGGAAAGTTTTTTAATAAATATAAGGCTACAAAAATTAAATTTTACTTAGATGCACCAGTTTCTAATTCTGGAAATCTAAGATATAAGATATTAGAACATGCCAGGGTATGGAAAATTGAAACAGAAGTAGAGCTAGTAAAAAATGCAGATGTTATATTAGAAAAACTTGATAGAGTAGTTAGCAGTGATGCTGTTATAGTTGATAAATGTATAAGTTATTTTAATGTAGCTAGAAGTATAATTGAAGAATATATTAAAGATTGTAATATTGTAAATTTAAATGGATAATAACCTTTAATTATACAGAGTAAGTTTAAAAATAGAAGAACGAATATATATCGAATTTCATAAAGTATTGTAAAAAGACATATGAGAGGATGGGTATGTGTGAAGCTATTTAAAATAAACATTAAAAAATACAGAGCACCTATATATAAATATGCTTTAGTAAATGTAAATTTGAGGTCTGCGAAATCTACAAGTTCAAGTATTATAACTGTAATACCTAAAGGTTCTAAATTAGAGGTTCTAGATGAAGAAGATGATTGGATTAAAGTAATCTACAATTTTCAAGAAGGGTATGTATACAGCGATTTAATATCAGTAAGCGAATATGCTTGGAGTAATTTAAATTTAAGAGAAGATAAGTCTACAACTTCTACTATAATTACAGTAATTCCTGAAAAGTCTAGAGTCGAAGTTCTACAGGTAGAAGGGGACTGGAGTAAAGTTATATATGATGATAAAACAGGTTATGTTTTTAATTATTTCTTGTCAAGTGATGGAAATAAACCTAATGAATTAGATTATAAGTATTTTTACACTGATATGACTAAATTTGTTAATGAAAATAACATTAAAAGTACTAGTGACTATCTAATTACCACAGACCTTAAAAATAAATACACTTATATTTTTAAGAAAGATAATGGAGGTTGGGGTCAATTATATAAATGGGAATGTACTATAGGTAAACCTGAAACTCCAACTATAACAGGTATTTTTTATATAAGTGGGAGAAAACCTTCTTTTGGAACAGATGAGTATTCAGTTAAGTACGCTACTAGAATTAAAGGTGGGTATTATTATCATTCTGTGTTATATAATTCAACAGGAAGTTATATAATAGATGCTAGGCTTGGTGAAGCTCTTAGCCATGGATGTATAAGACTAAGTACAGAAAATGCTAAGTGGATATATGACAATATACCAGACACAACAACAGTTATAATTCATTAAAAATACTATTTATTAATTTTAAAGAGTTTGAAATTAAATTAAAAATATGGATTTAGTTTAGATAATAAGAGAGTGTCTATAATCAAATAAAAATATTTTGAGACACTCCCTTATAAATATACATAATTAATTTATAAGTGTGATTATATTAAGAGATTTTCTTAAATAATTCTATAATTTTGTCTTTATCAAAGAAAACAGGATTGGCTCCAGCACAAGCATCTTTCATAGAATTTTCAGCAAGCAACTCAAAATTAGGATTATCAACACCAACATCTTTTAAAGATTTTGGAATTCCTACCTCTTCTGAAAGAGCTTTTATTTTATCTATTACAAAATCAACACATTCCTTATCTGATTTGCCATGTATATTCATTCCAATAATCTCAGCTATTGGACGGAATTTAGAAGGTGCAGATTTAGCATTTTCTTCTTCAACTATTGGTAGCAACATAGCATTACATACTCCATGAGGTAAATCATATAAACCTCCTAATTGATGAGCCATAGCATGTACATTTCCAAGACCTGCATTACTAAAAGCAATTCCATTTAGAAAACAAGCATAACACATTTGTTCTCTAGCATCTATATCATTACCATCTTTAACAGCTCTAGGAAGATATTCAAATATCTGCTTTATAGAATATAGCGCAGTTGAATCTGTAACATCATAAGCTCCATTAGCCACTACAGCTTCTATAGCATGAGTCAGTGCATCCATACCAGTAGCTGCTGTCAAATTAGCTGGCTTACTAATCATTAATTCTGGGTCATTAACTGTCATTGTAGCTAGTGCATTTGTATCAACCATTATCATTTTTACATGCCTATCTTCATCCGTTATAACATAATTTATTGTAACTTCAGCTGATGTACCAGCAGTAGTAGTTATAGCAACTATAGGAAGACATTTTTTAGAAGTTTTATTTACACCTTCATAATCTCTAATGTCACCGCCATTGGTAGCTAATATAGAAATAGCTTTACCACAATCTTGTGGAGAACCACCACCTATAGTTATAACGAAGTCGCAATTTTCTGATTTTAGTATTTCAAGTCCATTATTGACATTAGTCACAGTTGGGTTTGGTTTAACTTCATCATAAATAGCAAAGTTCACACCTATTTGAGACAACATATCTGTTACTTTTTTTACAGTACCATTTGAAGTTAGAAATTTATCGCTAACGATAAATGCTTTTTTAGTGCCTAAGGATTTAATTGAGTCTTTAGATTCAATAAGACACCCTTTTCCAAGTAAGTTTATTGGTGGTACATAATAGATACTCATAGTTAAAATCTCCTTTTTTGAATTAATTTTTATGTATAATATACATACCTACAATAGTCTTATACTAATTCACATATTAGATATTGGTTTTTGAGGTTAAAATATATATTGTGAGTTTTTATATAAGAACTAAGTTCGTAATTACGATTATGATTAGAATTTAACATAGTATTTTTATCATGTCAATAAAAATATTAAAAATAAAAAAGAGCATAAAAAAACAAAGTTGCTGTAATTAAGTCAGCAACTTTGTTTTTATCAATCTAATTTATTATAATATCTTCATTACGTTCTTCCATCATAGATTGAATATTTTTTTGTGCATTTAGAAGTAATTTTTTTATCAGTTCTATTTTTTCTTCACTAGACCTAAAAAGTGGAAGTGTTACGCTAACAGCGGCCCTTATACATCCGTTTTTTCTTATTGGTACAGCAAGGCATTTTAGGTATTCCATTGATTCTTCACATTCTGAAGCTATTTGAGTTTCACGAACTTCAAGAAGCTGGTCATATAAAATATCAAAGTCAGTAATTGATTTTTTTGTAAATCCTTTTAATCCGTCTGGATATAAATTTATTAGTTTTTCCTTATCAAAATCACATAAAAGTGCTTTACCAAGACCTGTACAATTAGCAGGTATCTTTTTACCAACATAAGAAATAAGTCTAATTGGCTCTGGAGAGTCAACTTTTCCAATATAAAGAACTTCGTTATTGTCGAGTATACCAAGTTGACAAGTTTCAGAACAAGAATTAACTATATTAGTCATTTCATCAATTATGTAGTTAAAAATAGTTCTTTTTTCAAAAAACGAAGACCCCAATGTGTAAGAACGTATACCTATGGAATATTTAGACGTATTTTTATCAATAGTAATGTATTTTCTAGCATTAAGTGTATGAACTATAGGAAAGATACTACTTTTTGGAGCATTGATAGCATCTGCTATTTCTGTAAGAGTATATCCATTCTCAGATTCAGCTAATGCTTCTAAAATATCTAATATCCTAGCTGTTGGGCGATGATTATCTGAAGTCATAAATTTCCCCCTATCTTTGTTAATTTAAAGTGTTAGAATATGTTGATTTTAGCATACTGTGTGATAATTTACAATGTAGAAATAAAATATATGACAGTATGTGCAAATAAGCTTTAATTATAAATATTTATAGATGATTTTTTTGATGAAAATTCATACTAAAAACTTGAAATAATTTCCAAAATATACCTGAGAAAGTGAACTGTATTTAGCTATATAATTTAAGATAAGACAATAATAATCGTATTTTATATGAAAATATCGAAATATTGTGAATTTAGATTATATAAATTGGGATATATAGATGTGAAATGAGAAAAATTACTTTTTATATTTTGCATATAATGAAGATAATTGCTAACTATTGCTATATTATCAGATAATTTGAAAAAATTTTGACAAAAATTTATTTTTTTTATTGACTCATAATTGGGAAAATGCTATCATTAATTCAAAGATTCGTAAATAAAAACTTAGTTCTTAAATACGAACCGAAACGGCCGTTAAAATTAAAGCTAAAAAATTTAATACAAGTAATTAAATATCATGTTTTAGGAGGAGTAACTTTATGATAATGGATTTTATTAAAAAAATTCCTGCAGGTATGATGATAGTTCCAATGTTTATAGCAGCTTTCATTAATACATTTTGCCCAGATATTGTACAAATAGGTTCATTTACAACAGCAGTATTCTCAAGTGTTGGCTCTGCAACTATAATAGGGGTTCAACTAGTATGTCTTGGAACTCAGCTTCAATTTAAAGAAATGCCAAAAGTATTAAAAAGAGGAGGAATACTTCTTGGTTCTAAATTTGCTATAGGTGCTTTAATAGGCATACTTATAGGAAAATTATTTGGAATGGATGGAGTATTAGGTCTTACAACTTTGGCAGTTATAAGTGCAGTTACAAATAGTAATGGTAGTATATATCTTTCATTAATGACTTCATATGGAGATGAAACAGATTGTGCAACTATGAGTTTACTTACTTTGAATGATGGTCCATTTTTTACATTGATAGCTCTTGGGACTTCAGGACTTGCAAATGTTCCATTAATGTCATTATTAGCTGCAATCGTACCAATACTTGTTGGTATGATAATAGGTAATTTTGACAAAAAGATGAAAGAATTTTTAGAACCAGGATGTAATTTATTAGTACCCTTTGTAGGTTTTGCACTTGGAAGTAGCATAAATCTTGCAAGTATATTAAAAGGAGGACTATCTGGAGTATTACTTGGATTAATATCTGTGTTTGTAGGAGGTATATTTATAGTATTCTGTGATAGATTTATAGGTAAACGTCCAGGGTATGCAGGATGGGCTGTAGCTACAACTGCAGGGAATGCAATTGCTGTTCCTGCTGCTGTTGCATTAGTTGACCCAACATGGCAACCATATGTTGCAACAGCTACAACTCAAGTAGCAGCTGCAGTAGTTGTTACTGCAATATTAGTTCCTCTTATAACTAGCTGGTGGGCGAAGAAATATGGATGTCCTAAATTCCCAAAACAAAAAGATGATGGGACAATAGTAGCCTGATGAATACAGATATATAATTGCTAAGATGATTTTGTATATTAATAAAACTATATTATTTATAAAGGAGAATAAAGATAATGATAAATGCAGTGATAATTGATGAAAAAGATAATGTTGCAGTGGCTATTGAGGCAATATCTAAGAATAGTGAAATTAATTTTAAATTAAAAGATAAAACGATAAAGACAATAACAGCTTTAGATGATATAACTATTTATCATAAATTGGCTATAAAGGATATGGCTGAGGGAGATAAAGTTACTAAATATGGAGAACACATAGGAGAAGCTAATCAAGAAATAAAAATTGGTCAACATGTACATATTCACAATGTTAAAAGTGTTAGAGAAGATTTAGATAAACAAATTGTATCGAACATATAAAGTAACATTTATAATTCAATAAAAGTCATATTTAGTATTAAATGATTAAATAAGTAGGATTATAGTTATCTAATTAGCAATAAGAATAAAATTTATAGTACAAGAAAATCAAATAAAGTATGATAAATAGACTATTTTAGGAGGAAATCAATATGAAATTTTATGGATATAAAAGACCAGATGGAAGAGTTGGCATAAGAAATCACATATTAATATTACCTACAAGTGTGTGTGCATCAGATACAACGAGAATTATAGCCTCACAAGTTCAAGGAGCTGTTACTTTTAATAATCAAAATGGCTGTTCTCAAGTAAGTTCAGACCAACAATTAACTATGGATGTTATGGCTGGATATGCAGCAAATCCTAATGTATATGGTGTGATAGTTGTGTCTTTAGGTTGTGAAAATTGTCAAAATGACTTGGTAGTTGATGCAATAAAAGAGAGAACAAATAAACCAATAAAGACTCTTGTAATACAAGAAGAACATGGAACTTTAAAAACTATAGAAAAAGCTGTTCGTTGTGCTAGAGAAATGGCACAAGAAGCTTCTATACTTAGAAAAGAAGAATTCCCAATATCTGAACTTATATTAGGGACTGAATGTGGTGGGTCTGACCCAACAAGTGGGCTAGCTGCTAATCCGCTAATAGGAGAATTAAGTGATAGACTTGTTGATTTAGGGTCTACTTCAATTTTAAGTGAAACTACTGAATTTATAGGAGCAGAACATATATTAGCTAGAAGAGCAGTAAATGAAGAAGTAAAAGAAAAAATACTACATATAGTACATAGATATGAAAATTCATTAAAATTAGTTGGAGAAGAAGTTAGAGAAGGAAATCCATCTCCTGGAAATATAGCTGGTGGACTTACAAGTTTGGAAGAAAAATCACTAGGCTGTATACACAAAGGTGGGCACAGAGTAATAAGTGAAGTATATGATTATGCAAAGCAAATTGATAAGAAGGGTCTTGTAATAATGGATACACCAGGAAATGATGCCTCATCTGTTGCGGGTATGGTTGCAGGAGGCGCTCAAGTAGTAGTATTTAGTACAGGGAGAGGGACTCCATCAGGAAATCCAATAGCTCCAGTAATAAAAATAACTGGAAATAAAATAACTTTTGCAAATATGGAAGATAATATGGATTTTGATGCTAGTCCAGTTATATATGGACCACAGACAATGGAAGAATTGACAGATGATTTATTAAATCTAGTTGTAGATGTAGCAAATGGTAAGCAATCAAAAGCAGAATCACTTGGATATACTGAAATGGCAATAGCTAGAGTATGTAATTATGTATAAAATATAAGACTTAAAAAAGTATGCACTTAGAATTTTACTAAAGGGTGATAGTATGAAGTTTGTTAGTTTTAGTAGTATAGAAGATACATCTAAAAAGGTAGGAATTCTCTCAAAGGATGAATTGTTTGTTATTGATGTCAATTCCATAAGTCTTAGTAAATTTTTTATAGATGTAAATGATTTAATTCAAGGTATATCTCAGGATGATATTATTAAGTTAAAAAATATTATAAGTGAAGAATCATTTAATAACTATAATGTTTTTAAAAAAGAGGAGTGCACTATACATGTTCCTATAGAAAAGCCAATACACGATATTTTATGTGTAGGAGTAAACTATAAAGAACATCTTGAAGAAACTCAAACTCATTTTGATAGTAGCTTTGAAGAACCTGAGAAAACAGTCTATTTTACAAAACGTGTGACAAAGGCGATAGGTCCAGAAGATGAGATAGATGCTCACTTTGATATAAATAATCAGTTGGATTATGAGGTTGAACTTGGAGTAGTAATAGGTAAAACAGGTGTTAATATAGAAAAAGAAGATGTAGAAGATTATATCTTTGGTTACACTGTGATAAATGATATTTCTGCTAGAAAGTTGCAAAAAGAACATGTTCAATGGTTTAGGGGAAAGGGATTAGATACATTTACATCTTTAGGGCCATGTATCTTACATAAAAGTGCAGTTTCTTTTCCAGTAAAACTTAATGTATATAGTAGAGTAAATGATGAAGAAAGACAAAATTCTAATACAGAGTTATTCATATCAGATATCTCAGATATAATTTCAGAACTTTCAAAAGGGATGACTTTAGAGGCAGGGGATATTATAGCAACTGGAACACCCTCTGGAGTAGGGATGGGCTTTTCTCCTCCTCTATATATGAATAGTGGAGATGTAATTGAATGTGAGATTGAAAGTATTGGAATATTGAAAAATTATGTTAAGTAAATGTTTTATTATATATAATCTTAAAACATAGGCTATAAGCATATTAAATGAACATATCAAAATAAATTTTAGGAGTTTAAATTATGAAAGCAGAATTTTTGACACCAGTTGTTACAATATTTGATGAAGACGGAAATTTAGATAGAGAAGGAAACAAAAAAGTATATGATTACCTTATAGATGGGGGAGTAGATGGTCTAGTTATAATGGGAAGTACTGGAGAGTTCTTTAATATGTCTATGGATATGCAAAAAGAACTTATAGATTTAGTGGTTAATCATGTCGATAAGAGGGTTAAAGTGTTTATAGGTACAAGTCGTATGTGTGCAGATGAGTCTATAGAACTTTCAAATTATGCACATAATAGTGGAGCAGATGGAGTTATGATAATAAGTCCTTATTATTTCTCGCTTGATGATGATAGTATTGAACTTTTTTATAGTAAGATAGCTGAGAACACAGATGCTGAAATATACCTATATAATTATCCAGATAGAACTGGTTATGATTTAAGTCCAGAACTTACATTAAAGCTTGCAAGAAAGCATGAAAACATAGTTGGATATAAAGATACAGTAACTTTAATGGGACATACTAGAGATTTAATAAATACTATGAAAACAGAGTTCCCAAACTTTAAGATATACAGTGGATATGATGAAAATTTTATACACAACTTAATGTCTGGAGGAGCAGGATGTATAGGAGGATTATCAAATCTAATTCCAGAAGTATGTTCTAAATGGGCTGAAGCTTATAATAATAAGGATATGGATAAAGTTATCGAAATTCAAAAATATATTAATAAAGCAATGGATTTTTATTTAATAACAAATCCATTTATACCAGCAATGAAGAAAGCTATGAATATTAGAGGATTAGAAATAAGTGACTACGTAACTGCTCCATTTATAAAACCAGATGAAAATCAAGTATGTAAAATTAAAACTTTGATGGATGAATTAAATATAAACTAAGAAGATAAAGAGGGTTTTAGATTGATTTTTATAGTCATTTTAAGCCCTCTTTTTGAGTGGATATATTAAATCAACCTTGCAAAGTAATTAACAATAAACTACAATTATCTTAATGAAAAATTAAATGTAAATAATACTAGGGTACTATTTTAGTTTAATAGGGAAAGTGATGTAAATTCACTACAGCCCCCGCTACTGTATACGGATACAAAATCAAATCCACTGAGATTCATAATAATTTTGGGAAGGTTGATGGAGGACAGGCCGTGAGTCAGGAGACCTGCCCAGTATTACATAAATACAATTTAGGGTGGAGATTGTAGTTTATAATAAAATGAGATATCAATTCATTTTTTATAAAATTGATATAGAAGCTTCTCCTTTCTAATTTAGGAGAGGTTTTTTATTTTGCTAAAAAGCTATATTTATAAAATTAATTTTAGTAAAATATTTTTTTAAAATATGTGTAGCCACTCATAAAAAATAAAATAATGGAGTGAAAGTGATGAAATTCAAGTCAAATGTTTTAAAGCAGTTTTTTTTAGTTGTAATGGTAATTTTTTTGGCAGGAGGTATTGTAGGTTGTAGCAAAAAAGACAAAACTAATGAACAAGTTAGTAATGGGAAAAAATTAGAATTAAAATATGCAAGTGGATTTAGTGTTGAGAATTTAGAAGATGGAATTAAAAAGGTTGTTGATGGAGATAATAGAGAACTAATTTTGATTCCTAAAAAGATAAAAATACCTGAAAAATACAAGAATGCAAATATAGTTAGAACACCTGTGGATAATGTATTGATAGTATCTACAACACAAGCTTGTTCTTTAAGGACAATAGGTGAGTTAGATAGTATAAAAGCAGTAACAACAGAAGAACAATATTGGACTATCAAAGAAATTAAAAATTTAATGAAGGATGGGAAGATACATTATGTTGGTTCAAATTTAGCACCAGATTATGAAAAAATAGTAGACTTAAATCCTGACTTGACTATAGTGAGTAGTGGTTTATCAGAAGCGGATACAAAATTTATAGATAAATTAGAAAAATTGGGACTTAACTATGTTGTAGATAATGAATATAAGGAACAAAATCCATTTGGAAGAATGGAGTGGACAAGCTTGATAGCTGCATTTTATGATAAAGAGGATATAGCTACTAGTGAATTAGATAAAACAGTACAAAAAATAGAAGAGGTTAGTAAAAAAATAAAAAACAAAAGTAAACCTAAAGTTGTATGGGCATCTGTATATGAAGGGAATGCTTATATAGCACCTAAAAATTCATATGTAGATAATATGATAAACATGGCAGGTGGAATAAATGCTTGTGCTTCAATCGATTCAAATGAAGGGCGAGTAAGTATTGAGCAATTACATGAAGTGGCAAAAGATGCAGATATATTTGTATATTCATCAAGTTCAGATTATGCACCAAACTTAGAGTCTATAAAATCTAGTGCACCAGTGTTATCTGATTTAGATGTTGTCAAAAATGGAAATTTATGGGTGTTTGCTCCGGATTATTATCAATCAGTGGATAAGACAGATGAATTAATAGTGGATTTAGTTGAAATATTTCATCCAGGTACTACAGGTGAAAAGATTAAGCATTATATAAATTATGATAAATAATAAATAAGATTAAATTAACAAGAAAACTTTATAAATTTGAGTTAATCTAGTTTTATTAAGAGGAGTATATAGATGGACTTTACCAATAAAAACAGAATTAAAAAGACTACTATATTTATAACCTTAATTGTAGGTATAATACTTACTTTTTTGATATGTGTAGCATTTGGTTCTGTAAAAATCGAATTTAAAGAAATAATAGATGTTGTATTAAGAGGAATGGATAGTACAGAACACTATAAAATAATTTATAATATAAGGATTCCTAGAGTCCTTGCAACTATGGTGGGAGGTGCATGTTTAGCAGTATCTGGTATTTTACTACAGATATTTTTTAAAAACCCAATAGTTGAACCATATATATTAGGGGTGTCTTCAGGAGCGACTTTATCAGTAGCACTTATGATTTTAGGAGGATATACATTAGGATTTGAAAGTATAAATTCAATGAGTATATTTATAGCAGCATTTGTAGGAGCTTTAATTGTAATGTCTATAGTTATTCTATTTGCCAGCAAAGTAAAAAATATAACAACACTTTTGGTGATAGGAATTATGACTGGCTATGTATGTAGTGGAATTACAAATATATTACAATCATTTGCAAATAATGAAAAATTGAAGGAATTTACTATGTGGTCTATGGGTAGTTTTTCCGGATTTACATGGGAAAAAGTAGAAATACTTATGATAGTTGGGATATTAGGTCTTTTGATGACTATATTCATAATAAAACCTTTAAATGCTTTTTTACTAGGAGAAGAATATGCAAAGAGTATTGGTGTAAATATAAAATTTTTTAGATTTTTGGTAGTATTTATATCTAGTATACTAGCGGCAATAGTATCAGCATTTGCAGGTCCTATAGGATTTATTGGTCTTGCAGTACCACAAATCTCAAAATTGATATTTAAAACATCAGACAATAGAGTATTGATACCAGTAGTAATTCTTTTAGGAAGTATAGTTACAGCTCTTTGTGATTTAGTATCCAGAGTAATTTTGTCACCAATAGAATTACCAATAAGTGCAATAACTTCATTATTAGGTGCTCCAATTGTAATAATGTTATTGATGAAAAGGAAGGATAGGGCTTAGACATGTTGAAAACTAACAATTTAAGTGTTGGATATGATAAAAAAGTGGTTGTAAGTGATATAAACATAGAGGTGAAAAAAGGAGAAATATTATGTCTTTTGGGAAGCAATGGAGCTGGGAAAACTACTATATTAAGGTCTCTATCTAAACTTATAACACCGATAAAAGGTGAAATATATTTAAACGATATGGATATAAGGCATATATCCAGAAAGACATTGTCTAAAATGATGGCTTTAGTACTTACAAATAGATTATTAGGAGATTTAATGACTGTACAAGATGTAGTTAATATGGGGAGATATCCTTATACAGGATTTTTTGGAAATCTCTCTAAAAAAGATTTAATGATGGTGGATGATTCATTAAAATCTGTAAATGCCCTTCATTTAAAAAAAAGATATTTTGATGAACTTAGTGATGGTGAAAAACAAAAAGTCTTGGTTGCAAGAGCATTAGTTCAAGAGCCAGAAATAATCATATTAGATGAACCTACAACCCATTTAGATATAAAGCATAGATTGGAACTTATGAATATACTAAAAAAACTAAGTAAGGAAAAATCAATATCAGTAATACTTTCATTACATGAAATAGATATAGCACTAAAAAGTTGTGATAAGGTTGCTCTTGTAAAAAATAACAAAGTTATAGCTTATGGTCAGCCAGAAGATATGGTAGACGAAAATATGATAAATTCACTCTATGAATTAGAGGATAAAAATTTTAATAGTTTATTAGGTGCAGTAGAAATTAGCAATAAATCAAAAAATGAAGTTTTTATAATTGGTGGAGGTGGTAAAGCAACACCAATCTACAGAGCTTTTACTAAAAGAGGCATAGGTATATATTCTGGCATAATACATGAAAATGATATTGATTATGAAATTGGTAGGACTATGGGCATAAAGTTGTTTACAGAAAAGCCATTTGAGTCAATAAGTGATGAAAGTTTCGATTTGGCTATTAGAAATTTAAATAATTCTAAGATTATAATAGACACAGGATTTAGCGTAGGAGAAACTAATAAAAGAAATATAGATATTATAAAAGAGGCTTTAAAAATAAATAAAAAAGTTTATTCATTTAGAAATAAAAGTGAGAGTAATAAGTATTATAAGAGTCTGAGTAATAATATAGAATATGTAGATAAAGTTTCTAAAATGGTGGATAGTATTGATATAAATAATTTACTGTAAATTGTAACTTATGGCATATTTAGAAATGATAAAATATATAAAAGAGTATCATAAGGAGATTTTTAAAGTGCATTTTTTAAATCTCTAGATACTCTTTTTTAGAAAATATTTATTTAGTAATACATTTTTTTATTGTGTATTTTCAATTACACACTTCAATAAAAAAATAATACTTTACAGATAACCAACAGCTTCTTCTCTAGTTAAAAAAAGTGAATTCCTGTAGTTGATTCTTTCCATCTATTTTCATGAAAATTTTCAGCTACCACCATTTCTCCTACTCTATATATAAAATTTTCATCAGCATATGCACGAGCAGTTTTAAAAGATTCTTTGCCATCTATACTTGTAATCGACAGTACTTTTGCTTTATCACATCTACAAGCATTTGATGTAGCAGATACTCTTTTTGCGTCACTTGGTATTAATAATTGTACCATTCTAAAATTAAAACATTTTTTATAGCCTATAAACGCTCCTGTTTCAGGACAGTATAATTTAAAAAAACGAGTACTTTCATCTGATATTACTCCATCCAATGTAGCATATTCTAAATTAGAATTTTCTAGATTAGTACCTCTAATATCTGAGTTAGATAAATTACAAAATCTAAAATTTGCACCACTTAAGTCTGTATTTTTTAATATAGAATTTTTTAATGAACAATCTGAAAAATAAGAATTCTTAAAGCTAGAGTTTTCTAAATCTGCATTTTCTAAATTTAAATTGATAAGGTCAGACCAGGAAAAGTCAATATTACTTAAATAATATCCTCTTAAATCCATATTTTCTAATCTTACTTCTTTTAAATCAGCTCTTTCTCCATCGTTATTATTTTTAAGCCATAAATAATGTTTCTCAAGTGTTTTTTCTAATTCTTGTTTAGAAATAGTTTTCATTAAAATCACCTTCACAAATTTATTTTTATATATTTAGTAGCAAAATAGTCATATATTTAATTATATAACAATGAATAAAAAACTTCTAAATAATATATAAAATATTAAATATATTATTGAAGATTTATTATCTCTAGTAACATATAAACACTGGGTAAACATTTTTATGGTTTTATTTAAAGAATAAAATAATATCAGTAATACAATAATAAAAGTTTAGATATAAAAAAATTTGTGTATATACTATATGTAGTATATAATAGATAAAGCACTAACTATATGTAGTGCTTTTGTTTTTGAAAAATACTTATTATGCCCTATAATTATAGGTTGTTTTTGGAATTTACGCTGATAAATATTAAAAGAAATAATAAGTAAATTAAATGAAATTATAGCACAAGATTATGTTAAAAGGACGGTAAATAATGAATTGGATAGAGCTTAACAATCAAGTGATAATTAAAAATGAACAAGGGAAATATCAACTGGAAAAGGATAAGGAAGCCCTAAGTAGTTACATAGAAGAATTTATAAATCCAAAGTTAAAGAAATTTAATAATCTAGAAGAAAGATTGAAGTATCTAATGGATGAAGGTTATTATTTAGAAGAAGTAATACATAAATATAGCATGGATTTTATTAAAAAGATATACAAACTTATTGAGGAACATAAATTTAAGTTTCAATCATATATGAGTGCAAATAAATTTTATCAAAATTATGCATTAAAAAGTAATGATGGAAAAGAGATATTAGAAACATATAATGAAAAAGTATTAATTGTAGCTTTAACATTAGGAAATGGTGATGAGAGTCTAGCTTTAAACTTGGCAGACAAAATAGTAAAACAAGAATTTCAACCAGCTACACCTACATTTTTAAATGCTGGAAGAAAGAGAGCAGGAGAAATGGTATCATGTTTTTTACTATCTGTAGAAGATAGCACAGAAGGTATTTCATATGCGATATCTTCATCAAATCATTTATCAAAAATAGGTGGAGGAGTTGCGTTAAACTTATCTAAGCTTAGAGCATCAGGTGAATCTATTAAAGATATAGAAGGTGCAGCTGGAGGTGTTGTTGGAGTAGCTAAAATGTTGGAACAATCATTCAGCTATTTTAATCAGATGGGAGCTAGACAAGGTTCTGGTGCAGTTTATCTCACAGTATTTCATCCTGATTTTGAATTATTGATGGATACTAAAAAGATAAATGCTGATGAAAAAATAAGACTTGCTACATTATCGCTGGGAGCTATTATACCTGATAAATTTATGGAGTTAGCAGAAAAAAATGAAGTAGCTTATGCATTTTATCCTCATACTGTGTATAAAAAGTATGGAGTTTACCTTGATGAGATAGAAATGAGTGAGTGGTATGATAGATTAGTTAATGATGAAGATATAAGAAAAAAAGAAATAAATCCTAGACAAATGTTGACTAAAATAGCACAAATGCAACAAGAAAGTGGATATCCATATGTAGTGTATATAGATACAGCCAATAGGGAACATACATTGAAAGAGGTTGGTATGGTAAAAATGTCTAACTTGTGTTGTGAAATCTTCCAGTATCAAACATCTTCAGAAATAGAAGGCTATGGTGGAGAAAATAAATGGGGTCAAGATATAAGTTGTAATCTTGGTTCTTTAAATATAGCAAATGTTATGGACAATAAAACTATAGAAAGCACAGTTGAGACATCAATAAGAGCATTGACATTTGTAGCGGACAAAACAAACATAAAGCCAGTACCAACTGTAAATAATAGTAATAGCAAATCTCATTCTATAGGATTGGGAGCTATGAATTTGCATGGATACTTAGTAAGAGAAAATATTTTATATACTTCAGAGGATGCTGTAGAGTTTTCTGATGTATTTTTTGCAATGATTAGATATTATTCAATTAAAGCATCTATGAAAATAGCTATAGAAAAAAATCAAACTTTTGAAGGGTTTGAAAAATCAGAATATGCTAAGGGAAGAAAAAGCAAGGTATTATCAAAATACTATGAACAATCTTATCTACCTAAGCTAGAAAAGGTAAAAGCATTATTTGAAGGTATTTATATACCAACAAAAGAAGATTGGACAAAATTATTGGATGAGGTCAAAGAAAAAGGTATATATAATGCATATTTAATGGCAGTAGCCCCAACTCAAAGCATTAGTTATGTCCAAAATGCAACATCAAGTATAATGCCAATTACTGAGCCAGTAGAAGTAAGAACATATGGAGATTCAACTACAATATATCCAATGCCATTTTTAACTAATGAAAATATGTTGTATTATCAATCAGCATATAGAATGGATATGAGGAAAGTTATAGATTTAGTATCAACAGTTCAACAACATGTTGACCAAGGAATATCAACAACATTGTTTGTTACAGATGAAAAGACAACTAGAGATATAGCTAGACATTACATATATGCATATAAAAAAGGTCTTAAAAGTTTATATTACACAAGAACAAAGATGACAAGAGATACTCATGAGTGTCTAGTATGTTCAGTATAGGGAGAGAAATATATGACATTTAAATTACATAAAACACATGATGCAGTTAATTGGAATAAAGAAGAAGATGGATTCACACAGGCTTTTTGGGAACAAAATGTAAAACAATTTTGGCTTCCTGAAGAAATATCTGTCTCTAAAGATATTAAGGTATGGAATGAATTAGATGATAATGAAAAAGACTTATATAAAAAAGTGTTAGGTGGACTGACCTTATTGGATACAAAGCAAGGGAATAATGGAATTCCATCAATGATGGGTTTAACAGATAATCTTCAAAGAAAAGCAGTTTTATCTTTTATGGGTACTATGGAAGAAATACATGCAAAAAGTTATTCTTCCATATTTATGACTTTGCTTTCTAACTCCGAGATAGATGATTTATTTGAATGGATAGAAACAGAGCCAACATTACAACGAAAGGCTGATTTAGTTCTAGCTCAATATGAAAATACTACAAACCAAAAGAATTTATATTTATCAATGGTTACAAGCGTGTTTTTGGAGAGTTTCTTGTTTTATTCAGGATTCTTTTATCCATTGTATCTGTCTGGTCAAGGAAAAATGGTGGCTAGTGGAGAAATAATATCACTTATTCTTAGAGATGAATCTTTACATGGTAAATACATAGGGCTTCTTGCACAAGAGATATACAATTCATTTAATAATACTGATAAGAAAAAATTAGAAGATAAGATGTATTCTATACTTGCTAGTCTTATGGAAAATGAGATAGAGTATACAAATGTAATATATAAAGATAGTGGACTTGAAGAAGAGGTTGTAGATTTTTTGAAATACAATGCAAATAGAGCTTTAGAAAATTTAGGATTTGAAAGACTCTATAATGTAAATGCTATCAATCCAATTGTGTTAAATGGACTTAGTACTGAAACTAAAACACATGATTTCTTTTCAACTAAAGGTAATGGATATCAAAAAGGGGTCTATGAAGAGTTAGAAGATGAAGATTTTATAATATAATTTATTTTATAAAATGTGACACGCTGATGTCACCTTTAGCATGATAATATCAATGTATAAAATGTATATACGGAGGTATTTTTTATGAAATATGAATGGAGAAAAAAAGATAAAGAGTTATATTTACCTAAGAAGAATCCTGTGATAGTTGAAGTACCAGAGCAGAAATTTATCATGTTAAAAGGCAGTGGAGACCCAAATACTAAAGAATTTACTGAAGCAATAGGAGTACTTTACTCTTTGGCATATGCAATAAAAACTATGCCTCAAAAGGGAATTGTACCAGAAGGGTATTTTGATTATACTGTTTTTCCTTTAGAAGGTATATGGAATAAGGGAGAAAAAAGCAAATGTTCAGATATACTTATTAAAGAAGATTTGATTTATACTATAATGATACGTCAGCCAGATTTTGTTACACAAGACCTGTTAAATAAAGCTATTGATATATTAAAAAAGAAGAAACCACATAATCTTCTTGAAAAAGTTAGATTTGGGTCTATTAATGAAGGTCTATGTGTTCAAATGCTTCATATAGGCTCATATGATGATGAACCAGAAAGCTTTGACATTATGAGTGAATTTTGTAAAAAAAATAAGCTTCTAAGAAAATCTTATATACATCGTGAAATTTATATAAGTGATGCTAGAAAAGTATCTCCTGAGTCATTGAAAACTGTTTTGCGTTTTGAAGTAGAAAGGGAAATGTAAGCATTATATTATGATATTAGATTGCTTTATTTTTATACTATAATAAAGTAATGAGGTGATTATATGAAAAGTAATAGATTATTTGAAATTATTTATATCCTGTTAGATAAGAAAAGAGTAACTGCAAAGGAGTTAGCTGAACACTTTGAAGTATCTAGGCGAACTATTTGTAGAGATATTGAAATATTGTCATCTTCTGGTATTCCAATTTATACTGATAAAGGTAGAAATGGTGGTATAGGTATTTTAGATAATTTTACTTTTGATAAATCTATTTTATCTGAGCAAGAGCAGAAAGAAATTCTAGCATCACTAGAGGGTTTAAATATGCTTAAATATCCAGATATGAATTCTACATTAGCAAAACTTAGAGCCTTGTTTTGTAAATCAGATTTAAATTGGATAACTGTTGATTTTTCTCATTGGTGTAGTAATGATGTAGAAAAAGATAAATTTATAAAGATAAAATCAGCTATATTAGATTGTAATATTATAACTTTTGAGTATATAAATACTTATGGAAAGATAACTAAACGTTGTGTAGAGCCACTTATGCTTTGGTTTAAAGAAAAGTCATGGTATATTAAAGCTTATTGTCGTCAAAAAAATGATTATAGAATTTTTAAGGTCGTAAGGATGAAGAATATCTGTATTTGTGAGCAGACATTTATACGAAGCATACCAATTGAAGTGGGAGAGATAAAAGAAGATAAGAATAAAAATATTATTTTAAAATTGAAAATTTCTAAAGATATAGCATATAGAGTTTATGATGAATTTGATATTGATAATATATTATACGATAACGATGGAAATTTTATTGTAAATGTACAGTATCCTCAAAATGATTGGATTTATGGATATGTGCTCTCTTTTGGAAATCACATTGAAGTATTAGAACCCATAGATGTTAGAGATAAGATTTTACAGATTGTTGATGATATTAAAATAAAATATTTATAATTATTGTAAAAAGTGAAGTATTAATTAGACTTCACTTTTTTAGTTTACTGGTAAAACCCAGTTTGATTTTTGTATAATATGTATATTTTTACATGTGTAACATTGACATCAAATTATCGAAACTAATTATATATTTGTCATTATAAGTAGATTAATAGTAAAATGTATATCTTATTGTTAAAATAAATTGAATGTATTATTTTAATATTGTAAGTAAAAAAGTGAAAAATTGTAAATAAACATTATTTTTTAAAGAAAAAATTAATATATTGACAAAAATAAAGTACTCATTTAAACTAATAGTTGAGAATAATATTCAATATTAAATAATAGGAGGAGCTATGAATAAATATCTTCTAATAAATCCAGTAGCAGAAAAAATGTATGAGGAAAAGTTTAATACTATTAAAGAAACTTTGATAAAAAAAGGGTACATAATGGTTGAATGTGAGGCACAATTAGAATATGTAAAGAATCAGTACAAAGAATATGCAAAAAAGACTGAAAACACGATATTAGATTGTAGATGTCCAGAAAGCATAAATCTTTTAAAAAGAAATAATTTGATAGATGGTTTTGAAGTTCCTATGATAGAACCAATATTAGTAAGGACTTGTAGAGTTTTATACGAAAAATATATTAAGAGTAAAGAGGATATGTTAATAGTAACCTGTCCATGTACACAATTAAGAGATTTTGCTAGTGAAAAATTTAAGTATAAAGATAATGCTCTATTTTATACATGGAAGGAATTTGCTGAAAAAGAAGGTATAAAATCACTTGGAAAAATAGATGAATCTCCAATTCCATTAGGGTATTTTAAGGATTCTTTTGAAAAAGTTCTTGAAGTGTCAAGCGAAGATGAAATATTAAGTAAAATACAAGAAATTAAAAATGGCTCTGAGGATAAGTATGATATAGTAGAAATGTTTTATTGTAAAGATGGATGTAATAATGGAGATGGTTTGTAAATGGGCAATAAAATTAATGATAAACTTTTAAGGTTAATAAAAAGTGTTTTGATATTTTTTATAATTCTTGTATTGTGGAAAATTACAAATTATCTTGGTATTTGGAGTGAATATATATTACCACCACCTGAAAAAGTGTATAGTACATTTTTAAATATGATAAATGATGGTTCAATATTTGTTAATGTATATGCAAGTATGAAAAGAGTTTTGATAGGGTTTGTAATAAGTACAATTATAGGTGTTCCTTTAGGTATATTCTTTGGAATTTATGGTAAAGTTTATGAGTACTTTAAATCATTAATAAATTTTTTGAGAAATACACCACCACTTGCTTTAATACCAATGCTTATATTGTGGTTTGGTATAGGTGAAGAATCAAAAATAATAATTATAATTTTGGCATCTTTTTTCCCAATCTTTACAAGTACATTAAAGGGGATTAGAAATTGTGATTCAAAGTTAATTGAAGTAGGTAGAGTATTTGAATTGTCAAAGCTTCAGATAATATTTAGAATAATTATTCCTAATGCAATTCTCGATATTGCTATTGGTCTAAAGTTAGCACTTGGATATAGTTTTAGAGCAATTATAGGAGCTGAGCTTGTAGCTGCTTCATCTGGTCTTGGATACTTAATATCTGATGGAAAAGAAATGTCTAGGACAGATGTTGTTATTGTAGGAATAATTGTAATTGGACTTCTAGGAATAATTACAGACTATATATTTTCAATTATTGTAAAAAAGGTAAGTAAGGGAAAGATGGTGGAAGCATATGAGTAATACAGTATGTAATTCTGGGTATATAATCAGAAATCTATCTAAAAGTTATAAAGTTGATAATGAAGAACATGTAGTGCTTAGTGATATTTCTTTAGATATAGACAGAAGTCATATAACTGTAATTTTAGGTGAAAGTGGATGTGGGAAGACTACTTTACTTAGGGCAATTGCATCACTTGAAGATATAAATAGTGGTGATATTAGGTTTGTAAAAGATAATAAAGAGTATAAACCTAATGTTGGTTTTGTATTTCAAGAAAGTAGATTGATGCCTTGGCTAAATGTGAGCGAAAACATAGCTTTTCACAATCAACAAAAAAGTAATCTTTTAAATAAAATATTCAATAAATTAAATCACTCAAAAAGTACCATTAATAAAGATAGGCATGATAATAATATTTATTTAAATGAGAAGAACAAAGTAAGTGAATCAAATAAGCAAGACAGTATTGATATAGAAAAATATCTTAAAATGATGAACTTACAGAAGTTTAAAAATTCTTATCCAAATGAGCTTTCAGGAGGTATGGCACAGAGAGTAAGTATAGCTAGAGCACTTTCTTTTAATCCAGATATGTTGTTTATGGACGAGCCTTTTTCAGCACTAGATTATTTTACAAGGATTGATATGCAAAATGAAGTTGTAAGAATACATAAGTCAACCAATAAAGGTGTAATATTTGTAACTCATGATATTGATGAAGCATTAAAGATAGGCAAGAAAATAGTTGTTTTTACAAATGAAAGAAAAATAGAAGAATTTAATATAGAGGATGATTATAATAGAGATTTAACTTCAAATTACTATATTAAATTAAAAAAAGATATTTTAATGACAATGAAATCAAATAAAGGCATTTAAAGAAATTAATAATATTTTAAGGAGTAAAAATATGAAATTAAAAAAACTATTGATAGGTATAACAATATTGACACTTGCGACAGCATCTTTAGCTGGATGTGCAAAAAAGAATGATAGTGAAAATCTTTCAGAAATAAATTTAACTTATGTAAAATCACCACTAAATGTACCTTCTATAATTCAAAAACAGGATGATTTATTTGGGAAAGAATTTAAAAAGAATAATATAAAAGTTAATTTTCATGAAATTACTACAGGACCAGAGCAAACACAGGCTTTAGCTGCTGGAGAAATAGACTTTTTACACGCATTAGGTGGTACATCAGCTTTGATAGCTGCATCTAATGGAGTGGAATTAAAGATACTAAACACTTATAGTAGGTCACCAAAAGGATTTATGATTTTAACAAATAATGATTCAATAAAATCAGCAGCAGATTTAGAAGGTAAGAAAGTAGCAGGACCAAAAGGGACTATATTACATCAAGTATTAATTGCAGCACTTGATAAAGAAGGATTAAGTATGGATGGTGTAGAGTTTGTTAACATGGGTATTCCAGAAGCATCAGCAGCTCTTTCTGATGGTAGTGTTGATGCTGCATTGATTGCTGGACCAGCAGCTCTTAAAGCCATGAAGTCTGGAAGTAAACTTGTAGCAAATGGTGAAGGTTTAGTAGATGGCATAATAGTAACTGCTGTTAGTACGGATTTTGCTGAAAAACATCCAGAGGTAGTTGAAAGATTTATGAAAGTTGAAAAAGAAACTTTAGAATATGTAGATAATAACTTTGATGAAGCTATGGAAAAGGTAGCAAAAGAAGTTGATTTAAGCGTTGAAGAAACTAAAGAATTATATGCTTGGTATGATTTTAGTTTAGATATAACAGACAAAGATATATCTTCTCTTGAGGAGACACAAGACTTCTTAATAAAAAATGGATTACAAGAGAAAAAAGTAAACATAAAAGAATTAATATATAATGCTAAGTAGTAGTGATAATAGTGTTAAAAGTTTAAGTTACCTTATTTAAGGTAACTTTTTCTATTCTATTGATAAAAATATATGCTAATGGTATGTTTATATAGCGAAGAGATATGTTTTAATTTTAAATTATTAGAGTGTTTTTAAATATATAATATATTTATTTACAGATAGAAGAAGATATTTTTATAGTATTTTATATAAGGTATTTTATAATACAATTATATTAATAAAGTTAACAATAATATTTTATTATATATAGATACAAAGATATCATGCTTAATATAGATAGTATACAGGTATAAATGTAATATATAATATTATGTAAATAAGTGTATATCAAACAAAAAATTAGAAAATTATAAGTATAAATATTACCAATATTCGTTAATAAATATTAATATATTGTATTTTGAAATTTAATAAATTGATAGATATCTGAGTAGGTATCTATACTATACATAAAGCCATATGTGAAAGTTATATGAATATATGGTAAATAAGAAAACTAAAATATGGAGGAATTATATGAGTCATAAAATATATATTGTAGAAGATGATATATCAATAAGTACATTACTTAAAGATTATATAGAGAAATATGGATTTGAAGTAATGGTTGAAGAAAACTTTGATAATATAATTACTACATTTGTAAATTTCAAGCCAGACTTAGTGCTTTTAGATGTAAATTTACCAAAATTTGATGGATTCTATTGGTGTAGATGTATTAGACAACAGTCAAATATTCCTATAATTTTTGTATCAGCTAGAGATAGTAATTTAGACCAGATTAGAGCTTTAGAAAGTGGAGCTGATGACTATATAACAAAGCCTTTTTATTATGATGTAGTAATGGCAAAGATAAAAAGTCAGATAAGAAGGGTATATGGTGAATATTCGCCTAAAATAGATGAGAGAATATTAGAACTAGATGGATTAAAATTTTATCCAGAAAGGTTAGAGATAGAGTTAGAGGATAAGACTTTGGTTATCACCAAAAAAGAAGGAATATTACTTGAGTGTCTTATAAAAAAATACCCTAAAGTAGTAAGTAGAGATTATCTATTAGAAAAGATATGGGATGATATTGAGTTTGTAGAGGAAAATACTCTAAATGTAAATGTTAGCAGAATAAGAAAAAGATTTGAGGAGTTAGGTATAAATGATGCTGTTCAAACTGTACGAGGAGTAGGATATAAATTAAATAAAAATTGGTAAGGAGAAAATATGAAATTATTATTTAAAGATTGTAAAGGCTATATTTTTATATATTATTTAGGAATATCTATGACAATTATTTATTGTAGTCTTATGAAATTTATTAGTGTAGAAGAAGCTTTGTATATCTTATTGTTTAGTACTTTTATATTATTATGTTTTTTGGTATATAAATATTATAAAAACAGAGAAGTATATACTATATTTACAAAAGGTATAAGCTCTTTAGATGAATCCTTTTTATATTTAGGGAACTCTTTTTTCGGAGAAAACATATCAGTTATTTTAAAACAACAACATAGATTATATCAATCAATGATTCAAGAACATAAAAAAATACATAGTGAACACTTAACTTTTATCAACCAATGGATTCATCAAATGAAAACTCCAATATCAGTTATAAGTCTTCAACTTCAGGAATATGAAGGTGAAGAAGTTACTGAAAATATAAAAAAAGAGATAGATAGACTTAATAAAGGCTTAAACATGGCCATGTATTTCGCAAGAGTGGATGAATTTCAGAAAGATTTTGTGGTTGAAAAAGCTAATTTGAATGATATCATAGTAGATACTATAAATGAGGAAAAGAGATTATTCATAAAGAATGGTATAATTCCTAAAATACATATAGATAAATCTATTTATATTTATACAGATATAAAATGGATGAAATTTATAATAAATCAGTTAATTACAAATGGAGTTAAATATTCCAAAGATTACAGTAAAGATTTAATTATAAAATCTGAAGAAAATAATAAGTCTATAATTTTAAGTATAATAGACAAAGGTGTTGGAATTGTATCTAAAGATATAAAAAGAGTATTTGACCCATTTTTTACAGGAGAAAATGGACGTAAATTTGGAGAATCCACAGGTATGGGACTCTATTTAGTAAAAAAAGTATGTGACAACTTAGGTCATATGGTCAATATAAAATCAGAAGTTGGGAAAGGAACTGAAGTTTCAATAATATTCAGTAAAGATAATATAAACTAATAAGAGGCTATTTTAAGATGGATTAATATTGTATTTATAATTTAAATATCTTGTTAAAATTAATATGTCCATATATTTTAATGAGATTTATAATTATACAATCTAATTTTAAAATAGTTTATTTTTTGCAAACATTACATAGATGTAATGTTTGTGTAATGTTTGTAGATAGTGAAACTTTCTAATGTCAATTAAAATTAGTATAAGAAATGACATAAGAAAAGAAATTTTAAGAAGATTATATAGTAAAGAAAGGGTGTTTATCAATGAGTTTGGATATCATTTTTATATTAAAATCAATAATAATAGCTATAGTGGAGGGACTTACAGAATTTATTCCAGTATCATCTACAGGTCATATGATTTTGGTGGGAAGTTTGATAGATTTTAAAGGTCAATTTGCTGAAATGTTTGAAGTTGTAATACAACTTGGAGCTATCCTAGCAGTAGTAGTACTTTATTGGAAAAAAATAAAGAATAGTGTTATAGAGTTTTTTAAATTCATATTTACTGGAGGAAAGGAAGGAAAAACTGGATTTAAGTTTGGAATAAATGTTATTGTAGGTTGCATACCATTTGGAATTGTGGGAGTTATATTTTATGATAACATAAAAGCATTGTTTAATTTACAATCTGTAATTGTAGGGTTTATAGTTGGAGGAATTTTATTATTAGTTGTAGAAACTCTATTCAGAAAAAAGAAGCACTCAACAGATAATATAGATAAAATTACTCCGGCACAAGCTTTGAAGATTGGTGTATTACAAGTTTTATCTGCGTGGCCGGGAATGTCAAGAAGTGCATCCACTATTATGGGTGGATGGATAGCAGGGCTTAATTCTCCTACAGCAGCGGAATTTTCTTTTTTCTTAGCTATACCAGCAATGGTAGCTTCTTCAGGACTAGATTTATTTGAATTTGATTATTCAATAATGACACCAACTTTATGGATTGCTTTAATTGTTGGGTTTATAGTAGCTTTTCTTGTGTCTATAGTAGTTATGGAAAAGTTCGTAAATTTTTTAAAGAAAAAACCAATGAGAGTATTTGCTGTATATAGAATAGTGGCAGGTATAGTACTTGCTGTATTAGCTTTTACTAACATAATTAGTATATAAACTAAAATAAATTCAGTCTTTATATAAAATTTCTTTAATTAATATGAGTAGTATTTAATATATACTGCATGTCATTTTATAACTTATAAAGGAGCTATAAATAATGAAAACTTTAATTGTGAGTAATTTGAGCAAGGTATATGGTAAAAAAATGATTTTTAATGCATTAAACAATATAAGTTTTAGTATAGATGATGGAGAATTTGTAGGAATTATGGGACCATCTGGAAGTGGAAAGACCACTCTTTTAAATATGATTTCTACTATAGATAAGCCAACTACAGGAAAAATAGAATTAAAAGGTAAAAATCCATTATCACTAAAAGGTGAAGAACTTGCATTATTTAGACGAAGAGAATTGGGGTTTGTATTTCAAGATTTTAATCTATTGGATACTTTAACTATTGGCGAAAATATAGTATTGCCATTGACATTGGATAAGGTAAGTGTAAAAGCGCAAGATGAGAAGCTAAATGAAGTATCTAAAATTTTAGGTATAGAAGATTTATTAAATAAAAGAACTTTTGAAGTGTCTGGCGGTCAAGCTCAGAGAACTGCTATTGCTAGGGCCTTAATCAATAAACCATCAATACTCTTGGCAGATGAGCCAACAGGTAATTTAGATTCAAAGTCATCCAAGACTGTAATGGAACTATTTCAAAAGATAAATAAAGACAATAAAGTCACTACTATGATGGTAACTCATGACCCATTAGCAGCAAGCTATTGTAATCGTATTTTATTTATAAAGGATGGAGCTATATACAATGAAATATATAAGGAAAATAGTAGAGAACAATTTTATCAAGAAGTAATGGATGTGCTTACATTATTGGGAGGAGATAATTAATGAACATAAAACAATTTGCCATTAATAATATTTCAAGAAATATTAAAGCATATCTAGGATATTTAACAAGTATTGTTATATCCTCGTCACTACTTTTTTCTTTTATTATGTTTACAGGTCATCCAGATTTAGATATATCTCAATTTCCTGACTATTTAAAAGAAGGGCTTAAGATGAGTAAAATAATTGCATATTTGTTTTTATTCTTCTTTGTATTTTATTCAGTGAGTGTTTTTCTTAAAAGTAGATATAAAGAGTTTGGAATACTCTATATTACAGGTATATCAAAACGACAAGTAATGAAATTGGTTCTTATAGAAAATATAGTAATAAATATAGTATCTTCTGTAATTGGAATAATAGTAGGTTTAATTTTTTCAAAGGTATTTTTAGTAGTTATGTCTACCTTTTTAGAATTATCACCTCTAAACTTTTATATACCATTAAATGCAATGTTTTCCACTTTAATTTATTTTATGGTTTTAGCTATATTAACATCTATATTTACTTCTTTTATAATTAAAGAAAATCAAGTATTGAGGTTACTTAAAGGTACAAAAACTCCAAAACCAGAGCCTAAAACATCACTAATACTTGCTATATTAAGTATTTGCCTGTTTGTAATAGCATATTATAGTGCTGTTACATCAACTGACCAGTATACAACTTATTTACGATTAGTTCCAGTTACATCTCTTACTATAGTAGCAACTTATTTATTCTTTTCTCAATTTAGTGTGTACTTTATAAAAAAATTGAAGATGAAGAAAAGTTTTTATAGAAGAAATACAAATATGCTTTGGATTTCAAATTTAATTTATAAGGTAAAGGATAATGCTAGGATATTCTTTTTGATAACTATAACTTCTGCAGTGGCATTCACTGCTATAGGTACAGTTTACTCATTTTGGAAAGATGTAAAACGTCAAATTAATTTAATATACCCTAACACAATATATTATTCAACAATGACTCTGCATAATGACACTAATAAACCTGATAGTAAAGAGAAAGATAAGGAAAGAATGAGTTTTATAGAAAGTAAGTTAAAAAAAGAAGGTATAGATTATGAAAGAGTTAATGGTGAGTTTAAAACTGTATTTCCTAAGAAAAGTGATTTTAATGTAAGAATAATTAAAGAATCCAAGTACTTAGAAATTACGAAGAGTATAGGGGTTAAGCCTATAAATTTTGAAGATAATGAATGTATATCATTATTTTCATCAGGACTACCTGGTAATAAAAAGGGAAAAGAAAATGTCATTATAGGGAATATAAGCTTAAGAGTGGCAAAACAGGTAGATGAATGTGTTATGCCAGCATATTATAAAAATATGTATGTGGTAAAGGATAATTTTTATGATAGTATAAAATCAAAATTTATAGTAGATAGATTCTCAGCATTTGAAGTAAAAGATTCAAGTGAAACTATAGATGTATGTAAACAATTCGAAGATAAATTTGATAATGAGTCTGGAATGCAACCATATTTGTTTTTCTCCAAAGAATTAATGATAGAAACTGGTAAACTAACATATTCTACATTTATGTTTTTAGCAATATTTATAGGTTTAATTTTCTTTGTTACTACAAGCAGTTTCTTATATAATAAGTTTTATATGGATTGTCAAGTTGACAAGAAAAAGTATGAACAGTTAAATAAATTGGGGATGACATATAAGGAGATTAAGAGAGCTTCAACCATTGAGATTGGGATTGTGTTTTTGTTACCTTATGTAGTAGCTGTTATACATTCGATATTTGCACTTACTGCACTGAAAAATTCATTTGATATAGAGGTTGCGTCATCTGCGATTTTAGTAATGGGAAGCTTGTTTATAGTTCAAATAGTGTATTTCTTACTTGTAAGAAATAGTTATTTAAAAGAGATAAGATTAAATTTAGTCAATTTTTAATGGATATAATTAACTAATAACAAAAAGGTTTAAAATTAATTAATATTACTGAAATTATAAATGTTTATTTTTTCAGTAATATTTTTTATTGTATTAATTATTAAGATTCTATACGAATATGACATAATAAATGTCAAAATTATAAAAATATTCTACTTATATAAAGTATAAAGAGGTTATATGCACATATCTGTAGAAATAAATAATATAAAATATTAATTAATGTTATTAGGGGGTGTTATTTATTAGTAAATTAGCTAATGCATTGAGAATGATGATATTAATTCAAAGTAGAGGTAAAATGAAATGCAAAGAGTTAGCAGAAGAGTTGGAAGTAAGTGAAAGGCAAATAAAAAGTTAGATTATTAGATAATGAAGTTTCAATTCTAGATATGATAAATTCACAACTAAAGTATAATAATGATATTTATAAAAATCATGGATAGTAAAGATAAACAACTGAAACCAGCATATAATATATAGTTTGCTTAAGTTCAGTATAATAAGCAACCAACACTACAACATTAATAATATTTTTAGCTCTATTTGTTAAGTATGTTTTTGTTTATAATAGAGACTTTATGTAAAGTAATTAAAAATATACTTGTTAATACAAGTAAAAAGGAGTTATCACAGAATAAATTTAATTTGCTTATACAACATTCATCCAAAATTTTTTACTTACTAAAATTTAATAATAGTAAATTTTAGTAAATTATTGACTTTTATAGAAATTTACAATATCATGAGTTAAGTATAGTTATATTTATGCATATTGTTGGAAAGGAGGGTTTTAATGGCTAATGAAGAAATCCGTGAGGAAAATATAAAAAAAGTATTAAATTGTGCTATTGAATGCTTTAAAATTCATGGTCTGGAAGCAACTACAGTTACAATGGTCGCAAAAAAAGTTGGTCTTACAACTCGTTCTCTCCAAAGATACTTTGGTAACAAAAATAATTTGGTGATGCAGGCTATGGCCTTATTGCTAAATCAATCATATATTGAAATTAAAAATTCTTTTGAGAGTAAAGAATTTTTATCTAAAACAGGCTTTGAACAAATAATAGAAATCCTAAAAATAAGAGCAGAACATGTTAAAAAGCATTTTGAAGTTACAATCAACCTTACTGAGTTAGAAGTGTATTTTTCTAAAAATAATTTAAATCTAGAAATATTTAGAAATTACATGGG
Organism: Clostridioides sp. ES-S-0010-02; assembly: GCA_020641055.1. Classification (NCBI taxonomy): domain Bacteria; kingdom Bacillati; phylum Bacillota; class Clostridia; order Peptostreptococcales; family Peptostreptococcaceae; genus Clostridioides; species Clostridioides sp. ES-S-0010-02. Next base: position 903,864 of record CP067345.1, read on the forward strand.
AGGTTCTGGATATGTGGATATTGCATTGTCTAAATCTCTTGATCTTGCTTTAAATGATTCATCTATTAGAAGTGATATAGATAAAATTGCTGCTATTGATGTTCTATCAACAACATATAAGGGTTTGTTGCAAAGAATAGCTTTTTTATATAACAATAAAGAAATAAAAAATGAAGTAAGCCCTGATAGATTAATAGATTCATTTATCAAAGTTATAACTTTATATTTAAAAGGCTAACACTGTATGATGGTGATATGGTGTTTTTTTATAAGTAATCCTGTCGCATATAAGGACATATACGAATAAGAAAAAAGAAAAGATGCAATCAAAAGAATTTAACATTATTTTATGTTGATATGACATTTTTAAAAAACAATACTAAAAGGAGATATATAGTATGAAAAATTTGAATCCATGTTTAAATGGAGAAAATATTATTATACCTGCTCTTAAAAATATCCTTATTGTTGATGATAATAAGGTCAATCGACAAATACTCAATAAAATTTTGAGTAGCCAATACAACATAATTGAAGCAGAAAATGGAGAAGTTGCATTATCTATTCTGCATCAAAATCATGAAAATATATCTGTAGTTTTGCTTGATATTATTATGCCTGTTTTAAATGGTTATGAGTTACTTAAACGAATGCATGAGGACATTTTTTTGTCTAAAATTCCTACTATTGTAACAAGTGGTCAAAATAGTGAAGATGCTGAGATTAAAGCCTTATCTTTAGGTGCAAATGATTATATCATTAAGCCATATAAACCAGAGATTATCAAGCAGCGTGTCTCTAACACAATATATCTTAGAGAAACATCTGCATTTATAAACTTAGTACAAAACGATTCGTTGACTAGCACATTTAGCAAAGAATATTTTTATATGTGTGTTGCAGAAACACTTCAAAGCAATCCACAAAAACAATACGATCTCATTTGTTTAGATATTGAACGATTCAAGCTGGTTAATGATATGTATGGTATTAAAGTCGGTGATGATCTGTTAAAGCATGTTGGAAAGACGCTCATTAGTATTGTCAATGAATATGGTATTTGTGGACGTATAGCAGCAGACGAATTTATTTGTTTAGTTCCTCATTGTGAAGAATATCAAAATGAATATTTTAAAAATATAACTGAAATGATTAATGGTTTTTCTGATACAATAAAAATAAATTTAATTTTACGTTATGGAATTTACTGTATTGAAGATAGATCTACTCCTATCAATATTATGTGTGACAGAGCTAACCTAGCAAAAGAATCTATAAAAGGTAAATACGATACTTATTTTGCTTATTATGATGATAATATCAGACAAAAACTTTTAGATGAACAAATGATTGTTTCAGATATGAAAAATGCTTTGATAGAAAATCAATTCAAGGTATATTTTCAGCCTAAATATGATTTAAAGACACAAGAAATTGTAGGAGCTGAGGCATTAGTTCGCTGGATTCATCCTACCAAAGGTTTTATGCTTCCTAGTAATTTTATTCCCATTTTCGAAAAAAATGGATTTATTACTGATCTTGATATTTATGTATGGGATCAATGTTGTCAAAAGATAAGAGCATGGATAGATCGGGGATACACTTCAATTCCAATTTCCATTAATGTATCTCGTGCTGACATTTATAATCCTAGTATAGTAGAAATTTTGATTTCTATGATTCAAAAATATAAGCTTAGTCCCAAAAATCTACATTTGGAAATCACAGAAACTGCTTATACTGAAAATCCAGAACAACTGATTGAAGTAGTATTAAAACTGAAAAAGATAGGATTTATTATTGAGATGGATGATTTTGGAACAGGTTATTCCTCACTTAATATGCTCTCTGAGCTTCCAATTGATGTTTTAAAACTAGATATGCGATTTATTAAAAGAGAAGAAAAGAAAAATAATGACAGAAGTATTTTAAGTTTTATTATAAGTCTTGCAAAATGGATGGATTTAAAGGTTATAGCAGAAGGTGTAGAAACTGAAGTTCAAGTACAGCTTTTAAAAGCATTGAACTGTGAGTATGCACAAGGGTATTATTACTCAAAGCCACTGCCACAGGAACAGTTTGAACAACATTTATTAAAATCTCATATACAAGTAGTGAATAAAAATAAAAAAGAATGTCAACATTTTGTTAAGAATTTTAAAGATAAAAAAAATATTATGCTTGTTTTAGATCCTGATTCTGTTGATTTTTCAAGGCTTAAAAAAGATTATAAATATCAATTTTTTGTAGAACATGTACATAGAGCATCTGATGCCATAGACTTTATTATCGAATTAGAAGAAAAAATTTCAGTTCTTATAGTAAGTATTTCTAAATATATCAGGCCTAAGCAAATGTTGCAAATACTTGATGTCTGCAAGAAAATCAATGTTACAGTAATCGTATTGTATGATAAGATATATGATAAAAAAAATAAAATCCTAAACATGGATATATATGACTATGTTGAAAGGCCATATGATTTACTACAGTTAAATCTACGTATTCAAAATGCTATTGCATTTGCTAAAATGAAAAAATTTGAATATGAAAAAGAAGTTAACTCAACTATTATAGAAATGAGAAAACGTGCTGAACATGATGCGTTGACAGGTCTATTAAACCGTGCTGAATATGAAGTACGAATTGATAATTTTTTTCATAATAATTACAATCCAAGTGGTATTTTTGTAATATTAGATATAGACAATTTCAAGTCTATTAATGATACCTATGGACATGTAGTTGGCGATAAGGTATTATACATGGTTGCTGAAATGATAAAACATATTTTTCCAGAAACAGATATCATTGGACGCATTGGTGGCGATGAATTTTCCTTGTTTATTCCCTATACCATTCCATTTTTGCAATTGCAGGAAAAGATGATTCACATATGTAAACCTAATAATTTAGATGTCAATAATATCACTATTTCTTGTTCGGCAGGCGTTTGCCTTACTCCTGATTATGGTATTAATCGTAAAGAACTTTATAAAAATGCAGATATTGCACTTCTATTAGCAAAGCGACATGGTAAAAGCAAATTTGAAATATTTAGTCAAGGTATGAAATTGCCAACACCTTCTTCTCTTGAAAACAAGAGCAAATACTTGCTGACAATGTTTTAGATGTTATATTTGCTTGTGATGCTATAAACAATAAAGTCATTTATATCAATGAAACAGCGTGTAAACTGATTGGAAAAGATAAAGAGAGTTTTATAGGTCAAAAATGTTACCAATTATTTTGCTATCAATATTGCAACTGTGATATTGTGAATATCTTAATCAAAGGTTTGATTTTTATGAGGAAATTAGAACTATTATCACACTTATGAATATACCAAAGAATAAAAATTATAAAAGAGAAATATAAGCTTGGTATATGAATTTCAATTTGAGAAATCAGATATAATAGATTTGTTTAAAGAATTGTCTAAGGAGATAAAATGGTATGAATATAGAAGAGGAAAAAAATAACTTAATAGATGATAGTCAATATCAACTTGAACTATATCGTTCATCAAGCTTGGGTGGAGTTTATACTGTCAAAATGGATGATAAGTTTACTTTATTATATGGAAATGACCTGTACTTTCAGCTACATGGATATCAGAAGGAAAAATTACTAAATAAAAGCTGTACCATTTTTATTCATCCAGAAGACCTTAAAAATGTGCAAGAGGCTCTTTTTAAGGCAAAGAAAGCGAATAGTAAAACAGCTGAATGGGAAATGCGTATTTTGACTGGTGATGGAAAAATTAAGCATACACTTGTAAGTGGACGTTTTAATATTCGAAATTATGAGAAAGTATTTGATGGCTACATTACTGATATCACAAAGCAAAAACAAATGGAGGAGAAGATATTACAGTTAACCGAAATTGAAACAGATCTACGTAAGCAAATAGATCTTTATCGTACTACAGATCTTGGTGGTGTTTTCACTGTAGTAGTAGATGAAAATTTCACACTACTTTATGGAAATGATAAGTACTATAAAATACATGAATATACAAAAGAGAGCATGCTAGAACGTATTCACAATCATTGTTCAGAATATGTTCATCCTTATGACTTACCTATAGTGCATGAGATTATTCACACTGCATTAAACTCTGGGAAAGATTACGTGGAGTGGGACATGCGTGTTATAACTGGCAATGGAAATATTCGATATATTCTTTGTAGTGGTGTATTTGATAATAAAGATGGAGTAACTCTTATGAATGGTGTAGTAATGGATATTACCAAACAAAAAAGGATCGAACAAGCATTGCGTGAGAGTGAAGAGAAATTTAGGATTGCAACTGAAAATTCTGATGTAGCGTTTTGGTCATACAATTTTGAGAAAAAAGAAATTTTCCAAACACAATCATCAAAATTTATGCATGGATATGACAACATTGTAAAAAATGTGCCTGAATCACTAGTTGAAGAGGGCTATATTCGTAGCGATTCTATCAAAGAATATTTAGAAATGTACTATAAAATGAGAAATGGAGCCAAAACTGTTTCTGGTGAATTTTGGATGAAGAATTTAGATACTAATGGATGGTGGTGTGAACATATAGACTATACTACTGTTTTTGATGAAACTGGAAAACCAGTTTATGCCCACGCCATAGGTAAAGATGTTACCACTAAAAAACTTGCAGAAAGTCGCTATAATGAGGAAATTTCATACAAAAATGCACTTATATCTGAAGATATAGTTGCAAGTATGCGTGTTGACCTTACATCTGGTTTGGTAGAGGAAGTCGATTCACCATATGAGGAAATAATTGAAAATTATTTTGGAAAAAACTATAGTGAGTGTGTTGCTATCTTGTCTGATTTACTTATTAATGATGAACAGAAAAACGATTTTTTATCATCAATGCAGACAGATATTTTGGTTGAAGATTTTAAAAATGGAGAGACCAAAAAAAATTTCCATGTACAACGTAAAATGCCAGATAATACATATCGTTGGGTGTCTACTACCATTAAACTCTTTCAAAAACCAAATAGTGACCATATTGTTGGTTTTCTATATAGTTATGATATTAATAATGAAATACTATTTCATCAAATTATGGATCTAATTTCACATACCAACTATGATTTTGTAGGTTACATCAATGCGATTAATGCTAGTTATATTTTATTCGCTGATAATGGTAAAAAAGTTTTATCCAAGAACACGAAAAAAAGTTATGAAAGTACTATTTCTGAATACTTTTCAAAATATTTAGATAGAAAACAGCATGATGAAATAATAAATAAACTATTACTTTCTGTTGTTACAAAAGAACTAGAGACTAAAAATGTTTATACTATTGAATATACTATTAAGGTTGAAAATGGTGTAGAGAAAAGAAAACAATTAAAATTTGCCTATATTGATAAACAAGCACAAACGCTTTTTTACACGCAAAGTGACATTACTGAGATTATAAATAATGAAAAGAAGCATCAAGAAATTCTTCATGATGCTTTGGTAGCAGCAAAACAGGCAAATAAAGCAAAAACTGAATTTTTATCCCATATGAGCCATGAAATACGCACTCCTATGAATGCAATTATTGGTATGTCTACATTGGCTGCACAGGTTGTCAATGATACTGAACAGGTTTCTGATTGTTTATCTAAGATAGGTATTTCAGCACGTTTTCTACTGTCATTGATTAATGATATTCTGGATATGAGTCGTATTGAAAGTGGTAAGCTTTCTGTAAAACAAGAAAAAATACCATTTGAAGAATTTATAAATGGTATTAACGCCATAAGCTATACGCAGGCACAAGATAAAGGTGTTGATTATGATGCTATTGTTACAAGCTTTACCGAAAATTACTATATTGGTGATGCCATGAAACTTCAACAGGTATTGGTTAATATTATCAGTAATGCAATCAAATTTACACCAAAAGGTGGTAAAGTACAGTTTATTATAAGTCAAGAAAAACAAACCAAGGATTTTGCAAACATGAAATTTATTATTAATGACACAGGTGTAGGTATTAGTGAAGATTTTATCAATCATATTTTTGAGCCATTTACACAACAGCATATGGGTTCTACAGCCATGTATGGTGGAACTGGATTAGGTCTTGCTATTTGCAAACACCTTGTAGAACTAATGGGTGGAGAAATCAGTGTAAATAGTATTGAGGGAGTTGGTAGTGAATTTGTAATTGAACTAAAGTTAGGAGTGAGCGAAGAGAGTCATAAAAAATCCATAAAAAAATCTCAAGTTCACTTTAATAAAATGAAGGCACTTATTGTAGATGATGATATTATCATCTGTCGACATACAGAGCAAATTTTAGAAGATATGGGTTTAAAAGCAGATTATGTAGATTCAGGGATGAGTGCCATTAAACGAGTGCAAGAACTTTGGAATAAAGATGTATATTATGATATTATATTAGTTGACTGGAAGATGCCTAATATGGATGGGATTGAGACAACTCGCGCATTAAGAAAAATTGTAGGTCAAAATGTTACTATAATCATCATGACAGCTTATGATTGGCTTTCAATAGAAAAAGAAGCAAAAAGTGCAGGAGTTAATATGCTGATTAGTAAGCCATTATTTCGTGATTCTATTTCATCTGCATTTGAAAAAATATATATGAAAAAAGATGAAGAAATTGTGCCACCAAATGAATGTGTATATGATTTTACTGGTAAACGAGTATTGCTTGTAGAAGATCATATGCTAAATATTGAGGTAGCCAAACGATTACTTAATTCTAAAAATTTAGAAGTTGATGTTGCAGAAAACGGATTGCTTGGTATTGAGGCATTTGCTTCTGCACCAGCAGGATACTATGATGCTATCCTTATGGATATACGTATGCCAGTTATGGATGGACTTTTAGCTGCAAAATCTATTCGTCAAATGCGTAAGAAAAATGCAGCAACTATTCCTATAATTGCCATGACTGCTAATGCTTTTGATGAAGATATAGAGAAAACAAAGGAAGCAGGAATGAATGCCCATATTGCTAAACCTGTAGAGCCAAAGAAATTATTCAGTACCATAAATAATTTCTTTTCTTGTGAGAATAAATAATAAATTGAGAGTTAACTAAGTTTATACAAGAAGAAGGATAAGAATAATATCGTGGTTTGGAGATGATGAGTAATATATATAATCTTACTTAGATAAAGGAGTGTATAATGATAATGAGTATGTTTATAGATAAACTTTCAACATATGGTGTAAATATTGAAAAGGTCATGGAACGATTTGTAAATGACGAGAACTTATACTACACTTGTCTCTTGTCTTTTATAGAAGATACCTCTTTTGACAAACTTGGTGAGGCAATAGAAAATAGAGATTTCAGCTATGCTTTTGAGCAATCTCATACCCTAAAGGGTGTGTCTGGTAATCTAGGACTTACAGGAATTTTTAAATCTGTATGTATAATTGTAGAGTCTCTAAGACACAATGAATACGATAATCTACAACAACTTTTCCAAATTGTTCTTGCAGAAAAAGAAAAGTTAGAACAACTATTAAGTACCCTTATAGTAGACAGTTAAAATAATAAAATTGATACTATGAGGGTATTAAATTTTTATGTCAATAAAATCTAAAATAAACCTTGAGGTAAAAACTAAATCAGTTGAAAATAATGATAATTACCAATTGAGTTCATTTAAATATAAAGTTTTATATTAACTAAGTTATATCTAAATAAAATATACTTGCACTATAAATATGACAAAAAATCAATATAAAAATGAGGTGAAATAAAATTTATGATAAGAAAATCAAATGATAAAGACATAAGTAAAATCATGGAAATATGGGAAGAAAGCACAATCAAAGCACATGACTTTATAAGTAAAGAATACTGGAAAAATAACTATAATACTGTCAAAAGTGAATATATACCCATATCAGATACATTTGTATATGATGATGGCGAAAAAATAAAAGGATTTATAAGCATAATAGAAAAAAGCTTTATAGGGGCCTTATTCATAAACTCAAACTATCAAAGTCTAGGAATAGGAAGTAAACTCTTAGACTATGCAACTAAAGAATATAAAAATTTAAACCTAGCAGTATACAAAGACAATAAAAAAGCAGTTGTATTTTATAATAAAAAAGGATTTAATATAATAAAAGAGCAAATAAATGAAGACTCAGGATTTAAAGAATACATAATGGAATATAGTAAATAACATTAATATATTCTATTAGAAGAATAATAAATGTATTTGTTATTCAGTTAGTATATTTGTAAAAATAATTTTTTAAATTATAAATTATATGTACTTGAGATATTAAAAATATAATGATATGGGAGGATAAAGTGAGGATAAAGTAATGAATAAAAGAGCATTTATGCATTATATTAGAATAAGAGGATAGCGCACAAGTTGTGGCTATTTTACAAAAACCTATAACATGATTTTATATAAGATAGAAAAATATACCTTATATAAGTAGCCATAATTTCGTGCTGTTTAAATTGAATAGTAATACTAAAACTATTTATGATAAAGAATTATTTGAATCAAGACATGAAATATATAATTCTAAAGTATATGATAATTTAATAGAAGAAATAAAGTATGTAATGCATAACCACATTTTAGATGCTAGATGTGGAGAAGGATATTTCTTAAATAAATTATATGAAGATAAAAATATTAAATATAATTTCTCCTGCAAATTATAAGGAATTTACAAGGGTTTTAACTGATGATGGGATAATAGCAAAGATTGTTCCAAAATCAAATTATTTAAAAGAAATAAGGACAAGTATACATGGAAATATAAAGAATAATGATTATGACAATAAAAACATTGTAGCTGTATTTAAAAAACATCTAAATGTGGTTTATGAAAATAGAATCAATTATAAAACTGATATAAGTGTGTTAAATTTAATGAATTTAGTCAAAATGACTCCTTTAACATCAACATTAGATGAAGAAGAGATTTTAAGGTTGATAAAGTCAGGGATATCTAATATAACAATTGATTTAAGAGTTATGGTCGGTACATTAAAGAGATAGAAAATAAAATTTGTCCAAAATTAATAAAAATTATATTACTAAAAATTGCTATGAAATTAGTCTAATAATATCTAATTTCATAGCAATTTTAATTACCATTAAAGTGTCTATGCAAAAAGCATTTAAATTATATCTCCAAATATGTCCACAAAAATTTCTATAATAATATTTAATAACATAGTATTCTTATTTGAAATTATTTTTAAAATATAAAATATTAAAGCTTAAAATATTCTCGTTGAGAAGAATCTATTTCAGAACCACAATTGCTACAACAATAAGACGTTGAAACATACCCAAATTCTTCAGTATTCTCATTAAACTCCATTTTTTTCTTTGCAATAATTCCTACTTTAGTTAAGCTAGAACCACAATTATCACAGTTTTGAATTTTACATATACTATACAATTTGTCAGTAGTTACATTCTCTATTAATTTATCACAATTACAACATTTAATAGAAGAAATCTCATTAGATACTTCAATCGGTTCAGCATCTTGAAAAGAAAATTTATATGTTATATCATTTGACACTCTATAGCCTGTATCAAAAATATTTGTATTACAATTTGGACACATATATTTTGGAATATATACATCTTTTTTTTCAAAAGTGTCCTTTTCAGTATTGCGATTTGAATCATCTAAAGAGGAGTTTTCACCTATGGTATATTTTTTATTTAAGTTTAAAAGGTAATTGTAAATCTTTTTATCTTTCTTTTGTTTTGCTGTGTATAAAAAATGACTCATTATATCTGGATAGTCTTTATTTTTTGATGGCATATTTAAATCTATATAATTGTTTTCAATTGCAAAAGATAGTATATTGTAATAATCATATTTTACTGCAAAAAATAATAACATTTCATCAAAAACTTTATCTACTATCTTATCAGAAATACTTATCCAAAAATCTGGGGATTCTAGATAAACTTTTTTACTAAGTTCATCTAGTTCTTTATCTATGTTGTTTAATTGATTTTCATTAGTTTTCATATTGTCACTTCCTTGTTAATTTATTATATGAAATAAAATCTCATATAAAATATATCATATTATAATTTACAAGTATAGGGCAAATAGATTTGTTTATAAGTAAAATTTTATAAATAACCATTAAAACATAAAGGATTAGAAGCAAGTTTACTTATAAATTGAATGTAAACCTATATAATGTTTTAGGTTGACAAAAAAACAGCTTTCTTTTATACTAAAACAAAGCTTTAATAGAAGATTTGTATATGTACATATAAACTAAATTGAATAAGACATATGAAGGGAATTATGAAAATGAAAAATAATAGAGTAAATATTCAAGATTTAACTAAAATGTCAATATGTGTAGCATTATTATGTATATCATCATACATATATATACCATTACCATTTACACCAGCAGGAGTAACAGCACAAACAATAATGATAAATCTAATAGCTTTAATATTAACACCAAGACAAGCATTTAGTACAGTTGGTGTATACATAATGATAGGTTTAATTGGAATACCTGTATTTGGAGGAGGAGCATCTGGAATTGGTAAATTACTAAGTCCAACAGGTGGTTTTTATTTTGGATTCTTATTTGCAGCACTAATTATTAGCTTATTAAAAGGTAAAAATAATGATATTAAGAGATATATACCAATAACAATTTTTGTTGGTATGCCTATTATATATTTTATGGGAACAGTATTTATGTGTTACTTTAATCAAATGACGGTAGAAGCAGCACTTTTTGCAGCTGTTGTACCATTTTTAATTGGAGATACAATAAAAGCAATTATTGCATCTTTTTTAGGTGTTAAATTAAATAACGTACTAAAAAGAAATCTATGATGAAGAGAGGATATAATGTATGGAAGATGTTTTTATACTAGGAGGATTAAGAAGTCATATTGGTCTAAAAAATGGAATTTTTCAATGTGTTCAACCAGAATTACTAGGAGCAAAGGTTTTAAAACACCTAATTGAAAAGTATGAGATTGATAAGATTGATGAGATTATATGTGGAAATGCAGTTGGTACAGGAGGAAATATCACAAGATTAATGACTTTAACAGCGGGAATAGAAAGTAAAGTTCCTGCTTTTACTGTAGATATGCAATGTGCTTCTGCTATGATGAGCTTAGATATAGCATTTTCAAAGATTAAATCTGGGCAATGCGATTTAATTATTGCAGGAGGTTTTGAGAGTAGTTCTCTACAACCAATGCGTACATATCATAAAAACGATAGGAGGTATAATATTAATAATCCAAGCTATGCAGTTGCTCAATTTTCTCCAGATAATAATAGTGAGAATAGTATGCTTGAAGGTGCAGAAAGAGTGGCAAAGCTATATAAAATTGAGAAAGCAGAATTAGATTATTGGGTGAAAGAAAGTCATAGAAGAGCAAAAAACACAAGAGAAGAAAAATTTCTTGAAGATATTATATTTCCTATAGATAGCAATACATATGATGAAGGTATACGTGATAAAATGAGCCAAAGATTATTAGATAGGATACCTTCAATTTTAGGAAAGGGAAGTATTACAAATGCAGCAAATGCATGTCTTATTAATGATGGGGCTTCATTTCTTATTCTGTGTTCTAAAAAATATTTAGAGAATACAAAAAAGAATCCAAAGGCTAAAGTTATCAATTCTTGTACAATAGGAACAGAGCCACAATTAAGTCCAACATCTGCTATAAAAGCTATGGAGAGGCTTTTGGATATAGAAAAGCTTAACTATATGGACATATCTGCTATTGAATTTAATGAAGCATTTGCAGTTATAGATGTTTTATTTCAAAGAAAATATCCAGAATTAATTGATAGATATAATATATTTGGAGGGGCTTTAGCATATGGTCATCCATATGGTGCTTCTGGTGCAATTATTGCGTTACATCTTTTAAAAGCACTTGAAAAGACTAATGGAAAGTATGGAATTTGCTCTATAGCAGCTGCTGGAGGATTGGGTTCTGCTTTATTGATTGAAAGGGTGTAGATTATGAATTACTATGAACTTTTAAAAGTAAAAAGAAACAACTATAAAGATAAAGATTTTTTGATTATAGATGGAGAAAAATATACTTATGACAATATATTAAGAGATAGTGAGGAGATTGGGAGACAGATTTCTATAGGTGAAAATATTCCTGTTTTAATTTATTCTAAAAATATAAAGTTCCAATTAGTAAGTTTTTTAGGTGTTAACTATTCAAATAATGTTCCTATCATTTGTCATTATAATCTTTCTAAAATAGTATTAAGTGATATTTTAATAAAGAATAATATTTCAATTGTTATATCCGATGAGAATATAGATATAAATGATTTATCTAATGGTAGTTGCAATAGAATATTAAAGGTAGCTAATTCTTCTACAGAACATTATAGTATAAATGTATATCAATATAATAATATTTTAAACTATTTAGATAAAGAGATTTGTATGGGAGCTTTATCTTCAGGCTCTACAAATGTACCAAAAGTATTATATAGAACATATGAAAGCTGGGCTGGATTTTTTCCTATACAAAATGAAATTTTCCATATTTCTGAGGACTCTATTTTATTTATCAATGGAACACTTAGTTTTACAGGAAATCTAAATTCTATAATGTCAGTACTATATGAAGGTGGTAGTGTTGTAATAAATTCAGGTTTAAATTGTAAAACATGGATAAATGTAATAAAACAATATAATATAACTAATATATATCTTATACCTACAAAGCTTCAGTTACTGGTTAAATATTTAAGTGAGATAATAGTTAAGGTTAGAAGTGTTTTTACAGGTTCTCAATTGTTGTTTGAGGATACAGCAATAAAAATAAAAAAATATATGCCAGATTCTGAAATCATTTTATATTATGGAGCAAGTGAATTAAACTACATTACATATTTGTGTTATGATGAATTGATTGAGAAACCACTAAGTGTAGGTAAACCATTTCCAAAAATAGATGTATATATTAAGGATGGAATAATTTTTGTAAATACCAAATATGCAGTATATAATGCATCAGAGCCTTATTCTGTCAATGACATTGGATATTTTGATGATGATGGATATTTGATATTTGAAGGAAGAAGTGATGATGTTGTAAACATTGGTGGATTTAAAGTCAGTTCTATCAAACTTGAAAATATAGTAAAAAGAATTCCTCAAGTTGAAGATGCAGTTGCATTACCTTATTTAGATACTATAAGGGGAAGTCAAATTGCATTATTTGTAACAACCATAGGTAAGATTACAAAAAAGGATTTATTGATTATGATTAGAAATTATTTAATTAGAAATGAAATTCCAAGAAAAATTATTTTTTTAGATTCATTACCATATACATCTTCTGAAAAGATAGATAGATTGGCACTATTAGAAATGTTAGAAGTATAATATTTAATAATTTTAGTGAACCAATATATTGATAAAAACATATTGTATATAGTAAAGGAGGCTTACAATATGTCAAATCAATACGATATAACTGTTATAGGCGGAGACCTGCGACAAGTGTACATGGTAAAAAAACTAATTAATAAAGGATATTCTGTAGTTATATATGGAATAGCAAATGAAATTATAAATGGAATCGCTGGAAAAGCAACTTCACTAGCTGAAGCACTATCCAAAAGTTCCATTATTTTATGTCCAATTCCATTTACAAAAAATCAATTTAGTATTGAAAATACTGATGGTTGTCTCGATGCTACTATTGATAACTTGTTAATTAACTTATCTCCTAATCAAATACTATTTGGAGGAAACATACCAACTAAAGTTTACAAATTTTGTGAGCAACACTCTATTCAGGTTTATGATTTTATGAAGATGAATGATGTTGCTATTTTAAATGCAGTTGCTACAGCTGAAGGAGCTATAGCAGAAGCGATTAAAAGAAGTCTAATCAATATGCACCAAAGTAACTGTCTAGTACTAGGCTTTGGAAGGTGTGCACAAATACTTGCTAAAAAATTATATGCTTTAGATGCAAATGTATGTGTTGGAGCAAGAAATAATGATGCAAGGAGTACGGCTAATGCATTTGGGTATTCTAGTATTTCTTTAAATCAACTTGATGAAAATCTTTTAAAGTTTGATTATATTTTTAATACCATACCAGAATGTATTTTAACAAAAGAAAAATTAGAAAAAGTATCAAGAGAAGTAACTATTATAGATATAGCTTCTTCTCCTGGTGGATTAGATTATTCTGTTACACAAAATTTAGGTATTAATGCAAATCTTTGTCTTGGGCTTCCTGGTAAATACTCACCAAAGACATCTGGTGAAATTCTTGTTAACGCTATAGAAAATATTATAAATGAAAGAAGGGATTAGAGATGAGACTTGAAGGACTTACAATTGGAGTAGGATTTACTGGTTCGTTTTGTACTTATGATAAAATATTTATAGAGTTAGAGAATTTGGTAAAAGCAGGAGCAAATGTACACACTATATTTTCAGATGTATCACAAAATATAGATTGTAGATTTGGAAATTCTGAGGAATTTATGAAAAAAGCATATGAACTGACAGGAAATAAACCTATTGTTACAATTGAAGAAGCAGAACCATTTGGACCTAAAGGAATTGCTGATATTATAATAATAGCCCCTTGTACTGGAAATACTGCTGCTAAGCTAGCAAATGGCATTACAGACTCTCCAGTATTGATGGCAGCAAAAGGTCATCTTCGCAATGATAAACCACTTGTAGTATCAATATCAACTAATGATGCTCTAAGTTTTAATTTCAAAAACATTGGAACTCTTCTTAACTCTAAAAACATATATTTTGTACCTTTTGGTCAAGATAATTGTAATGCAAAGCCTAATTCTATGATTGCACATACAGAGTTAATAATTCCAACAATAGAGCTTGCTCTTGATAATAAACAGTTACAACCTGTTATAAAAAGTCCACATCAATAGATTAATGATGTAATCTGATATACATGTATATTTAGTAATATTAACAAAGTCCAGCAATCTTATTTGCTGGACTTTAACTTGTAATATATTAAGTATATTTTATTTCACAGTATATAAAAATTATCAGTGTGTATATCTCTAATTATAATACATATTATAACTGTTTGTATATCTCAGAGTATTTAATTTACTCTTTAAGTCTTTATTTTCTTCTTAATGTATTTTTTTTTATAACTTTTATACAATACTATACTTGAAAAAAATCTTTTGATTTTTTCATTAAAAAAATGAAAAGATAAGTGTTAAAATAATAACGTTATCCTTAAGTATTGAGATGAATTTATTCACGATTTATATAAAAAATAAAGTAATATATAATTAATCTAGATATTTGTAAAGTATATTATTATTAATATAAATAATATAATACTAAACAAAAAATAAAATGTTAAAAAAATAACTTGAAAATGCAAAGACAACATGCTATACTGTTAATAAATTAACAGAAAAAGAAGATTATACTATTCTAGGAGGGCATTGAAATGGCTAATAAAGAACAGACTATAATAGAAAATAAAAGGGGAGAAGAAGCTATGGCAGATAATGCATGCGTTGTAAATAATGTTGAAAATTTAGTTAAAAAATTAGCAAAAATTAGAGAAGCTCAAAGAATCTTTGCTACATACACTCAAGAGCAAGTAGATAAGATTTTTTTAGCAGCATCTTTAGCAGCTAATAAGCAAAGAGTTCCTCTAGCTATAATGGCACAAAAAGAAACTGGTATGGGAATTGCTGAGGATAAAGTTATAAAGAATCACTATGCATCAGAATATATATACAATGCATATAAAGAAACTAAAACTTGTGGTGTTATAGAGAGAGATGAAGCCTTTGGTATGACTAAAATAGCTGAGCCAATAGGAGTTGTTGCAGCAGTTATACCTACAACTAATCCAACTTCTACTGCTATATTTAAATCACTTTTAGCTCTAAAAACTAGAAATGGAATAATATTTTCTCCACATCCAAGAGCAAAAAATTCTACTATAGAGGCAGCAAAGGTAGTTCTTGAAGCTGCTGTTCTGGCTGGAGCTCCTGAAGGTATAATCGGATGGATTGATGAGCCATCTTTGGAATTAACTACGACTGTTATGAAGGAAGTTGACTTAACTCTTGCTACAGGAGGTCCTGGAATGGTTAAATCAGCATATTCATCTGGAAAACCAGCTATTGGAGTCGGTGCAGGTAATACACCAGCAATAATTGATGACAGCGCAGATATAAAAACTGCTGTAAATTCAATTCTTGTATCTAAGACATTCGATAATGGTATGATATGTGCTTCTGAACAATCAGTTATAGTATTGGAAAATATATATAATGAAGTTAAAAAAGAATTTAAAGAGCGTGGTGCTTACTTATTAAATAAAGAAGAAACAGAAAAATTAAGAAATGTAATTTTAGTAAATGGGGGATTAAACTCTAAAATCGTTGGTCAAACAGCTTGCACAATAGCAACATTAGCAGGTTTTGAAGTTCCAGTTGATGCTAAAGTTTTAATAGGTGAGGTTGAATCAGTTGAAATAGAAGAAGCTTTTGCTCATGAAAAACTTTCACCAGTACTTGCAATGTATAAAGCAAACAACTTTGATGATGCAGTTAGTAAAGCAGAAAAATTGGTAGAAGATGGAGGGTTTGGTCATACATCTTCATTATATATTGATGATGTAAATCAGAGAGAAAAGCTTGATAAATTTACTAAAGCTATGAAAACTTGTAGAATTTTAATTAATACTCCTTCTTCTCAAGGGGGTATAGGTGATTTATATAATTTTAAACTAGCTCCTTCTCTTACTTTAGGATGTGGTTCTTGGGGAGGAAATTCAGTATCTGAAAATGTAGGAGTTAAGCACTTACTTAATATTAAGACAGTAGCTGAGAGGAGAGAAAATATGCTTTGGTTTAGAGCACCAGAAAAAGTTTATTTTAAAAAAGGTTGTTTAGGAGTGGCGTTAAAAGAACTTAAAGATGTAATGAATAAAAAGAGAGCTTTTATTGTAACAGATACATTCCTTTACAATAATGGATATACTAAGACAGTTACTGACTTATTAGATGAAATGAACATCAAGCATACTACTTTCTTTGAAGTTGAACCAGACCCAACTTTAGAATGTGCTAAGATAGGTGCTAAAGCTATGAGAGAGTTTAATCCAGATGTAATAATATCTATAGGTGGAGGAAGTGCAATGGATGCAGGTAAGATAATGTGGACATTATATGAGCATCCAGAAGTAGATTTCCAAGACCTAGCAATGAGATTTATGGATATAAGAAAAAGAGTGTATGCGTTCCCTAAAATGGGTGAAAAAGCTAGTTTTGTAGCTATACCAACATCAGCAGGGACTGGTTCAGAAGTAACTCCATTTGCAGTTATAACTGACCAAGATACAGGTGTTAAATATCCATTAGCTGATTATGAGTTGATGCCAAATATGGCTATAGTTGATGCGGATATGATGATGAATATGCCAAAAGGATTAACTTCTGCTTCTGGTATTGATGCTTTGACTCATGCATTAGAAGCATATGTATCTATGCTTGCAACTGACTATACAAATGGTCTAGCTTTACAAGCTATTAAGAGCATATTTGAATATCTTCCACGTGCATACGATAATGGAGCAAAAGACTCAGAAGCAAGAGAAAAAATGGCAAATGCTTCTACAATGGCAGGAATGGCTTTTGCAAATGCATTTTTAGGTGTTTGTCACTCTATGGCTCACAAGTTAGGTGCTTTCCATCATGTACCACATGGTGTTGCAAATGCTCTTTTAATAACAGGTGTTATGAAATTTAATTCTTCTAATGCACCAAAGAAAATGGGAGCTTTCTCTCAATATAAGTATCCAGAGGCATTAAAGAGATACGCTGAAATAGCTTCATTCTTGGGATTAAAAGGAAATTCTGATGAAGAAAAATTCCAAAGTTTATTGATAGCTATTGAAGATTTAAAGAGTAAAGTTGGTATTCCTAAAACTATAAAAGAATTTGGTGTTGAGGAATCTAAATTTATAGATTCACTAGATGAAATGGTGATTCAAGCCTTTGATGACCAATGTACAGGTGCGAATCCAAGATATCCTCTTATGAATGAAATAAAAGAAATGTATTTAAATTCATATTATGGAAAATAAATTTACTATAAAACTTACTATAAAATAAATAAACTAAAATCCTGTATACATTAGATATATAATATCATTGTATATGGGATTTTTCATTTAAAAAAACATAAATAGTTTTGAAACTTTAATTCAAAATTCAATTAAATAATGTTATTATAATAATTAGAATGAATCTATATGTAATATTTGGGTATATTTGTATGTAAGATAAGTAATAAATTTGTATTAATAAAGATATAAATAGGGATATAAAGTGTTGACTAATTAAGGGAGGGGTAAGATGACTAAAAGAAATAAAAGTGTTACATTAATTATAATTCTTTTAATGGCATCATTATTTCTGATATTAGGATATCTATATATAGAAGATACAAGAAAACTTCTTATATCAGAGGCAGAAGTACATATAAAAGAAGTTGCGATACAAGGTTCTCAGTTAGCACAAAGACAAATTGAAAAAGATTTAGATATTTTAAATATTTTTTCAAGTTATTATACTTCAAATCCTAACATGTCTAATGAAGAAAAAATAAAAAAGCTTTTAGATGAAATGGAAAACCAAAAATTTTATACTATGGCAATTGTTGATATAAATGGGAATGCAGAAAATACTAAGGGTAATAAGTTTTCTGTTAAGGATAGAGAATTCTTCAAAAATTCAATTAATGGTAAAAAGTATGTTTCAAGCCCATATATTGATGAAGTAAATAAGTCTGTAAAAAAGATTACTATCTCAGTACCAATATTAAATAATGATAAAGTAGTTGGAGTTTTGTATTGTACTTATGATGTCAATACTCTAATGAAACTTATAAATGTATCTTTTTATGAAAATAATAGTATATCTTATGTTGTAAAAAATAATGGGACAGTTATACTTCATCCTCAACAAGATAGATTATCAAGAAATATTTATGAATTGTTAAAGCAGGATAATGATATTAAAGATGTAAATCAATTAAAAAAACAATTAGAAGAAAATAAAACAGGTGCTGCAATCTTAAATATGTCAGGAGAAAGACGATACCTAGGATATGCTACTATGGATAATGGAAAGAAAAAAGATAATTATATAAAGGATTGGAACTTGATTTTTTCAATTCCAGAAAATGTTATATTCCGTAATTCTGAGCAAATTATTAAGAGAGCTGTATATGCAGTATTATTGATTATATTTGTGTTTATTGCAATTATTTTCTATATAATGTACATAAAAAAATCTAATGAAAAAGAAATATTAAGTTTAGCATATGAAGATAGAGTTACACATATAGGAAATCAAAATAAATTTTATAGAGAATGTAGTAAGTATCTTTTAAATAAACCATCTTTAAATTATATTATAGTATATTTTGATATTGATAATTTTAAAATGATTAATGATACTTTTGGATATGAATTTGGTGATAATCTATTAATTACTATAGCAAGTGCTTTAAAAGAGGAACTAACAGAAGGTGAAATATATGCACGGCTTTCAAGTGACTATTTTGCTATTTTTTGTGAATACAAAAATGGAAGAAATAAAATTATAAAAAAAATTGATAGTATACGAAGTAATATTGAAAATAATCTAAATACAGTATTTGAAATTTCTCTTTGTGTGGGTATTTACTTCGTAGAAGAAGGAGAAGTAGATGCTCAAAAGGCTGTAAATAAAGCTAATATGGCAAGGTCTATTGCCAAAGGTAAAAATATAAACTATGCTATTTATAATGAAGATGTTAGAAATAAGCTTAGTGAGGAATCTATAATTTTAGATGATATAAAGACAGCATTAGTAAAGAATCAATTTGAAGTTTATTATCAACCTAAGTTTTCACTTGTAAATGGTGAGATGATAGGAAGTGAAGCACTGATAAGATGGAATCATCCTGAACATGGGTTTATAAGTCCAGCTATATTTATTCCAATAGCAGAAAAAAGTCAATTGATTTTAAAAATAGGTAGATTTGTATTTGAAAGAGTTTGTAGCGATTTATCTAAATGGGAAAAACAAGGGAAAAAATTAGTACCAGTTTCAGTAAACCTATCTAGAGTTGAGTTATATCAACCAGATATTGTAAAATTTATCAATAGTACTATCCAAACATATAACATACATTCAAATTTAATTGAATTAGAGATAACAGAAACTGTAGTTATTAATGAATTAAATATACTAAAAAGTGTTTTAAATGAATTAAGGAAGCATGGATTTTCAATTTCTATGGATGATTTTGGAACAGGTTATTCTTCTATTAGTTGTCTAAGGGACATGCCAATTGATGTATTAAAATTAGATAAGTCTTTTCTTAATGGTATTGAAAATGATGAGAAAAGTCGTAATATAGCAAAGTCTATAGTATCTCTAGCAAAATCATTAGATTTAATTGTAATTATAGAAGGCGTTGAGAGTAAGAAACAGGCTGAGTTAATGAAGCAATTTGGATGTGATTTAGTTCAGGGGTTTTATTTTGCAAGACCAATGCCAGTTCAAAATTTTATGAAATTACTTTAAAAATAAAATTTATTTTTTCATATAAAACACTATTATATATGCTTGGATTTAATAAATGCTTGCTAGATAATTAGTGTTTTTATTTTGTAAGATTCAGATATGAGGAAAGTAATTATCTTTTATAAAAATCTGTTAAAAATAAATTATTTTGGATATAAATATGTTATTAACAAAAGAATAGTACTATAATGTATAGATGATAAAAAACTTAAATAAAAATTTAATGATAGGAGTTGTTTGAGTATGATAGATATAAGCATTGATAAAAAACTTAAGGACAAATGGCCTGATGCAAAATTAGGATGTATCCAAGCAAAAGTAGTAGTAAATAAAAGCTCAGAAAAGTTAATAAATGGGATAAATGAGTTTTGTGATATTTTGAATCAAAAGCTAGAAATTGAAGATATTACGAAATTGGATAAGATTAAAGATGCAAGAGATGCATATAAAGAACTTGGTAAAAATCCAAGTAGATATAGAACGTCTTCAGAAGCATTAGTTAGAAGAATTGTTCAAGGTAAGGGTCTATATACAATAAATAATATAGTTGAAATAAATAATCTAATATCTATAAAATCATTATATCCAGTTGGTACATATAATGTAAGTAAACTACATCCACCAATATGTTTTACTGTAGGTGATGAAGGCGAGCAGTATAAAGGTATTGGAAAAGAGTTGATAAATATAGAAAATCTACCTATATTATCTGATTCATTAGGTAAATTTGGAAGCCCAACTAGTGATTCCGAGAGAGCTATGATAACAACAGATGCAATTGAAATACTAATTTGTATATTTTCATTTAGTTCGGAATCAGATATTGAAGAGTACTTTGGATACGCTAAGGATTTACTTAAAGAGTATGCAGATGGAAAGGATATAGAAACTAAAATAATTAAATAATAATTATATAAAATGTATATAACAACGTTATGTTAAGTTGGAGACTAATATATAAGAATGAATCAAAAAAGGAAACTAACAAGATATTAGTTTCTTTTTTTGGAAATAGTAGTTTAATGTAACAAAAATAGACAGATAGCCACACTGATGCTTAAAAGTATGGTAATATATTATTATAGCAGAGGTTATATTTAAGGGATTTTGAAAGGGGGAATTGACAATAATCATTTTATCTGAAATATAAATTGATATCATGTAAATAACTCTATCTTTAAAAATATAAATTAATAATATAATAGTTTGGGTATATAGAAGAAATAAGGTTTTTTAAAACTAGTAAAGTACATAGGTAATTATAATGAAGAAAGGATTTAGTTATGATTGAAGGAAAAGAGGCAAAACAAGAAAGTGGGCAAAAAAATCTAAAAGTTAAGATAGCTATAGTAGTAGGTGTTTTGATTGTAGCTTATATAGGGATGGCAATCTTTTTTAGAAATCATTTTTACTTTGGTACAACTATTAATGGTGTGAAAGCTTCAGGAAAGACAGTTGAACAAGTAAATGATTTATTAACATCAAGTACTAATTCTTATACTTTAAGTCTAGAGGAAAGAAACAATAAAAAAGAACAAATAAAAGCAAAAGATATAGATTTAAAGTTTACACCAGATGATAAGGTTCAAAAAATAAAAGATAGCCAAAGTGCGTTTGGATGGATTGGTGGAATATTTAAATCTAAAGAGTATAATAATATGGTAACTCTTTCATATGATAAAGATTTACTAGAAAAAGGGTTTAATGCTTTATCTTGTTTTGATAGTAAAAA
The DNA here is from genome assembly GCA_020641055.1 of Clostridioides sp. ES-S-0010-02. NCBI lineage: Bacteria > Bacillati > Bacillota > Clostridia > Peptostreptococcales > Peptostreptococcaceae > Clostridioides > Clostridioides sp. ES-S-0010-02. Next base: position 926,239 of record CP067345.1, read on the forward strand.
TGTTGTAGAGCCTAAGAGTGCATACCCTAAGTATGATAGCAGTAAAAATGCTTATGTTATAGTACCAGAAGTACTTGGAAACAAAGTAAAAAAAGATGATTTTTATAAATTAGTAAAAAAATCAATTAATTCTGGTGTTACTTCTGTTTCTTTAGAGGAGAGTAAATTATATGAAGTTCCAAACAATACAAAGGATTCAGAAAAGTTAAAAGAGGCTATTAAGACATTAGATAAATATGTCAGTGTAGTTGTTACATATGATTTTAGTGACCGTAAGGAAACTTTAGATGGTTCTGAGATTAATAAGTGGTTAAAGGTAGACTCAGAAAAAAATTATGACATAACTTTCGATAATGATGTGATGGTAGAGTATACAAGAGGATTAAGCAAAAAATATAGTACTTTTGGAGATTCAAGACCATTTAAAACTGCAACTGGCAAAGAGATTACTATTTCAGGTGGAATTTATGGATGGTTGATAGATAAAAAGAAAGAAGCAGAAGCTTTAGTTGATGTTGTAAAAGCTGGAAAAAATGTTACAAGAGAACCTATCTACATACAAAAAGCTGTATCTCGTAATAAAGATGATATTGGTAATACATATGTTGAGATTAGTCTTTCTGACCAACACATGTGGTTCTTTAAGAATGGAGAAATGCTTGTATCAACAGATGTTGTAACAGGCGATTTAGGTAGAGGATTTGCTACCCCATCAGGGATATATCCTCTTAACTATAAAGCTAGAAATGTTTCTTTAACTGGTCAAGGCTATAGTTCACCTGTAAGTTATTGGCTTCCATTTAATGGAAATATAGGAATTCATGATGCTACTTGGAGAGGTTCTTTTGGTGGAGGTATATATAGATCTTCAGGTTCACATGGATGTGTAAACACACCTTTTTCTAAGGCAAAGAAAATCTATGAAAATATAGAACCAGGTACACCAATTATTTTATACTAGTAAAAATATTGTTTATAACGATTAAGTGAAGTCATCTTAGTTTTTTTTAGATGGCTTCTTTTTTATATAGAAAGGAATGTATATAATGAATGAAAAATTAATTAAAATTTTAGATGAAGCAAAGAACGATTCAGAGTTTAAGAAAGAGATTATGGAAACAAGAAAACAACGTGATGTTATGGATTCATTTTGTAAAGTAGTTACATCTAGAGGATATGATATAACGATAGGTGAACTTTTTTCTATAGGAGAAGAATATACATCCAATCTTTTAAAAAGCGTAAATGGAGGAGCTGCATATCCTATTGAAGATTGGAGTGATTGGTTCGAGGATTTTTTCATCATGTTGGCGAATATATAATATATAAACTAATTAGTGGTATTACTTATTTAAAGTTAAGATAATGATTGAGGGACTAAAGTATTTAAAAATAAGTGTAAATTTTATCAATCTTAAAAAAGGATTAACTTATATCTAATAAATTTAGAAAAAATTAAACTAAAATAAGCTGACAAAAATCGATATGAGCTGATGATTTATAAAAGTTAGATGAAAAAATATAAGATATTTCTAAAAATTCAAAAAAAACAATAAGTTTTATCATTCTATGTGTTGAAAAAAAAGATAAAAATAATTTATATGGAATAAATAAAGTTATATGTAAAAAAAAATTGAAATAAAAATTGAAAATGTCGATAAACCGTTAATTTCAAAACAAAATAACGCTATTGACAAACCATATTGCTTTAAATTATAATTATTGAAAATAATGATATTTAAAAATCATACTCATGTCATAGTCTAAAAGTAAGTCAAAAAAGAATGTAAGTCTAAGCAAGTACTACTCTAAAATATGTTTTATTAAAAAATAAATGTTGAAAAAAATTAATTATTATATAAAAATGCTGTTTATACTTTAACAATGAGGTAGTAATCTAATTAGAATAAAAAACTCTAATTAGTTATATACATAGTAAAAAGGTAAGAGAGGTGATTTGGATGGCTTTTGAAATAATAAAAAGCATTGTTGAGGCAGAGCAGACAGCAGACAGTATTAAAGTAAAAGCTGTTACTGATGCAGAGTCTATCAGAGCTGATGCTGTAAACGAATGTGAAAGCATCTTGACTGATGTAAAAAAGCAAGCAAAGCTTATGGAAGAAACTCTTGTTGAGAAGGCAGTCACCGACAGTAAAGCAGAGGTTGATAAAATCTTGGCAGATGCTAAAAGTGAATGTCTGAAAATTGAAAAAACTGCGACAGAAAGACGAAGTAAGGCAATCGAAGCGGTTATTGGAAAGGTAGTGAGATAATATGGCAATAGTTAATATGAACAAGATATCTATTGTTGGCTTAGAAGCTCAAAAAAGCCAAATTTTAAAGCTACTTATGAACCGTGGATTTGTTCAGATTGATGATAGTGCCTTTCTTACTGAAATGGATGAGTTAAAAAATCATCTTACAAAAGATGGTGAGGAGTCAGAGGTTATAATGCTAGAACAGAAGATGGCACATGTGAATCAAGCGATTGACATTGTTTCTTCACTAGTGAAACAAAAGAAAGCTATGTTTGCACCAAAAAGAGAATTTAACAAAATTGACAGTGAAAAAGAAGATGAAATTTATGCTGAAGTTTTGGAGTTAAATAATCTAAATAAAGAGATAGGTACAATAAGGAGTAACATAAATTTATTAAATAATAATAAAAGTATGTTAGAGCCATGGGTAAACTTTGATGTTCCTTTTGAAAAGATGGAAACTAAGTATACAAAAACTATTCTAGGAACTATACCCACAAATGCAAATATTGATGCTTTAAGAGTTAGACTAGAGGATGAAGTGCCAGAAAGTGTTCTTGGAATTATTGATTCTGACAAGTTAATGAACTATGTTTATTTAATTACTTTAAAAGAAACTTTTGATAATGCTACAGAAGTTCTTAAAGAATTTAATTTTGCAATAGTTACATTACCAAGTGAGGAAGGGACACCATCACAAGCTATCAAGAAATACAATGAAATGATAATTAGACAGGAAAACGTTTCTAAAAATAAGACAGAAGAAATCAAAAATCATGGAAATAATATACACATGCTTGAAAATCTATATGACTTTTACACTATAGAAAGAGACCAGAAAAAGATTATAGAGAGACTTGTAAAAACAAAAACAACATTCTGTCTTAATGGTTGGTTACCAAGTAAAAGTGCAAGCGACCTAATTAGTGAAATCACAGAAAAGTTTGATTGTTGTGTTCAAACAGAGGAAGGAAACAAAGAAGAAGGTTTCCCGATTCTACTTGAAAACAATAAACTTGTAACACCTTTTGAAAGTGTAACAAACATGTACAGTTGTCCAAGCACAAAAGATATTGACCCAAATACGATTATGACTTTTTTCTATGTTGTATTCTTTGGAATGATGCTAAGTGATGCTGCATATGGGATAATAATTGCCCTAGCTTGTGGATTTATTGTATACAAATCAAAAATGAAAAAGGGTGAAGGAAATTTAATTAAACTTATTGGTATTTGTGGAGTTTCAACTACTATATGGGGTCTTATATTCGGGGGTATTTTGGGGGATTTAGTTCCTATAAAAGCTTTAATTAATCCTTTAGAGGATGTTATGGTACTTATGGGGATGTCATTACTGTTCGGTATTATCCATATATATGTAGGTTTGGGAATTAAAGCATATACATTAATAAGAGATGGAAAGGTAATAGATGCAATTTTTGATATAGGGTTTTGGTATTTATGTATAACAGGGGTATGTCTACTTATAATACCTTTTGTTGCAGGAGATATTGGCGTATTTTCTGAAGTAGGAAAATATTTAGCAATTATAGGTGCTATAGGTCTTATCCTTACTCAAGGAAGAAGCTTTAAAGGTGTTCCTGTTAAGCTTTTTAAAGGATTTTCAAGTCTTTATGGTATAACAAGTTATTTTGCTGATATATTATCTTATACAAGAATTATGGCTCTTTGTCTAACAACAGGAGTTATAGGGCAGGTTATCAATCTTTTAGGGGCTATAGCTGGTCCAATATTTGCAGTTGTAATTGGTGTTGTAGGACACACAATAAACCTTCTTATAAATGCACTAGGTGCATATGTTCATACAAGTAGGTTACAGTATGTAGAATTTTTCAATAAGTTTTATGAAGGCGGAGGAGTTCCTTTTGTTCCGTTTAAGTATAAAACAAAATATACAAGCATTAATAAAAAGGAGATGTAAATATGGAATTTTTAAACGCGTTAGGAAATGGTCAATTTTTGGCAATATCAGGAGCTGCTATAGCAGCGTTATTTGCAGGTATGGGTTCTGCTAAAGGTACTTCAATAGCAGGTCAAGCCGCAGCAGGTGTTGTAACAGAAGACCCTAGTAAATTCGGTCAACTTCTAGTTTTGCAACTTCTTCCTGGTACACAAGGTCTATATGGATTTATCATAGCTTTCCTTATTTTATCAAAAGCAGGAATTATTGGTGGAGATGCGATACCAACATCAGCTCAAGGTTTACAACTTCTTATGGCAGGACTTCCAATTGGTCTAGTTGGCTTAGTATCAGGTATTGCACAAGGTAAGGCAGCAGCAGCAGGGGTTGGAATAGTTGCTAAAAGACCTGAAGAACTTGGTAAAGCTATAACATTTGCAGCGATAGTTGAAACATATGCTCTTTTAGGACTACTTGTTTCTTTCTTAGCTTACAATGGAATTGCAGTTGGTTAATTATAGAATATAATTCATAAGTAAAAAAAATGAAAAGGAGGAAGCACTCCTATGGGTAATGAACAAAAAATGATTGACAGAATTATAGCTGATGCCAAACAAGAGGCACAAGAAATATTGGATAAAGCTAAAAGTGAAGCAGATTTAAAGATAAGTTCAGCTAATGAAAAAGCTGAAAAGGAAATGGCTTCCTATACAAAGCTTGCAGAGGCAGAAGCAGAGAAAGCAGCTTCTAAGGAAATATCAGGAGCTTATATGGAGGCTAAGAAACAAATATTATCAAAGAAACAACAGATTTTAGAAGCAGTAATTTTAGAAGCTAAAAATAAACTTCTAAATCTTAAAGATAGTGAATATGAACAAATTATATTAAATATGATTGAAAAAGCGAATTGTACAGATGGATCTGAGATAGTATTATCTAAAAAAGATAGAAAAACATTAAAAGATGTATTATCTAAAAAAGGCATTAAAGTATCTGATGAAACTAGAGATATTACTGGAGGTTTCATAGTTAAAAAAGGTGACATTGAGTATAATTATTCGTTTGAAGCTATAATTGCAGTAGAGCATGAAGATATTGAGCAAATTGCAGCAGAAATTTTGTTTAATTAAGGAGGGGGTTAAAAGATGGCAGAAGAAAAAACTTATCCCTATGCCGTGGCACGAATAAGAGTGCTTGAAAAACAGCTTCTTAACAGACAAATGTTTATTCAAATGGCAGAAGCTAAAAGCCCTGAAGACTCTTTAAGAATTATAGCAGAAGCGGGTTATACGGATTCGTCAAATAATAATGTTCACAATTTTGAGAATGTTTTGACTCAAGAATTATCTAAAACATATGAAATTCTTAAAGGTCTAGCCCCTGAAGAAAAATTTGTTGATGTATTCCTTTATAAAAATGATTATCATAACTTAAAAGTTTTGATTAAAGAAGAAATTTCTGGTGTAGATGGTGAAAAGTACTTAATTGATGGAGGTACAATTTCACTTGCGAAGCTTAAAGAATCTTTAGCAAATCGTAGTTTTAGTGATTTACCTAAGATAATGGCAGGAGCAATAATAGATGCATTTGATATTTATAGTAAAACACAAAATGGTCAGATGGTTGATATTGTTTTAGATAAAGCAACTTTTTCAAGTATGAAAGAGACAGCTACAGAAAGTCAAAATAAATTTGTAATAGATTATGTTATGAAAGTTTGTGATTTAACAAATCTAAAGAGTTTTATAAGAGTTAAAAACATGAAGAAAGATTTTGATATGTTTATGAATGTGTTTATTTCAGGTGGCTCACTTGATAAAGAAAAATTCTTAGAAGCTTTTTCTTCAGACACTCCAGCATCATGTTTTAAATCTACTTCTTACTCTGATGTCTGTAAAAATGGCATGGATAGTGGATTTACTGTCTTTGAAAAACTTTGTGATGATTATCTTATGGAATATGTTAGAGATGCAAAATTTAAACCTCTTACACTAGAACCGCTAATTGCATATTTATATGCTAAAGAATCAGAGATAAAAACAATAAGAATTATTTTGACTAGTAAGCTTAATAATATAGACGCAGATACTATAAAAGAAAGGCTAAGGGATGCTTATGTATAAGGTAGGAGTAGTTGGAGATAAAGATAGCATCATGGGATTTTTAGCTCTTGGAATAGATATCTTCCCAGCCTATGATAGTGACGAAATTAAAAAAAGTATACATAAGTTGGTTGAAGATGAATATGCGATAATTTATATTACAGAACAGGCGTCATTGCTTGCAAAAGAATCAATAGCAAAATACAAAGACTATCAACTTCCTGCTATTATAGTTATTCCAGGTATTGGAGGAAGTATGGGATTAGGTATGAATGAAGTAAGAGAATCTAGTAAACGTGCTATAGGTGCAGATATATTATTTAAAGAATAGATGCAAATTGAATAAGAGACAATCTCAAATTTTGTTAATGCTAAAAAATGTATTGATAAAATATAGGAGGGAATATTTAAATTTTGATAAAGTATATGATTGCAGGTGAGAGAATATGAAAACAGGCACAATTGTAAAGGTGTCAGGACCGCTTGTCGTAGCGGAGGGCATGAGAGATGCGAATATGTTTGATGTCGTAAGAGTTTCTGATAAACATCTTATAGGCGAGATTATTGAAATGCATGGAGATAAGGCTTCTATACAGGTTTATGAGGAAACTTCTGGTCTAGGACCAGGAGAAGAAGTGGTTTCTCTTGGAATGCCTATGAGTGTTGAACTTGGGCCAGGTCTTATTTCAACTATTTATGATGGTATTCAACGTCCACTTGAAAAAATGTATGAAATTTCAGGTACTAATATAACTAAAGGTGTTGAAGTATCTTCACTTGATAGAACAATTAAATGGGAATTCAAACCTAAAAAATCTGCTGGTGATAAAGTCGTAGCAGGAGATATAATTGGGGTAGTTCAAGAAACTGCTGTAGTGGAATGTAAGATTATGGTTCCTTATGGCGTAAAAGGTACTATAAAAGAAATATATTCTGGAGAATTTACTGTTGAGGATACAGTTTGTGTTATCACAGACGAAAAAGGTAATGATATAGCTGTAACTATGATGCAAAAATGGCCAGTTAGAAAAGAAAGACCATATAGGGAAAAGAAAACACCAGATTCACTTCTTGTTACAGGTCAAAGAGTTATAGATACATTTTTCCCAATTACAAAAGGTGGGGTAGCAGCTATTCCAGGACCTTTTGGAAGTGGAAAAACTGTTACACAGCATCAGCTTGCTAAATGGGCAGATGCAGATATAGTTGTATATATAGGATGTGGAGAACGTGGAAATGAAATGACAGATGTTCTTCTTGAATTCCCTGAACTAAAAGACCCGAGAACAGGTGAGTCACTTATGCAAAGAACAGTACTTATAGCTAATACATCAGATATGCCAGTTGCTGCGCGTGAGGCCTCTATATACACTGGTATTACAATAGCTGAATATTTTAGAGATATGGGATACAGTGTTGCACTTATGGCAGATTCTACATCAAGATGGGCAGAGGCTCTTAGAGAGATGAGTGGGCGTTTGGAAGAGATGCCAGGTGAAGAAGGTTACCCAGCGTATTTAGGTTCGCGTCTTGCTCAATTCTATGAGAGAGCAGGAAAAGTAAACTGTCTAGGTATGGATGATAGAGAAGGAACTCTTACAGCAATTGGTGCTGTTTCTCCTCCTGGTGGTGATACATCAGAACCTGTTAGCCAAGCAACACTTCGTATAGTAAAAGTATTCTGGGGACTTGATGCTTCATTAGCATATAAACGTCACTTCCCAGCAATTAACTGGTTAACAAGTTATTCACTTTATCAGGAGAAAGTTGATGTATGGGCAGATAAAAATGTAAATGATAATTTCTCAGCTCAAAGAGCTCAAGCTATGAAACTTTTGCAAGTTGAATCTGAGCTTCAAGAGATAGTTCAATTGGTTGGTGTTGACTCACTTTCAGATGGAGATAGATTGATACTAGAAGTCACTCGTTCTATAAGAGAGGACTTCCTTCATCAAAACTCTTTCCATGAAGTTGATACTTATACATCACTTCACAAACAGTATAGAATGATGGGGCTTATTCTAAAATTCTATAAGTCAGCACAAGATGCTATTAAGCAAAATGTTACTATAAATGATATTATCAAGCTTTCAGTTCTTGAAAAGATTGGTCGTGCTAAGTATGTAGAAGAAGATAAACTAGATGCTGCTTACGATGCAATTGAAGATGAAATAGACAACGAGCTTGCTGACCTTATTAAGAAGAGGGGGGCTGAAGAACTATGATAAAGGAATATAAGTCAATACAAGAGGTAGCTGGTCCTCTTATGTTAATAAACGGCGTAGAAGGTGTAAAATTTGATGAACTTGGAGAAATTGAGCTTTCAAGTGGAGAAATTCGTCGTTGTAAAGTTCTAGAAGTAAATGAAGATACTGCACTTGTTCAACTTTTTGAAAGTTCAACAGGTATAAACCTTGCTGAAAGTAAAGTACGTTTTTTAGGAAAGAGTCTTGATTTTGGAGTTTCACCAGACATATTAGGTCGTGTTTTTAGTGGAATGGGTAAACCTATTGATGGTGGACCAGAAATTATACCAGATAAAAGACTTGATATAAATGGTGCACCTATAAATCCAGCAGCACGTGATTATCCAGCTGAGTTTATACAGACTGGTGTTTCTGCTATAGACGGGCTTAATACCTTGGTTAGAGGGCAAAAACTTCCTATATTCTCAGGTTCTGGTTTGCCACATGCTAATCTTGCAGTTCAAATTGCAAGACAGGCAAAAGTTCGTGGAACTGACTCTAAGTTTGCCGTTGTATTTGCAGCTGTTGGTATAACTTTTGAAGATGCAGATTTCTTCATAAGTGATTTTAAAGCAACAGGAGCAATTGACCGTTCTGTGGTATTTGTAAACCTTGCAAATGACCCAGCAGTAGAGCGTGTATCTACACCTAGAATGGCACTTACAGCAGCAGAATACCTTGCTTTTGAGCAAGATATGCATGTACTTGTTATAATAACAGATATTACAAACTATGCAGAAGCATTACGTGAAGTTTCCGCAGCCAAAAAAGAAGTTCCAGGACGTCGTGGATATCCAGGTTATCTTTATACTGACCTTGCTACAATGTATGAAAGAGCAGGAAAAATGAAAGGACATGAAGGGTCTATAACAATGATTCCAATACTTACAATGCCTGAGGATGATAAAACACATCCAATTCCTGACCTTACAGGATACATTACAGAAGGACAAATTATACTTAACCGTGAACTTTATAAAAAAGATATACAGCCTCCTATAGATGTTTTACCATCACTTTCTCGTCTTAAAGATAAGGGAATTGGTAAAGGTAAGACTCGTGAGGACCACGCAGATACAATGAACCAGCTTTTTGCAGCATATTCAAGAGGTAAAGATGCAAAAGAACTTATGGCAATATTGGGTGAATCTGCACTTTCTGAAATTGATTTAATGTATGCAAAATTTGCAGATGAATTTGAGAAAGAATACGTTTCACAAGGATTTAGAACTGACAGAACTATTGAGCAAACATTAGAAATTGGATGGAAGCTTCTTAGTATGTTACCAAAAAGTGAACTTAAACGTATTCGTGATGAATATTTTGAAAAATATATGCCTAAGGAGTGATATCTGTGGCTAGATTAAATATAAATCCAACACGTATGGAAATGACTAGACTTAAGAAACTCCTTAAAACTGCGACAAGAGGTCATAAGCTTCTTAAAGATAAGCTTGATGAACTTATGAAACAATTTCTTGAAATTGTAAGAGAAAATAAGCGATTACGTGAAGAAGCAGAAAATGCTCTCGATGCTGCTTATAAAAATTTTATAATTGCAAGGGCAGTTATGAGTCAGGAGTATCTAGGTTCAGCACTTATGATGCCAAAACAATCTGTTTCTGTAGGTGTTTCTACAAGAAACATAATGAGTGTTGATGTTCCTGTGTTTGACTTTAAAACTGAAAACAATCAAAGTGATATTTATCCTTATGGTCTTGCTTTTACATCAGGTGAATTAGATTCTGCTATGGAAGCATTTTCAGATGCAATGGAACCACTTTTAAGACTTGCAGAAAGTGAAAAAAGTGCACAGCTTCTTGCACAAGAGATAGAAAAGACACGTAGACGTGTTAATGCTCTTGAAAATGTAATGATACCAAATTACATTGAAACTATTAAGTATATTGCTATGAAGCTTGAAGAAAATGAGAGAGCAAGTACTACTAGACTTATGAAGGTTAAGGATATGGTGCTTAAAAAAGCACTTGAAGAAAAAAAGAAAAATGATTTGGTTGGATAATTAAATACTTATAAAAATAAGCCTAACATCCTAGTTTATAGGAGTTAGGCTTTTTAGTGCAAGTAAGCACATATTCGGAATTGGCGGTATCAATTAATTACCTATTAATCTCTCAATATTCATTTCAATACTCCAGATGTAAAAGTTATGTATATTCTACCTTGTATATAAAAAAGCTCAAATAAAATCATACTCATATGGGTAAAAGGGTGTTTTTTATAAGAATTTTTATGAAGATATAATGGTCTATATGCCTAGAACTTTGTAAAAAAATAATAAATTTAACAAAAATTTCTAAAAATTAACGAACTGTTAATTTACACTTAACTTCGTATTAACAAATTAGGTGTATTATATAAACATAAGCAAAAACAATAAAAAACAATTAAAAAAAGACAAAAACACAAAAAGGGGGAAGATATGAAAGAATTTATATTTACTTGTCTGTGTATTGTAGTAATTGCATTTATGACAAGTTGCATATCAACAACACCACAAACTACTCAAGGAAAAGGAAATAATAAACTTACAATATATGCAGCATTAGAAGAAGAGCAAATAGCTTACTATATGGAAGGATTTAGAGAAGAGTATCCTAATATTGATGTAGAAATAGTTATGGATTCTCATGGTGTAATAGCTTCAAAATTATTAGCAGAAAAGGATAATCCACAAGCAGATGTTATATGGGGATTATCAGCAATGAATATGATAGAACTAAAAGAAGATGGGGCACTTGAAGCATATAAGCCTAAAAATTATGACAAGGTAGATAAGAGATTTAAGGATACTGGAAAAGATGTATTATGGGTAGGTATGAGTGTACCAGAGACAGCAATAGTAGTTAATTACAAAGAACTTGAAAAATTAGGCCTAGATGTTCCAAAAGGATATAATGATTTAATAAAACCAGAGTACAAAGGTCTTATAACAATGCCAAATCCAGCATCATCTGGTACAGGTTATCTTACAGTATCAGGACTTATTCAAATGATGGGTGAAAAAGAAGCTTATAATTACATGGATAAACTACATAAGAATATAGCTACATATACACATTCAGGTTCGAAACCTGCAAAACTAGCTGGTTCAGGAGAATACCCAATAGGCATTACACTTGGATATAGAGCTACACAGCAATTGTCTAGTGGAGAACCTATAGAAGTAGTATTTCCAAAAGAAGGTTCAGGTTGGGATTTAGAAGCAAATGCTTTGGTTAAGAAAGATAATATAAAAAAAGAAGCAAAATTGTTTTTAGATTGGGCAATAAGTGATTCAGCTATGGACAGATATGCACATGAAGTAGCAGTGACTTCTATAAAGACAGATAATCCTGTACCAAAAGGTTACTCTAAACGTCCATTAGAACAGCTGATTAAAGAAGTTGATTTAAACTCTGCATCAAAAAATAGAAGTGCAGTGTTAAAAACTTGGGAATCAAAGTATGGTTCAAAATCTGAAAGTAAGTAAAAGTTAAATGGATTTTTTAATAGAAATAGAGAAAAGAAATTTATAAGAAAAATTAAAATATAAAATTAAAAAAACAAATATAATTGTATAAGGGGAGATTAGATATGAGTTACTTAAAAATAAATAATGTGTTCAAGAGTTATGACCAAAAAAGAGTGTTAAACAATATTAGTTTAGATATTGAAGAAGGTGAGTTTCTATGTTTACTTGGACCTAGTGGATGTGGAAAAACTACATTACTTAGAATAATAGCAGGGCTTGAAGATGTAAATAGTGGAGCTATAATTCTTCAAGATAAAGATATAACAGAGTTAGAGCCATCAAAGAGAGGTTTTGGGATAGTATTTCAATCATATGCATTATTTCCAAATATGACAGCATATAATAATATAGCTTTTCCGCTTAAAGAAAGAAAGGTACCAAAAGAAAAGATAGATAAGAAGGTTAGAGAAGTGCTTGAAACAGTTGGATTGAGTAATGAAGCTCATAAGTATCCTAAAGCATTGTCAGGAGGTCAACAGCAGAGAATTGCAATAGCAAGAGCATTAGCACTTGAGCCAAAGTTTTTACTTTTAGATGAGCCAATGTCTGCACTTGATGCAAAAGTTAGACACAAACTTAGAATGGATATTAAAAAACTACAGAAAGAATTAAATATAACAACAATAATGGTAACACATGACCAGGAAGAAGCTATAACTATGGCAGACAAAATTGCAATCTTAAATGGCGGTGACATAATGCAAATAGGGACTCCAGAAGAAATATATCAAAATCCTCAAAACCTATTTACAGCTCAATTTATAGGAGATACAAACTGTTTTGATAGAGGAGATTCTATATTAACTGTAAGACCAGAATATGTTCAAATAGAAAAGTCAACAAAAGAAAATTGTCATGGAACAATATCTAATATAGAATTTAGAGGGAATCTATTGAGAGTAGAAATAAAAGATAAATTAAATGAAAATTTTATAATAAGTGATGTTTCTATAAAAGAATGGGTTAATTTAAATTTAGTAGAGGGTGACTTTGTAAGTGTAAGTATAGATGAAAAATACTATTTAAAGTATCCAAAAGTTAAAGGAGCATAAATATATGAATAATAATGCTATAAGTTCTAAAAGTTTAAATATTAAATCTAAAATGAATTTAGATATAAAAAAATGTATGCTTACAGTATTAGTTATGTCTTTGGTAATATTTTTATTGGCGCCCATAATCTATCTGTTTGTACAAGCATTTTTAGATAAAGATGGAGTTTTTGTTGGATTACAAAATTTTAAAGAGTATTTAGCTTCTGAAGCACTGTTAAATTCTCTGAAAAATACAATATTTGTATCTGTTATATCAACTGTAATATCTTTAACTCTCGCACTAGTGTATGCATATGCACTAACAAGAACAAAGATTAAGTTTAAAGGACTTCTTAAATCTATAGCGATGTTTCCTATGTTTGCCCCTACAATGATGCATGCTATAGGGTTGGTATATTTATTTGGAAATCAAGGGGTAGTGACTAATTTACTTGGAATAAATATTCCGATATATGGTTCAATTGGAATAGTATTAGCACAAATTATATATGTATTTCCTCAATCATTTCAGATACTTTATATATCACTAAATTCAACTGATTATAGATTATATGAAGCTAGCAATGCTATGGGAATAAGCAAGATAAGAGAGTTTTTAAGTATAACGATACCTAGCATTAAGTACTCTTTAATAAGTTCAGCATTTGTATCATTCACATTGTGCTTTACAGACTTTGGAGCTCCAAAAGTTATTGGAGGAGATTTCAATGTATTATCAATAGATGTATACAAGCAAATTATAGGGCAGCAAAATATGCCTATGGGAGCAACTGTATCAATATTACTTTTGATACCTGCAATAATATCTTTTATAGTAACTAAAAAAATCGAAAAAAATCAAAATTCATATATAAATTCAAAATCAATCCCATATAAGGTTAAATTTAATAAGTTAAGAGACAGTATATTTGGAGTCATTGTAGGAATTATTGCATTTGGAATAATAGCTGTAATGTTGACTGTAATCTTATCTTCACTAATATCTGTTTGGCCATATGATTTAAGACTCACACTTGAACACTTTTCTATGAAAAGTAGTATTGATGGAATTAAGCCATTTATAAATTCAATAGAAATGTCATTACTGACAGCTATTCTTGGGACAAGTTTTGTTTTCTTATTTGCATATCTAAACGAAAAAACAGAAAAAGCTCCATATTTAAAATCATTTGGATATTTTTTAAGTACATTGCCTATGGCATTACCAGGGTTAGTGTTAGGTATAGCTTATGTACTATTCTTTAATAAATTAGAGTTTAATCTAATGGATACAATATACATTAAGAACTTGTTTAATGGATTGTACGGAACATTATTTATTATGGTTATATGCAATGTGGTACATTTTTTCTCAGTAGCTTTTATAACTGCAACTACAGCTATTAAGAAAGTGGACAAAGAATTAGACATGGTGGCAAAATCAATGGGAATAAATAGTGCATCAATTCTTAAGAATGTAACAATACCACTTTGTTTACCAGCAGTTTTAGAAAACTTTATGTATTTTTTCTTAAATTCTATGGTAACAATATCAGCACTAGTATTTATATATACAGCAAGTTCAAAGGTAGCAGCTATATCAATTGTACAGTTAGATGATAAGGGAAGTACAGCACAAGCAGCAGCACTAGCTGTATTGATATTAATTACAAATGTACTAGTTAAGGTAATACATGAATTTATAAAAAATCGTTTGGAAAAAAGAGCAAATTTTAACTAAAGAAGTTATTGTATAAAAATACACATATTAAAGAAGTCTATTCTTATAATTTATTGTTTATAGAATAGACTTTTTTATATAAATTTAAAATAAATATTAATCGTTTTTATTAATTTTTCTTTTGTTACAATACATTTCAGAATCTGCACGATGGTATGTATCAAATAAAGAGTTGTCTAAGTTTTCATCGAAAACTGCATATCCAATAGACATGGATAAATTTAATTCATTAGTAGCGTTTTCTTCAATTATTTTTAAATTAATCTTATTGACAATACTATCTATTTCTTCATGACAAGAATCTTTTAAAATAATTATATACTCATCTCCACCAACACGATAGACTATATGTTTTTTATTTATTACATCTTGTATAATTTTACTTGCATTTTTAATGTATAAATCTCCTGTTTGATGGCCAAATTTATCATTGATTTTTTTAAGGCCATCTAAATCTATTGACATTATAGAAATTGGTTGTTTAAGATTTGAATTGTTTAAGTTATTCATATCTATTTCAAAAGCGTTTCTATTTTTTAATCCTGTTAGATAATCAGTATTAGCAAAATCAGTATATGTAGGATTAGATATACGTTTAAACAGGATTACTGCTACTAATGCTGATATTAAACAGGTTAATAAAGCTATAAAAGGAGTAACTATACTTATAAATCTAAAAGTATTGTATTGATGTTTTGCTTCAAATTCAATTCCCATTACTCCAACGACTTTACCAACATCATTATGGATGGGAAAGTACGATATAAATATATGTCCCCAAGATGTTTTTTTTATTTTTTTAGGTAGCAATATATTATTATCTAGTGCTTTGTTAAGGTCACCCCAAATCTCTTTTTCTATCAAATCACCAGCATTTCTAAAATCGCTTCTAGATGAATCTAAACCATCAACAACATATACTAATGAGCCATCTTTTGTTTTTTTTGCAGTGTATAAGTACATAACTCCAGTAGTATTCTTTACAGATTCCAATAGCACTTTAGCACTTTTATAAGACTCTTTTGAGTGGTCTTTTTCAGAATTAATTTCAATAAAGGTATCTTTATCAAGATTTTTTTCTACATATTTATATATATGTCTTGACCTCTCACTTAAAGTATAAATCATATCATTATAAGTGAGTGCATAATTAAAAAAATAAACACATGAAGAAGAAATTATTACAATAATTGCAGTAAGTATTGAAACTTGCATATCAACTCTATTGAATTTTTTATTTATTTCCATATCCCAAATTTTTTGTAAAAAAATATTTCACAAAATCTCCCCATAATTAATGTATATCTATAAATATTACCATAATATACATCTATATTATCAAAATCATCTAAAAATTACAATCTATAATTTAGCTTAAAAGATTCAAATACAAGGCTTTTTAAAATTACACTATACTTTAATAAATAAACATTATAATATCTTAATAGTATTTATATTATAATTATTTTATTTATTAATACCTGCTAATATATCACATACTATGTCAATTCTTTTAAATGGTGTAATAATATAATAACCATCTACATAAGGTTCAATTTCTTTTGCTATTTGAGTTGATATATTGATAGCAAGTTTAGTAGATTGTTCTTTTGAAGCATCTTTGTACATGTCTATAATGTCTTGTGAAACAGTAATTCCTGAAATTTCATTATTCATAAAACAAGCATTTTTGTAACTTACTACAGGTATAATTCCACCTAGTATCTTTGCAGGAAGTATTTCCTTAGCTTTTTTTAAGTTTAATAAAGCTTGCTCTGTTAAAACTGGTTGAGTTAAAAACATAGTAACCCCATTTTCTATTTTAATCTTAGCGTGCTTAAGTTGAGAATCAAAGTTTGTTGCATTTATATTTAAAGCTCCAAATATATTAAATGGAGTATTAAATGTATCTTTATTTAAAGTTTTTATGTAATTTGCTAGTATAGAAGAGTTAAAACTGAACATGGCCTTTATTTCATCTCTTTCAGCAGAAGGTATAGGGTCTCCAGTTACTACTAACACATTGTTTATGTTTTCAATATTTAATCCTAAAAGAAGAGCTTTTGTAGCATTAATATTTCTATCCCTACATGTCATATGTGGAATAGGAGTGATGTCTAACTCTCTCTTTATTTTACAAGCTAATAAACTACTATCAACTCTTGCTCTTGCTATAGGGCAGTCAGCAATTGTTATTGCATCAACTCCGTAGTTTTTTAGTTTTTCAGCACTATTCATAAAAAATTCAATATCTGTATCAATAGGAGGGTCTAATTCAACTGCTATAATTTTTTTACCTCCATCAATCTTTTCTAAGAGCTCGTTTTTTGCTACAGATTTAATTTTTTCTTTTGGAGAAATATCATTTTTTATGGTAACATTGCCCTTGTATAAAGAATTTATTATTTCAACAGTTTTTTTGATAAATTCAGGTGTTGTACCACAGCATCCACCTAGTATCTGAACTCCTTGATTTAATATTTCTAGCATCTGTTCTGAAAAATAGTCTGAGTTATCTTCAAAAAATGTACGATTATTGATAATAGTTGGATAGCCTGCATTAGGCATAATAGAAACTATATTGTCATTAATATCAAGTGTCTTTATAAAATGTAATAAATGGTGTGGGCCAGAGATACAATTAAATCCTAATGCATCAATATTTTTGTCCTTGGAAATAGATTTAAAGATGTTAGTTCCACTTTTTCCAAGTCTAGTAAAGCCCTCTGGATTAACTGCAAATTCTGTTAAGATAAATGCATTTGGTTGTTTTTCTTTTATATAACTTGAGATTTCTGGTAAATATTCATCACTACTAAATGTTTCAAATAGAAAATTAGTTGCTCCAATTTCTAAAAATACATCTACTATTTTCTTATAGTCAGGTAACAAATTTCTATCATTTAGAGCAGGTATTGGACCAATATCAGCAAATATAAATACATCTGTATTTCTTGTTGCCTCTAATGCAATTTCATACCCACTTTTTATAATATCTTTGACAGTTTTAAAATCACACTCTAGAAGTGTTTCATTTGCTGCAAAAGTATTTGTCTTAATAGCCATACATCCAGCTTTTATATATTCCTCGTGGATAGACAATATTGTAGATGCATCATTTATATTGGCTATTTCACAATTGAAAGGACTATTTTTTAGTTTGGAATAGTATGTACCCATTGCACCATCAAAAACTAAAACAGAGTCTTTGATATATTCATTTATGTTCATTGCTTCACCTCATACGAATTTAAAATATTTTAAGTATTAGTATATCAACCCCAAAAAAACTTGTCAATCTTTGGAAAATATAGTGGAATATATTGGCTTATATAACAAGTTTGTTGGCGATTTTGATATATTTACTTAATGGTATTAAAATAAGAACCATAGTCGTGAGATAGTTATATAATTATATCTATTGCTGAAAATCAATGATAAACATTACCATATTTTATTATAGTTAACACAATTTGAAACTACATAGACAGGTAATATATATTAAATAATCTAAAAATGCTATATTATAAGTAAATTCTTGTAAATGGGGTATATTGTACAGAGTAGAATTTGTATTAATGACTGGGAAGAATAATATAGATATTCAAAGTGTTAAATGTACTGTTATAGAGAAATAATATATGGTAGATTAGAAAAGTAGAAGCTAAAAATCACTTTAAATTAGTAACTTTATTTCAACTTATTGAGTTTAAATATAATAAATTTATTTATGATGGTAAATTTACTTAAATAAACATAGTAGTTGATTTAAGTGTACAATTAAAGGGCTTTTTAATTTTATAATTATAATATAAAAGAGGTGGAAAATGAAAAATAGACTTGATTTAACAGAAGGAAGTATTACTGAAAAGTTACTTAAACTATCACTCCCAATAATGGGGACTTCATTTATACAAATGGGATATAACATGATAGACATGATATGGGTTGGTAAAGCTGGAAGTAAAGCAGTAGCTGCAGTTGGGACAGCGGGATTTTTTCCATGGCTTGCAATGGCATTTATTATGATTTCAAAAGTAGGTGGTGAAGTAAAGGTAGCACAAAGTATAGGAGAAAATAATATAAGCACTACTAAATCATATATAAAATCAGCAATAGAAATAAACCTTATGTTGGCAATAATATATACTATGGTTTTGATAGTACTCAATAAACAACTAATAGGTTTTTTCAGATTGGGAGATTTAGAAGTTATATCTATGTCCAGACAATATTTAATAATAGTAGCTTTAGGTATGGTATTTTATTTTATCAATCCAGTATTTACTGCAATTTTCAATGGACTTGGGAATAGTAGAACACCTTTTTGCATCAATACAATAGGGCTAATAACTAATATTATACTTGACCCTGTGCTAATTTTTGGATGGGGACCTGCTCCAAAACTTGGAGTTGCAGGGGCTGCTATTGCTACTGTATTTGCACAAATAGTAGTTACTACATGTTTTCTATATATAATACTTAAGAGTAAAGAGGAGTATTTTAAGATAAAAATCTTCAGAAAAATAGAACTTAAATACTATAAAGTGTTATATAAGTTAGGTTTTCCTGTAGCTATACAAAGTGGAATGTTTACAATATTTTCAATGTTACTTGGTGTAATAGTGGCTTCATGGGGGCCTGTTGCAGTTGCAGTGCAAAAAGTAGGGTCACAAATAGAAGCAATATCATGGATGACTGCTGAAGGATTAGCTGTTGCATTAGGAAGCTTTGTTGGACAAAATTATGGAGCCAAAAAGTATTCTAGAATAAATAAAGGATGTAAAATAGCTATAATTGTATCTTCTATACTTGGAATAATGACAACCTTAGTATTGATATTTGCAGGTGGAAGTATTTTTTCTGTTTTTATAGATGAAAGTGAAGCAATAGAAAAAGGAGCTATGTATCTTAAAATATTAGGATACTCTCAATTTTTTATGTGTCTAGAAATAATAACAACAGGAGCTTTTAAAGGATTAGGTAGAACCTATATACCTTCTATAATAGTTACTGTATTGACTGGTGCAAGAGTACCATTAGCTTACTTTATATCTAGACCAGAAATATTAGGATTAAATGGTGTTTGGTGGAGTATAACAATATCAAGTATATTAAAGGGAATATTAATGATAAGTTTATTTATATATCTGCTTAAACTTGGGAAATTATATAAGGTATCTAAATAAAATTTAATTTATAATAAATGTATAGACATTTTGTTTATTTGTATATAAAATTAACTTATCATATAAAAGTTCGAATTGATTAGGAGTGAATTAAATGAAAGAACCAATTTATAAAGTTATAGAAAATCATGTAAGAGAATTAATAAATTCAGATAGTTTGAAAGAAGGGGATTTAATCCCATCTGAAAAGCAATTAAGTGAAGAATTTAATGTGACTAGAATGACTGTAAGGTCAGCATTAAATAATCTAGTTAAGGAAGGTTATATAACTAGGCAAAGAGGTGTAGGAAGTATAGTACTCGCAAATAAAATATATGATAATATATCTTCTGTAAGTGGATTTACTAAGGAGATGGAAAGTAAAGGCTATAAAGTATCTAATATATTGGTATCTCTTGAAATAGTTCAAGCAGACGAAGAATTATCAAGTAAATTGAATATTAGCTTAGGAGAAAATGTATGGGAGATAAAAAGAGTAAGATTGGCAGATGAAACGAGGGTTTCATATATGATTACATATATGCCAGTTAAGTTATTTCCAAATTTAAATAAAATTCATTGTGAAAATTCACTTTATAATTTTGTGGAAGAAGTATGTGGATATAAAATAGCTATGTCAGAGAGAGAAGTACAAGCTGTAATATCAAATGAGGAATGTATGACTAATTTAGAAATTGAAGAACCAGAAGCACTTTTATATATAAATCAAGTTTGTAAGTTACAAAATAGTGAGGTTTTTGAATACTCACACACATATCATCATGGATATACTTTAACTTTAAGTGCTGTTGTCGAATAAAAATTAAGAAAAAATGAAAAAGTTTTCTTGAAATGTATATACATTTGATATATAATAATATCAAGAAATAAATGTATATACATTTAAAAATAAAATATATACATTAAAATAAAAATTAATAAATAAGGACACTTTAAATGTATAGTTTAAAGATATTATGACTTAAAAAGATACTTAATAAATTCTAATTTGGAGGTAAGAAAATGATAAAAATAATGTTAGCTTGTTCAGCAGGGATGTCAACTAGTTTATTGGTTACAAAAATGGAGAATGCCGCGAAGGAAAACGGTATAGAAGCAAAAATATGGGCTATATCAGAAGTGAACTTAAAAAATGAAATAGAAAATTGTGATGTCTTACTTTTAGGACCTCAAGTTAGATATGTATTAGGAAAAGCAACTGAAATGGCAAAACCATATAATATTCCAGTAGAAGTTATAAATATGATGGATTATGGAAGATGTAATGGGAAAGCTGTCTTAGATAGAGCAGTGGAATTAAATAATTCAAAATAAAGTTGTACTGGAGGATGTAAAATGGAAAAATTCATGTCATTTATGGATAAATATATAGTGCCTGTAGCTGCAAAGGTAGGAGCTCAAAGGCACTTAGTAGCAGTAAGGGATGCATTTATAGCAATGATACCTATAACTATGGTAGGTGCATTGGGAACATTGATAAACAACTTGCCATTAGAAGCATATAAAAATCTGATGGCAAGTATATTTGGAGAAAATTGGACTATGTTTGGAGGAGACCTTTGGTGGGGAGCTATAGGTACGATGGCAGTATTTTTAGTAATAGGTGTTGCCTATTTCCTAGCAAAGTCTTATGAAAGTGATGGATTACAAGCTGGTCTTATAGCACTATCTATCTTTTTTATAATGGCTCCACAAATTGGTAAGATAGTTCCAGAAGGTGGTACTAGCGCAGTTGAAGGATGGGGAATGATACAACAGACTTACTTAGGAACAGCAGCACTATTTTCTTCTATATTAATAGGGTTGTTGTCTGCTGAGATATTTGTAAGATTATCTAAAGTAAAGAAATTAACTATAAAAATGCCAGATGGAGTTCCACCAGCAGTTTCAAGATCATTTGCAAAGTTAATACCAGGAATGTTGACTATAATGATATTTACTGTAATAGGAATATTTATAAAAATGATTTCAGATGGAAATTTCTTAACAGATATTTTGAATACTTACTTAGGAGCACCACTATCAAATGTAGCTGATAGTTTAGGTTCTACAATGCTTATTGCATTTATAATTCATATACTTTGGACTGTTGGTCTTCATGGCGCAAATATAGCACTTCCTTTTACAGAAACAATACTTATGAAATTAGGTGGAGAAAACGCTGCCTTAGCTCAAGCAGGTGCAACTGAAGGCTATCATGTACTTGCAGGTTCATTCTTTGATGCATTTGTGTATTTAGGTGGTTCAGGAATGGTATTAGGATTAATTGTAGCTTTATTAATAGCAGGAAGAAGACGTAAAGAGATGATATTGTTAGGGGGACCTCCAGCAATATTTAACATAGGAGAACCATTAATATTTGGGCTTCCAATAGTTTTAAATCCTATTTTTATGATTCCATTTGTACTTGCACCAGTAGTATGTAGTGCTGTATCATATTTAGCAATAGATTTTGGATTAGTAGCACCAGTAATTTTACCTAAAATACCTTGGGTAACACCTCCTATATTAGGTGGGGCAATGGCTACAGGTGATTGGACTGGAGGAGCTTTAGCACTATTTAATTTAATATTGTCAATATTAATATATATTCCGTTTGTTATAGCATCTGAAAAAATGGAAGCTAAAAAATTAACAAAAATTGACAACTAGGTAATTTTATTCGGAAATAAATAGATAAAGTTTTGTAATATATACTAAATTATAAGTAAGGATGGTATAATGAGATGAAAAATGGGCTAAAAATAGTTACAATTGGAGGAGGTTCAAGTTATACTCCTGAACTTGTAGAAGGTTTTATAAATAGATATAAGGAGCTACCTGTAAAGGAGTTATGGCTTGTAGATATAGAAGATGGAAAAGAAAAACTAGAGATAGTAGGAAATCTAGCTAAAAGAATGGTAAAAAAAGCTGGAGTAGATATGAAAATAAATCTTACTTTAGATAGAAGAGAAGCTTTAAAAGACGCAGATTTTGTAACAACACAACTCAGAGTAGGTCTTTTAGATGCAAGAATTAAAGATGAAACTATTCCTTTATCTCATGGAGTTATGGGACAGGAAACTAATGGCGCAGGTGGGTTGTTTAAAGCTCTTCGTACAATACCAGTTATATTTGATATAATAAAAGATGTGGAAGAATTATGTCCAAATGCATGGATGGTGAACTTTACAAATCCAACAGGAATAATAACAGAAGCTGTATTCAAATACACTAACTTTAAAAAATATATAGGTCTATGCAATGTACCAATTCATTTAAAAAATGATGTAGCTAAACTATTCAATGTAGAAAGTGATAGAATAAGTATGGATTTTGCAGGTCTTAATCATATGGTTTATGGTCTTAATGTAGCTTTAGACGGAGAAGATGTTACAAAAGAAGCAATAGATAAATTTGTTAAAGCAGATAT
Organism: Clostridioides sp. ES-S-0010-02; assembly: GCA_020641055.1. Taxonomy (NCBI): domain Bacteria; kingdom Bacillati; phylum Bacillota; class Clostridia; order Peptostreptococcales; family Peptostreptococcaceae; genus Clostridioides; species Clostridioides sp. ES-S-0010-02. Next base: position 949,677 of record CP067345.1, read on the forward strand.
AAGCATGCAAAATATAAAGGCAATTGATTTTAATGCTGATTTTATAAAATCTTTAGGTGCTATACCTTGCCCATATCATAGATATTATTATAAAACTAAAGAAATGCTTGAAGATGAGTTAATAGAATTTAAAGAGGGAAAAGCTAGAGGTCAAGTGGTTAAAGAATTAGAAGAACAATTATTTGAACTATATAAAGATGAAAAGCTAGATATAAAACCACCTCAACTTGAAAAAAGAGGAGGAGCTTATTATAGTGATGCTGCTTGTAATCTAATAAGTTCTATCTACAATGATAAAAAAGACATCCAAGTAGTTAATACATTAAATAATGGGGCTATAAGAGACTTTAAAGATGAGCAGGCGGTAGAAGTAAGTAGTGTAATAACAAAAAATGGACCAAGACCATTAAGTATAGGCTATTTACCAGATTCTGTACATGGGTTAGTAAGTCAAATTAAGTCATTTGAAGTTTTAGCAGCCAAAGCAGCTGTATATGGAGATTATGAATCTGCTTTATTGGCACTTTGTATAAATCCATTGATTCCATCGGATGATTTGGCAAAAACTATATTAGATGAAATGTTAGAAGCTCATAAAGATTATCTTCCTAGATTTAATAGATAGTTTATAGAAAGTAGGTTATGGTATGACTAAAATTATAATAAATGCAGATGACTTTGGATATTGCGAAGCTGTGAATTATGGTATAATATCAGCTCATAATAATGGAATAGTTAAGTCCACATCTATGATGGCAAATATGCCTGGTGTAGAACATGGAGTAAAGCTACTTAAAGAAAATAGAGATTTAAATTGTGGAGTTCATATGACTTTAAGTTGTGGTAGACCATTATTGTCTAACTTAAAAACTATTGTTGATAAAGAAGGTTTTTTTATTAGAAGAATTACAGACGAAATTATTAAAAAAATGGATTATGATGAGATTTATGAAGAACTTTGTGCTCAAATAGAGAGAGTAAAAGAACTTGGAATAGACATATCTCATTTAGATAGTCATCATCATATTCATACTTTAGTAAATTTAAAACCAGTAATAGAGAAAATTGTAAATAAGTATAATCTTCCAATAAGAGGAGGGTTTGAATACGATTTAGAGTATTCAAAAATAGTTCCATTAATAGATAGCTTTTATAAAGAAAATGTGAGTGAAGAGTATTTTACAAAAAATATAGAAGAAATAATGAAGTATGATGTAGTGGATATTATGTCTCACCCAGCTTTTTTAGACGATTATATTTTAAATTCTACATCTTATGCAATTGATAGAACAAAAGAGCATAAAATACTTACATCTAAAAAAGTCAAAGAGTTTTTGAGAGAAAATGGATTAGTCATATCAAGCTATAGAGATATTTAGGAGGTATACAGATGGATGAGAAGATGATAGAAATATCTTTTGGAATAATTGGATTTGCAGGCGATGCAAAAGGTCTAGCTTTTGAAGCTATAAAAGAAGCAAAGAACGGAAATATAGATGAAGCTAGAGAGTGTATTGAAAAGTCAAAAGAGTCAATTCATAAAGCACATAAGTTCCAAACAGAGTTAATACAAAATGAAGCTAGTGGTAATAAAACTGAAATGAGTGTTATATTAGTTCATGCACAAGACCATTTAATGACATCTATGAACTTTCAACAACTAGCAGAAGAATTTGTAGATTTGTATGAAAGATTGGAAAGCAAGTAGTCTAATTTAACTATTATGAAAGAGTGTTTTTAATAATTTCTATAATTATTAAAAACACTCTTTTTTATTAAAATATGTTAAAAAGTTATAACTTAGCAATTTATTATTCTTTTATTAATGTTCTAAAATTTAGATTTCTCGTAATTGTAAGGTATACTAGTACCTACAACTACATCTTCAATTTTTTCAATAATAAGCCAATCATCCATATTTCCTTGATGGTCGAAATCAAGAGGTGTTATTTCTTGAACATTTTCAAATTCAACTAAGCATAAGCATTTTTTATGCCAACGAACTTTTTGCTTATCAGATAAATTTAGTTTTGGTTGATTTTCATCTAGAACTTTACAAATTTCGTCTTCTGTTAATTTAATATAGTTGTCTACTTTTTTAACAGTAGCTTTTGCAGAAATTCTTGAAGTTCCTTTTTCCATAAAATAAAGTAACTCTCCTTGAAATACTCTGCTATGTGGTATTTTTCTACCAGCAGCACCTCTAATTACCATTGTCTTCGTTCCAGCTAAAATTTTATCTAATACCTTTTCTCCTTTTTTACCTGCATTATCACAATATACTAAATGTACCACGCTTTAAATCCTCCTTACTAAATTACTATTCTGTATCTTGCATTTTATCATTGTTTAACTGAAAAGTCATTCTATTTATTATATTTACATAAAGAACAGATATAAAATTTATTGTTCAATGAAAGAAAACCTTATCTATAGTATATTTAATTAAGATTAATTAGGAATTTTTATCCTTTTGCAAAATAATATTGACTAAAACTAGAAAAATGCTATAATAAATATGTGCTTATGATAATCAATATCATGTAAGTATAATAAACAAGTAGGAGAAATAATCATGAAAAAAATAAAATCATTAGCAATATTTATATCTATTATAACTACGTTAGTACTTGTTACGGCATGTTCAGATAGTAACACAGATAATAAAGAAAAATCAGATACAAGAGTTGTACAATCTGTTAAGGGAGAGGTGAAGATACCATCAAATCCTAAAAAAATAGTTGATATATCAGGAAGTAGTGAGGAATTGTTAATAGCTGGTCATAAACCTATTGCAACGGCAAATGTAGACTCATATGAAACTGATAAATTGCCAAGTTACATAAGAGAAGAACTTAAAGATGTAAAGATAGTAGGTCACTCTATGATGGATACTATGGATATGGAAGCTATATTAGAAGCAAATCCAGATTTAATAATAATGAGTCAAAGACAAGAAAAAATCTATGACCAATTAAAAGAAATAGCTCCTGTAGTCATGATGAAAGATTATGCAAATGACTGGAGAAGTAAGTTAACTGATGTTTCAAAAATATTTGATAAAGAAGAGAAAGCTAAGGATTGGTTACAAAAGTATGATGAAAAAGCTACAAAACTAGGTAAAGAAGTTGTAGAAAAAAATGGAGAAAAAACTTATTTACCAGTATTAGCAAGTTCGGGACAATTTATGGTGTTTAGTGATGGAGGAATTGGAACTTTAATTAATGATGATATGAAATTAGCTAGACCTAAAAATATGCCAAAGCAAGATGGAATAACATTGCCAATGGTAAGTATGGAGGGTCTTACAGATATAGATGCAGACCATATAATTGTGATAGCTACAGAATCAGATAAAAAAGATTTAGAAAATAGTGCTATATGGGCTCAAATGAGAGCAGTAAAAGATGGAAATGTAACAATACTTGATGCAGCTCCATTTTTCAGCCAATCATATAATCCAATTGGAAAAGAGTTGTTATTAGAATCAGTTAAAAATGAATTAACAAAGTAATTCTTAACTTATTAGGTGTGAGATAATGATGTTCATTTTTCACACCTATTTTTAATAAGTTTAAAATCATAAAATACTTAATAAATATATTACTGCACTGGAATTAAAAGGGAAAAGGAGGTAGGATAATTGACTACACTTAGTAAAAAAAATCTGACTTATTCGTTGATATTAATAAGTATAGTTGCACTTGTATTTGGAATTGTATTATCCATAACTATTGGGGCTAAAGATATGAATCTATCGACTGTTATAAGTAGTTTAATAAATATGGAAGATGGAATAAATATGAGAATAGTGAAGGATGTTAGACTTCCAAGGGCAATAGCAGCAGCACTTGTTGGAGGATTTTTAGCAGTTTCAGGTGCTATAATGCAAGGAATAACAAGAAATCCTATAGCTGAACCTTCTGTTATAGGAATTACACAGGGAGCTACATTTGCTATTGCAATATCATTAGTACTTCAACAAAAATTTCCTAAACTTATACATGGGAACTTTAGTGTAATGATATTTGCATTTATTGGAGCAAGTATAAGTGGTTTATTTATATATTTTGTAAGTTCAAAATCAAGAGGAAGAGTTAATAATGTAAAATTAGCTCTTGCAGGGGTAGCTCTTGGTACATTGTTAATTTCTTTGGCCTCTGCAATATCTATGTACTTTAATCTATCTCAGCAATTAAGTTTTTGGATATCAGGAGGACTTGTAGGCGTAACGTGGGAAGGTATAAAGCTATTATTTATAGTTGGAGGTATTGGATTTATCCTATCTATGATTATGGCACCAAGAATAACTATCTTAAGTCTTGGAGAAGAAGTGGCAATAGGGTTAGGGCAAAAAACTGACATTGTTAGATTTATATGTATAGTATTAGTAATATTAATGACTGGAGCATCTGTTTCAGTATCAGGTAATATTATTTTTATAGGTCTTATAGTTCCTCAGATAGCTAAAGGAATAGTAGGCTCAGATTATAAGTATATAATACCAAGTTCTTTGGTTCTAGGAGCTGTGCTACTTGTATATACGGATATATTAAGTAGAATGATAAATCCTCCATATGAGACTCCAGTGGGCTCTATAACAGCTCTTATAGGAGTTCCAATATTTATATATCTTGTTAGAAAGGGGAATAAATAGGTGCTATGAAAAATATTATAAAAACAAATTCTAAAACTTTACTTGTTATTTCAATTTTAATGGTACTTATTTTTGTTGCTTTTCTAGTTAGTTTAAATTTAGGTTCATTTTCTATAGAACCAATGGATGTCATAAAGACTTTTATAGGACAAGGTCAACGTAATCATGAAATTGCAATATTTAAACTGAGATTGCCAAGGATAATAATAGCTTTATTGGTTGGTTCAGCATTATCAACAGCAGGTGTAATACTTCAAGGAGTTACAAAGAATGATTTGGCTGACTCTGGAATTTTGGGTATAAATTCAGGAGCAGCATTATTTGTAGTAGTTTATATATATCTTATGAATGGTAATGTTTATGAAGGTATGAGTAATCTCACTGTATTTACAATGCCAGTTGTTGCACTTGTAGGAGCTTTGTTTGGAGCATTTTTGATATATTCTCTTGCATGGAAAGGTGGAATAAATTCATCAAGGTTACTACTGATTGGTATAGGTGTAAATATAGCTTTTACTTCAATTTTGACGATATTTCAATTGAAATTTACAACACAAGAATTTAATAGAGTTATGGTATGGACATCAGGTAGCATTTGGGGAACTAGTTGGAAATATGTAATAGCTGTACTTCCATTTATAGTGATTTTTATGGGAATAACTATGTATAAGGCTAAGTATATTGATGTCTTGAACTTAGGTGATGAAGTGTCTACAAGTCTTGGTGTAGATGTGGAGAAGCAAAGAAGAAGACTCATAATATATGCAGTAATTTTATCTGGTGTATCAACATCAGTAGCAGGTAGTATTTCGTTTTTAGGTTTAATAGCACCACACATAGGAAGAAAGATAATAGGTCCGAGACATAAAAGACTAATACCAGTATCAGCGCTGATAGGTACATTATTACTTTTAGTGGCAGACACTATATCTAGAAATCTTCTTGCTCCTATAGAAATACCAGTAGGTATAGTTGTATCCATAATAGGAGTACCATACTTTATTTATTTAATGTTGTCAAATGATTAGGAAAGGGTGTTATTATGAATTGTATAAATACTAAAAATCTAAATGTATCATATGGAAATACCGATATTATAAAAGATTTAAATTTAAATATACCAAAAGGAAAAATAACTACTATAATAGGGGCTAATGGTTGTGGAAAGTCTACAATACTTAAAACAATAGGGAGAATTATTAGCCCTAAAAATGGAAGTATATATATAAATGGAGAAGATATATATAAGAAAAAATCTAAGGAGATAGCAAAGAGTATGGCTGTACTTCCACAAAGCCCTCAAGCTCCTAGCGGGCTTACTGTTTCAGAGCTAATTTCATATGGAAGATTCCCTCATAAAAGTGGATTTGGAAATTCTAGTAGAGAAGACAGAGATATTGTAAATTGGAGCTTAGAAGTTACTGGAATTTCAGAATTTAAGGATAGAAATATGGAAGATTTGTCAGGCGGACAAAGACAAAGAGCATGGATAGCTATGGCTTTGGCACAAGAGACTGATATACTTTTGTTAGATGAGCCTACAACATATTTAGATTTAGCTCATCAATTAGAAATACTAAAATTATTAGAGGAATTAAACAAAAAACAAGGAAGAACTATTGTCATGGTAATACATGAACTTAATAACGCAGCAAGATTTGCTGACCACATGATAGGTATTAAGAAAGGTAAGATAGTTTGTCAAGGTAATGCATACGATGTTATGACAAAAGACAATCTGAAGGAGTTGTTTAATATCGATGCAGAAATAGCTACAGACCCAAGGACAAATAAACCAATTTGTATAACTTATGACATGGTATAAATGGTGACAACATGGAAAATCAAGAAGCATTAAGACATGAAAAAATATGGATTTTATTATTTAGATACTCAATACCTGCAATAATAGCTATGATGGTAACATCGCTTTACAATGTAGTAGATAGAGCCTTTATTGGTTCTATGGAAGGAGTTGGGTCTATAGCTATTGCAGGACTTGGTGTAACTATGCCAGTGTTTACACTGATAATAGCTTTTGGAATGTTAGTATCAGTAGGTGCTAGTACAAGCTTGTCTATAAAGCTAGGAGAAAGAAATAAAAAAGAAGCGGAAAAAATATTGGGTAATGCCCTTACACTATCTATAATTATTTCTATAATTATAACTGTATTAGGATTAGTTTTTTTAGAAGACATACTTTTTCTTTTGGGAGCAAGCAAAGATTCAATATCTTATGCAAAAGACTATATGAGTGTTATATTGGTTGGAACTCCATTTAATCTAATTGCATTTTCTTTAAATAATGCAATTAGAGCAGAGGGAAATCCTAAGTTAGCAGCTAGAACAATGATAGTAGGTTGTATACTAAATTTGATATTAGACCCAATATTCATATTTGTGTTTAACTTAGGTATAAAAGGAGCAGCTATAGCAACTGTACTCTGTCAAGTAGTGGTGTTTACTTGGGTAGCACATTATTTTATAAGAGGAAAATCTAATTTAAAATTAAAAAAATACAATTTAAAATTAGATACAAATATAATAAAAAAAATATTTGCAATAGGTATGACACCATTTGCAATGGAAGTAGCTATAAGTATAACTCATGTATTTACTAATAACTCTCTAAAGGCTTATGGTGGAGATTTAGCTATTGGAGCTATGACAGCTCTTACATCTATTTTATTGATGTTTATGATGCCAGTATTTGGTCTAAATCAAGGTATGCAAACTATAATATCATATAATTATGGAGCAAAGCAATTTGAACGTGCAAAGAAAACCTTAATATTGTCTATCATAGTATCTATAGTTATATTATCTTTTGGATTTTTAGTAGTGCAGGTATACCCTGAAGTATTTGTTGGCATATTCAATAAAGATTCAAATCTAATGGAAATAGCTGTAAGAGGTATAAATATAAATTTAATCACCTTACCTATAATGGGGATTTCTATTGTTGGGCCTGTGTATTTTCAATGTGTGAGTAAAGTTAAACATTCTATGTTTTTGACTCTTTTGAGACAGTTTATCTTATTTATACCATTAATTATTGTACTTCCAATTCGATTTAATTTAGATGGAGTTTGGTTAGCACAGCCAATTGCAGATTTTATTGCTATGATAATTGTATTATTGTTCTTAAGACGAGAATTTAAGATGAATCAAGCATAAGATGTTGAAAAATAAAAAGTCCTGTCTCAAAATGATTAAAATCATTTTATAGAGACAGGATATTATTTTACAGCATCGTTTGTATTGACTTCATCTAGTGTTTTTCCAAAAGTCATTTTTTCAAATATTTCTTGAGGAATAGGTTTAGAAAAAACATATCCTTGTATCATATCACAATTAATTTTCTTTAGATATTCCATCTGTAAGATTGTTTCAACACCCTCTGATACACTATTCATATTTAATTTTTTTGCTAGCTCAACTACAGATTCTATTACATAATTTTCAGATACATTATCTGCGTTGGGAGAACTAAAAAATGCTCGGTCAAGTTTTAGAGTATCAACTTTTATTTCTTTTAGCATGTTAAGTGAAGAATATCCACTTCCAAAATCATCTAGTGAACATTGAAAACCTTCCTCATGGATTTGGTCTATTACATTGAGTAACATTTGTAAGTTATCAAAGATGAGTGTCTCAGTTAATTCGATTTCCAAAAGTTTAGCAGGGACATCGTATTTATCACGAATTGTTTTGTATTTTTCTAAAAAATCTTTATTATTTAAATGAGCACGTGAAAAATTAACTGAAATAGGTATTGGAGTTTCCCCATTATCTATCCATTTTCGTATCATGGCACACGATTTTTCAAACACATAATGGTCAAGTTTGATGATGAAGCCATTTTTTTCAAAAAAAGGAATAAAATCATTTGGTGGAATAAGACCTCTATCTGGGTCTTGCCATCGCACTAATGCTTCTGCACCTACAATATTATTGTTTTTAAGGTTTACTTTAGGTTGGAGATAGACTACAAATTCATTATTATCTAATGCTTCTTCCATTCTATTTTCCATTTCTTTTTCTTTAAGCATTCTCAAACGTTCTAAATCACTATAAAATACACATGTGTAAAGTGGATGAGTTACAGTATTTCCTTTAATGTTTTTTCGTGCTACATTTGCACGGTCTTGAATTGATACTAGTGGTATATTTGGGTCATCAATTTTATAGACACCTATAGAAAGAGCTATAAAATATTTACATTCTTTATCTTTGTTAAAACTGTTAATATCATTTGTAATATTTTCTATGTACTTAAGAATTTCTTTTTGTGAAATAGTTTTAATAAGAATATTAAACTGGTCATTAGAAACTCTACAAAGTAATTCTTCTCGTTCCAAATAATTAGCAATTACATCATGTATATATTTTAATGTTTTATCTCCAGCATTACTACCAAAAGAATCATTAATAAGTTTGAATTTATTAATATTTATAGATACTAATGAATAGGTTCCTGCTGAAGTTGATTCTATGATTGCTTTAGCTTCCATATCAAAACGTGCCTTACTATAGCCTTTAGTTACAGGGTCTACATAGGCGATTTTTATAAGTTGCTCTCTATTTTTGCGATTTATAAATATAATCAACATGATAAGTAATAAAAATAATATAATAATTAAAATGTTGATAAAGACTGCTTTTTTTAGAAGTAAATCAAACTGTGCATTTGCTACCTTTACTGGAACAATTGAAAGTAGATATAGGTTTTCCTCTTCCAGAGGAACATAGTGCATAGCTTTATAAATACCATCATCCAATGTAAAGTACATAGAACCTTTTTTGTTCTCTTTTAAATTTGTCTTCATTTCTCTAAGAGTATCTTTACCAGTATAGCTTCCATGTTTTTTAATTGTGTCAAAAAAGTTTACAACATTTTTTGGTGCGTTTTTGTTGTCTGAACTTACAATGAAATTTCCATTTTTGTCAATGATTTGAGAAAATCCTTCACCCCCAAAACTCTCCACGCTTAGTAACGTTCTCATAGTATCAAGAGTATTCCAAGCAGTAATAGCTCCAGTTATTTTATCATCTTTATAAAGTGGTACAGAATATAAAATTCCATATATACCAGATTGAGATTTGATTGGAGTAATTGTCTCTTCACCTTGAAGAGCTTTTCTATAAAAATACTGCCCTCTAACATTACCTGTACTTTCATCAGTGCCTATAAAATTCCCACTAGAATCAGCAACACCTAACCAATCAAACTTCAGTAATTTTGATTTTTTAGATAAATATTCAGTGACATTTTTATTGTTATCACTAAACTGAAAGTAAGTATCTCCTATAGAGTATAATATTTTAAATATACTTTTACATTTTTCATTAATTGTAGTGGAGACACTCTCTGAGATTTCTGTAAGATACCGCTCTGTTTCACGATGAGTTACTTTACGCAGTGTCATAACAAAAGAAACACAAACTAAGGACACAATTATAAGGAGTGTTAGTAATAAGGTAATTATTATTTTTTTATTTTGTACGCTTTTAGTATACATTTTTTATGTTCCATCCTCCATCCTTTATTGGCTTACAAAGAAGACTCCTCTCAGACATATTATACCAAATATTTCTATCTGTGAAGGTACTAAATTTTATCTTTACGTCTATTCTTATGTAAATTATTTTAAAAAGTAGAGAAGCTATTCTTATAATTTATACTAGAATTTAATTAAATAATATTGTTATGAATTAGAATATTTTATAAATAAAAAAAGAACTGTTTTCAAAATTATTTTAACTATTTTGATACAGTCCTTTTTGAGGTTGAAAAAACATTTATAAAAGATTTTTAATTTATAGTATATGTATAAATATTGAATTCATAAAACAATACCTTATATTTATTACAAACTAGAAAGTAGATGCAATTCTGTAAATACCAAATTCTCTATGGCCAAGGCTTTCAGCTTTAGTGTGTTTACCATTACATACTTCCACTATTTCATCGAATATTTCCTTACCTATATCTTTAATTTTAGCGCCCTCTGTTATAATTCTACCTGCATTTATATCGATATTATCTATCATTTTATTGTATGTATCACTGTTTCCAGTAATTTTAATAACTGGCGAAATTGGGCTTCCTGTTGGAGTACCTCTACCAGTTGAGAAGATTACAATCTGTGCACCACCTGCCACCATACCAGTGATAGAATCTATATCTTGACCTGGAGTATCCATAAAATATAAACCTTTTTTATCTGAAGGTAAAATCTCAGCATATTCAAGAGCACCCTTGAATGGTTTGTTCCCTGCTTTATACATACAGCCAAGTGATTTTTCTTCAATTGTTGATAATCCACCAGCTTTATTACCTGGAGTAGGTTGACCACTACGTAAATCTTCTCCCATAGTAATTGCTCTTTTTTCTACATCATTTACAAATTTAAGAAATTTTTCTTTCATGTTTTCATCTTCAAAGCGAGTAGCCAATAAATGTTCTGCACCAATTACTTCTGTAGTCTCACTTAATATACTACTGCCACCCTCATCTATAAGAAGATTTGATGCAATTCCTATTGAAGGGTTTGATGCAATTCCACTTGTTGGGTCAGAGCCACCACATTCAAGTGCCAATGTAATTTCGCTCATATCAAATTCAACTCTTACTTCTTTTGATATTTCACGAGCCATCTGACTTGCTATTTCAGCACCTTTAGCTATTGCTTTTAGTGTTCCACCACATTCTTGTATAACAACATAGTCGACTTTTTTTCCTGTTGTAGATATTTCAGATGCTAAATCTTTTGCTTGAATACCATCACATCCAAGTCCAACTACTAAAACAGCAGCTACATTAGGGTTTTTACCAAATCCTATCAATGTTTTTTCTGTAAGCTCTATATCAGAGCCAATTTGACAACATCCATGTTGGTGTGGGATAGCTATTGCTCCAGGAACAAGTGCTGCAACTCTTGTAGCTGTCTCACTTGAACAGACAGATGTTGGAATAACTAAAATATGATTACGAATACCATATTGTCCATTTTCTCTTAAATAACCCATTAATTTCATTTTTATTACCTCCTATTTTTTATCTCCGCGACCACGCGTACTTTCAATATTATGTACATGAACATAGTCACCAGTTTTTATGTCAACTGTTGCAATTCCTATAATCTCTCCATATTTATAAACAACATCACCTTTTTTCACATCTTCTGTAGCCATTTTATGAAAAACAGGAATATTATCATTTACTATATAAGATTTTCCATCAATTGAAACTTTTTCACCTTTAACTAAAGGTCTAACACATGTAACTAGATTGTCTTTTTCATTTGCATGAATAATTGCATTCATATTTTTACCTCCTAAAAATATTAGTTTACTTCTATGTTTTTATTTGTTTTAAAAATAGCTTTTTTTCTTTTTTCTCTTTTATCCAAATAGGAGACGAGCATTGGACAGCATATTGCTGTAACAATGATAGCTGCAGCAACTTGTACTGTTGAAACAGCCGCAATTGTAGCAAGTGTAGGGTCAATAGCGGCTAAAGCTTCAGGAGTACCAGCCGCATTACCTGCTGTCGTACCAGTAGCTGCACCTACTGCTGGATGTTCTGCACGTATAAGTTTCATTACAAAATATCCACCCATACCTGTTATTAGAGTTACAGCAAGACCTAGTATAACTCCAGGGAATCCAGCAGTTATAATTTGGTTAAAGTTTAATGCAGCTCCTAAAGGAAAAGCAAAGAAAGGTATTAACAATGTTGTACCAGGTGCAAGAAATTCTCGTATATCTTCATCGAGATTACCAAGTATAAATCCAAGTAATATTGGTATGAGTGCTGCAAATAAAGCTACTATAGGCACATTTGCAAGTCCAGTTACTCCAAAGGCAAGCATCGTAAAAAATGGACCATCATTTAGAGATAAGATAGATATCGCACCAACATCTGTAGAATCTCCATATTCACCAGCAAGAGCAGCAAAGAGACCTCCATTTGAATTAGTCATAGTAGCAACTATAGCAAGAGGTGTAATACCAATTATGCCTTTAGGCCCAATGAATTTACTAACAATAATACCTAGTACTGCACCAATTACAAATTTTGTTGCCGTGAGTACTATGCCCTTAGTCAAAGGTTTGCCTGCTTGTCTTATGTTGATTTGAGCGCCATTACATAGACAAAATAGAGCAAGTATACTCATTGCACCAGTTTTAAATAAGGAAGTTGTAAATCCTCCAATTTCAAGAGCATGTGGACATACTGTATTAAATAGTGCTCCCAATAGCAGGGGACAGACCATAAGTCCTCCTGGTATCTTTTTCACCGATTTTAAGATATGCATCTAGTATCACTCCTTTTAATTTTTATATAAGTATTTAAAAGCAATTACTATGCCAATATAGGTGTTATATAGTTTTTATTTTTATAAGTATTTTTAATATTCGTATAAAATACTGTAGATTGCTTAGATTAAAAAAATTATATGGAAAAATGTAGCGAAAAAAATAATCTATTTATTATGTAGTAGAATTTTAAATAGAAATAAAGAAACGTTTTATGTATTAAAATTAAACATAAAACGTTTCGATATATTATATATGTATTATTTTTAAACATCACTTTCAATTTCTTTTAACTTTCTCCATAGGGTGGAGCGAGTGATTTTTAGTATTTCACAAGTTTTTGTAGTGTTTCTATTATTTTCATTATAGACTTTATAGATATATTTCTTTTCTAGTGTTTTTAAGTCTAAGTTATTACATTTAAAATCAGCCTTATCTGTATCATTTATAGTATTTGCATATTCACTATTGTATTTTTCTGATAAAATTGAATCAAATGATTCTATAATAACAGCTCTCTCGATTATTCCTTCTAATTCTCTTATATTTCCTTCATATTCTTTTTCAAGAAGAGCTTGTCTGATATTTGGAGTGATAATTAAAGGTATCTTATTGTATTTAGCTGAATATTTTTTTATGAAAAATTCTGATAATTTTATGATGTCTTCTTTTCTCTCCTTGAGTGAAGGAAGATACAATGTTAATATATTTATTCTAAAGTAAAGGTCTCGTCTAAATAAACCGTCACGCATCATATCTTTTAAGTCTTTATTTGAAGCACAAATTATTTTTACATCTATGGGAATAACTTTATCACCACCAATTCTCATAACTTGCTTTTCTTGCAAGACTCTTAATAATCTTCCTTGAAGTTCAATTGGAATTTCACTTATTTCATCGAGAAAGATTGTTCCTTCATGTGCCAATTCAAATACACCTGTTTTTCCTTTTTTTCTTGCTCCTGTGAATGAGCCCTCCTCATATCCAAAGAACTCACTTTCTATTAAAGATGGAGGTATTGCAGCACAGTTTACAGCAACAAAAGGAGCATTTTTACGTTTGCTATAATTATGAATACTTTGACAAAATAACTCTTTACCAACACCAGATTCCCCTGTAATAATCATTGGAGTATCATAGCAAGCATATTTTTTTGCAACTTCTATACAGTCTTTTGTTTTTTCACTTGCATAGATTATATCATCAAATGTGTATTTAGCAGATAGACCTTTGTTTAATAGACTTCTTCTTATTGTATGTTCAAATGAACTTATTTCCTTACTGTCTTGAAATGTAGAAACTGCTCCTTGAATTTGACCATCAACGATAATTGGAACTCTATTTGTAATGATTTTTGTACTTCCTATATTCTGTATTTCACCAATTTGTGGTTCCATGGTTTCAACTACTTGAGGTAAAACTGTGTTTGGAATAACATCTATAACATTATGATAAAGTGCATTTTCTTTTTTTATACCAAATATTTTTTCAGCACTCTTATTAAATAATGTGATTTTAAAATTTTTATCAACTGTTATTATTCCATCATGTACAAAATCTGTCATAGCTTCTATCTGTAATCTTCTTTTTTGCTCATCTTTAGTTGCGTCGAGTATTTGTTCAGCTTGTTGAATGGCTCTAAGTATGTTTTCTTCTCTAGATTCAATTAATATTCCCTTACAATTAAGTCTTTCAACAATATGTGCAACAGTAGTATCACCTATATATGTATTGATGCCTTTTTTTCTATATTTTTCTATAGCATCATAAATTTCTTCTTCCTTTTCAATTTCAATCATCGTTATTTTCTTATTCAATATTTCTTCTATAATATCAAAGCCATATATAACATTATTAAATCCAATTATCCCAAATGGTTCATTTGAATTTTTAACTTCCTTATAGCTTTCTATAATATCATAAGCATCTACTTTAATCTCAACTATAGGTATGTTATATGTTTCTTTTAACATATTGTAAGTTCCACCTCTACTTATGATAATTCTAGTACCATGGTTAATACTTTTTTCGGCGAGTGGTATTCCTTCTTTTAAATTACCAAATACAACATCAATGTTTGTATACTTATATTTTTTTACTATGTGAATCGATTTTTCATAGGTTCCTTTAGTAGGAGCAATAACAAGTATTTCTTTCATAATAATTCCTCCATATTTCATCAAATAAACTTAAAGATTATTATCATAACTAAATTTTATCAGTGATATTTTAATATTTTACTTTATATTTAATTCTAAATAAAGTATTTTTAAATAAATTATTATAAAAGACTGCCTAAAAATAAGATTTTAGAATTCTAAAGTTTTTTTAGTACAGTCTTTTAATATATAATAACATCTATTTGTCGAATCTATTTACCTTAAATAATCTCATATTTTTATCTTCTTCTCCAAGGTATAGCTTACTAAGCATTATACCTCCTAATATTGCAAAAAGTATTCCATTAGCTCCATAGCCTAAACAGTACCATAAGTTATGATTTTTGTTATCAGGTCCAATAAAACCTAAGTTATCTAAAGTAGAAGCAAAGCAACCACAATACTTGTATTCAATTTGTATATCTTTTATATCCTTAAACATGCCCTTTAGCCTTTGTTCTAAAATATCATATTTTTTATTTGCTAAAGCCTCATCTTCTATATCACTAAAGTCTACATCTTCGCCACCTATAATCAATCTATTATCTTTAGTGGTTCTTAGATAATTATATGGGTCACAATTGTCTCTAATCAGAATATTGTCTTTCCAAGAATCAATATCTTTAAGTGGTTTTGTAGCTATATTAAAGGTATTAGATTTAGTTGCAAAATTTCTATTTGTAAATAAACTTGTATTATATCCTGTAGCCACAATTAGTTTTTTGCCATAAACTTTATAACCATAAGACACTTCAGCTGTTACTTTATCATTTGAAAAGTCTATTTTTTTTACTTCTGTATTTTCATATACTTCAAGACCTTTTTTTAGACTTACATCAATGAGATGCTGACTATATTTATATGGGTCTAGCTCTCGTCCACCATTTTTTGCTATCAATCCTGACTTTAAATCAAAACCAAAAGGATTTGTAGATTCATCAATATACTCAACATCAAATCCATTTTCTTTTCTTAAATCATATTCTTCTTTTATAGCTTTTATTTCAAGTTTATTGGCAGTGTAAAGTAAAGTATCTCTTTTTGCATAATCACACTTATTTCCATGCAATTCTATAAATTTATCTAACTCTTCAAGTGCTGATACACAAAGATTATAAGCTTTTAAGGCATCAGTTAGAGTCATTACTTCTGTCAAATCTATCAAATTGTCATCCAATTCATACTGTAAAAGTGATGTGGTTACACTAGTACTTCCATGCGCAATCCTTCCTTTTTCAAGGATAACTGATTTTATATTATTTTTAGCTAAATAGTATGCACAAATACATCCTGTTACGCCACCTCCAACGATTATAACATCTGTATCAATATCATCAGTAAGGTATGGAAATTGTCTTGGAATTTTATTTATACTGGTAAAAATAGGTTTACCTTTTACATATTCTTGATTCATATATTTCACTCCTAAAATTTATTATGTATGAGTGTATTATTTTCTATAGTAAATAATATTATACATTTTAATTTCTTATATAAATGGGTATGTATAAATAAAAATGTGATAACATTTTAGTGTAAAACATATGTATAATATATTCATAAGCAATTTGGTATATAATGATGATTAACAAGTAAAAAAGATTGAATAAAAGTTAAATAAAAATTTAAAATAGGAGGTAAATTTATGCTTTCAAAAGATATTGCTTCAAAGGTATTAGAAAAGTGTCTAGTTACTGGAGGAGATTTTGCTGAGATTTTTGAAGAAGACACTATAAATAATTCTATTGGCTTAATAGATAATAAAGTAGAAAATGCAATAGGTGGAAGAACCTATGGTATAGGAATAAGAATATTTAAAGGGTTAAAGAGTATATATGCTTATACAAGTGACAATTCATTAAATAGTTTGTTGGATGTAGCGTATAAAGCTGCTGTTGCATTAGGTAAATTGGAAGATGGAAAAAGTGTAATATTAAATGACAGTATTAAAATAAATAACATACATAATATAAAAATTTATCCAAATTCAATAGGTAATAGAGATAAAGTAAATGTTATGAAGGTTGCATATAAGAGTGCAAAAGAATTTAGTAGTGATATATCTCAAGTAAGTGTTAGCTATTCAGATAAAGACCAAAAAATATTAATTGCAAACACTGAAGGTATATATGTTGAAGATAGAAGAATAAGAACCAGACTGGGAATAAGTTCAATTGCATCTAAAGGTAATGAAAATCAAACTGGATTTGAAGGACCTGGAGGTTGTAAAGGATTTGAAATATTTGAAGATATAGACCCAGAATACTATGCAAAAGAATCAGCTAGAGTAGCACATACTATGTTGCATGCTAAAAATTGTCCAGCAGGTAATATGATGGTAGCAATAGATAATGGCTTTGGTGGAGTAATATTTCATGAAGCTTGTGGACATTCTTTAGAAGCTACATCAGTTGCAAAGGGAAACTCCGTATTTGCAGATAAATTAGGTCAGCAAATTGCATCTACGAAGATTACAGCTATAGATGATGGTACAATACCAAATTACTGGGGCTCTATGAATATAGATGATGAGGGAAATCCAGCTCAAAAAAATATACTGATTGAAAATGGGATTTTGAAGTCTTATATGATAGACAAACTTAATGGTAGACGAATGGGAATGAATCCTACAGGAAGTTCTCGTAGACAGAATTATAAATTTGCTCCTACTTCGAGAATGACTAATACTTATATTGCTGCTGGAGAAGATAAACCAGAAGATATTATAAAGTCAATACCAGATGGACTTTATGCTAAAAAAATGGGTGGTGGGTCTGTAAATCCTGTAACAGGAGAGTTTAATTTTGCAGTTTCAGAAGGTTACTTGATAAAAAATGGAGAAATACAAGAGCCAGTTAGAGGTGCTAGTTTAATTGGAAAAGGTAGTGATGTACTTATGAATATAGATATGGTTGGTGATAACTTAAAACAAGCTCAGGGTATGTGTGGTTCATCATCAGGAAGTATACCAACTAATGTAGGTCAGCCTATGATAAGGGTAAAAGAAATTACTGTAGGTGGAAGATAGGAGGGATAATTATGGAACTTAAAAGTTTTAAGGATATATTATTTAAAAAAGCTCTAAGTGAAGGATTTGAAGAGTGTGAAGTGTATTATTCCACAGGGGAAAATTTAAGTATAAATATATATGAAGGAGAAGTTGAGAAATACAATCTTGATAAGTCTTTTGGTTTATCTTTTAGAGGTAAGGTAAATGGAAAGGTAGGTTATTCTTATACAGAAATTTTAGATGATAAAGCTGTTGATATGTTGATAAAAAATGTAAAAGATGGGGTAAGAGCTATCGAAAATGAAGATGTACAATTTATATATGAAGGCGATAAGCACTATAATGATGTAAAGACTTATTCTAAAGAGTTAGAAAATTTAGAAGCAGATAAGTTGATTGATTTAGCTCTAGAAATGGAAAGAGAGACTAAAGCTTATTCAGATAAGGTAGTAAATTTATCTAGATGCACTATATCTTATTCTGTATCAAGTAATGGTATATATAATACTAAAGGTCTCGATTTAAGTAATAAAACTAATATGCTTATAGGGTTTGTAGTTCCTATCATAGAAGACAATGGACAAAAGTATGATGGAGTGGGATATAATATAGCAAATTCTATTGAAGAAATAAAGCCTTGTGAGATAGCAAAGCTTGGAGTTGAAAATGCTTTATCTAAAATAGGTGGAAAGAGTATACCATCAGGCAAATATAAAACTATATTGTTTAATGAAGCAATGGTATCTTTACTTAGTACATTTTCTGGAATATTTAATGCTGATTCAGCCCAAAAAGGATTATCTTTGTTGAAAGATAGAGAGGGAGATATGATAGCATCTCCTATAGTTACAATAGTTGATGACCCACTTTTAGAAAATGGTATGGCATCTACTCCTTTCGATGATGAGGGAGTAGCTACATTTAAAAAAGAAGTTGTTTCAAATGGAAAGCTTATAACTTTACTTCATAACTTAAAGACAGCCAATAAGGCAAATATAAAGACTACAGGAAATGGAATAAAATCTTCATATTCATCACCTATAAGCATATATCCCACTAATTTTTATATAGAGAAAGGAGATAAATCTCTAGATGAAATTATGAAGGATATAGGTGAAGGATTGATGGTTACTAGTTTTGCAGGTCTTCATTCAGGGGCAAATTCAGTAACAGGAGATTTTTCTTTAGCAGCTAAAGGTTTTTATATTAAAGATGGTAAAAAAGCATTTCCAGTAGAGCAAATTACAGTAGCTGGTAATTACTTCGATTTATTAAAAGATATTGAAGTTATAGGAGACGATTTAGAATTTCCAATGAGTAGTATAGGTTCACCTTCAGTTGTTATTAAAGAGTTATCAGTAGCAGGAAAAGATGAATAGATACAGAAAATAATTGCACAAATATAAAGGTAAATATAAATCCATGTTAATTTTTATTAGCATGGATTTTTTATTAATTTAAGTTATTTATTAAACCCTAACTATCCTAATAAAGTTATATGTCAAAGCTTTGATGAATACAATTAATATCATATGCTAATTTTAAAGGAGGATGTATTATGAGTGATGCACATTACGATATGCACAAGAGAAAGGGCTACTCAAGTGATGAGCCGTATCCAGAAATAAAAGTTTTAGGGCCGAATAAGTATTATGCAGAGCTATTAATGGATGATTATTCTGGTGTAGCGAGTGAATTTACAAGTGTAACCCAGTACTTATACCATGACTTTGATTTAGATGAAAATTATAGAGAACTGAGTGAAATGTGGATAAATATATCTATAACAGAAATGTTACATATGGAGATATTAGCAAAGACTATAAGATTATTGGGTGGAAATCCTATATATAGAGGTTCGACAAGTTCTTGTGGTGCATATTGGAATGGTGGTTTTGTATTTTATGGAGATTCTATTTGTAGTAGATTAAAATCGGATTTACATTTAGAGTATGTGGCTATTGAGAATTATTACAAGGATATAAGTATTATTGAAGACCCTTATATAAAAGCTATATTAAATAGAATAATTTTAGATGAAAAGGTCCATGTAGGTTTGTTTAAAAAAGCAATAGAAAAGTATTGCAGATAAACTCGAAAGTTTATTTATTCATCATTTTATTCATATATATAAAATGACTATCATACATTTTCTTGAAGGGAGTTGCTATTGATATGTATTATGTATATGTAAATGATATAAATATAGCAGTTTATGATTTAAATCCGAGTGCTAAAAAAACAGTACTTTTTATACATGGCTGGCCATTAGGACATAAGATATTTGAATATCAAACAAATATATTACCAAAACTCGGATATAGAACCGTTTCAATTGATTTAAGAGGGTTTGGTAAGTCTGCTGCAACATCAGGAGGGTATAATTATAGCCAATTAGCAGATGATATTTATAAGGTGGTACATGCCATTGGATTAAGAGATTTTACCCTTGTTGGTTTTTCAATGGGAGGAGCAATTGTACTTAGATATATGAGTCTGTTTCATGGCTATGGAGTATCAAAATTAGCATTACTTGCTGCTGCTGCACCATCGTTTGTACAAAGACCTCCAGAGTTTCCATATGGTATGACACGTGAGGATGTTAATAAACTGATAGCTCAGGCATGTACTGATAGACCAGAAATGGTAAGTAATTTTGGAGAAAAAGTATTTGCATCGAATCCATCAGAAAGCTTTAGAAGGTGGTTTAACGACATTGGTTTTAGTGCATCAGGTATTGGAACTATTGGAACAGCTGTATCTTTAAGAGATGAAAAATTGTTTAATGATTTAAAATGTGTAAGAGTGCCTACTGGTATATTTCATGGGAAATTAGACCAAGTATGCCCATATGAATTTGCAGTTTTTATGAATGAAAAAATAGAGGATTCAACTTTATATACTTTTGAGTATAGCGGTCATGCAATATTCTATGATGAACTTAAACTATTTAATCAAGAATTTTTGCAGTTTTTAGAGGAATAGAAATATCTTATTAATAATTAAAAATATGGTGATATTATATAAAATGGTATAGATTAAAATCTATACCATTTTATTTTTGAGTAGAAAATATTACCAAATGGTATAAAATATGATTTTTAAGATTTAAAATTTTTTTAAAAAGTGCTACAATAGACCAAATTATTAGTTTCTATATTAACTAAACAGGAGGTGATGGTATGAAAAAACATAATATTTTATTTGTATCAACTGATGACAAAATAAATATAGATATCTCAAAACAATTAGAAAATATATTTGGAGAATTTTGTAATATAGATAATTTAGTCTATATGGATAGCATAAATATTGAACTATTAAAGTATGAACTTATAGTGTGTTCAGATAATGAGATAAAAGAGCATATACACAATAATATCGATAAAAATATACCTATTGTAATAGTACATCGTACAATAAATATTGAAAATATAAACCAGATAATAAGTATAGAAAATGATTCTGAAGTTATGGTTATAGATGATTATAAAGAGTCAGCAGATGAAACAGCCAAGATAATTAGAAAATTAGGATTAATTCATATTAATTTAATACCATATTATCCAGGATGTGATAAGTCTAAATGTGAGATTGGAATTATTACAGGAAGTAGAAATAGAGTACCACAGAACTTAAAGCAAATAATAGATATAGGTGCTAAAATAATAGATATAAATACAGTTATAGAAATCTTTACAAAACTTAATATATCTATAGATAAATTACATATTATCAAAGAAAAATATAATGAAGACACAGTAAGTGGATATAGATACTATACAACTATGAATAAAACTATGAAGAGTTTTTTGGAGATTATCGATGAAGGGATTGCTTCTATTGATAAATTAGGGAAGTTTATATATTGCAATAAAGTATTTTCTAATCTAGTTGGAGTAGACCAAAATCAGATTATATCTAATAATTTTATGGATTTATTTAGTGATAAAATTATCAAAAAAATATTTTTTCAAGAGGATGAAGTCAGTGATGAAGTAGTAAGCCTAAATAACAAAAAACTCATAATTAATAAAGTAAATGTGTATGAAAATAATGAGCGAATAAAAAGTATTATAAGCATTAAAGATATAAGTGCAATTCAGATGCTTGAGGATAAGATTCAAAATAAATTTCATACAAAGGGATTTGTATCAAAGTACACATTTGAGAATGTTGTAGGTGAGACTAAAATAATAAAAGAAAAAATTAATATCGCAAGAAAGATAGCATCTACAGATTTTTCTGTGTTGATACTTGGAGAAAATGGAACAGGAAAGGAAATATTTGCTCAGGCAATACATAATGAATCTCTAAGAAAAGACAAGCCATTTGTTGCAGTTAATCTATCTTCTTTGTCAGATACACTTATTGAAAGTGAGCTTTTTGGCTATGAAGAAGGAAGTTTCACAGGTGCGATAAAAGGCGGAAAAATAGGGATATTTGAAAGAGCGCATACAGGAACAATTTTTTTAGATGAGATAGGTGATATATCTCTAGAGGTACAGCAAAGATTGTTGAGAGTCTTACAAGAAAAAGAAGTTATGAGAATGGGTGGAAGTAAAATTATACCAGTAGATGTTAGGATTATAGCTGCTACAAATAAGGATTTAAAGAAAAAAATTAAAGAAGGTTCTTTTAGGGAAGATTTGTATTATAGGATTAATGTATTACATATAGAAATACCAAGGCTTAGAGAGCGTAAGGAAGATATACCTCTTATAAGTAAGTATTTTTTGGATGAAATAAATAGTAATAAATGTTTTACAGAAAAATCAATGCAAGTATTAAAATTGTATGAGTGGCCAGGTAATGTAAGGGAGCTTAAGAATTTGATTTATTATATTGACACTATAGTGGAGGAAGATAGAGTAGACTATGAGCATTTGCCGGAACAATTTAAATTTGAAAATAACAATACTTTAGTTAATGAAAACTTTGATTCAATTATATTGGATTTCAAACAATCAAATTTCTTTAATGAAAGTATTTGTATATTGATGAGTATAGAAACTTGGAATAATAAAAATATATCATTAGGAAGAAATAAATTACAAGAAATCTTAAAAGAAAAAAGTATGACATTAAGTGTAGACCAAATTAGAAAAAGAATAGATAAATTAAAAAATCATGGATTGCTGTCATCTGGAGTAAAAAAACAAGGGAGTTTTATAACTGATGAAGGAAAGAATTTTATATCATATATAAAATTTAAGGGGGAAATATAGGGGTATATAAATGTAAAATCCCCTAAAAACTCCCTATAATAATCTTAAATAATTAAAATTATTTTAAATATTGAGATAATTTTAAAAATATTAAATTAAAAATAAAAAATATTATTTCTAATAAACAGTAGTAAATCATCACTTTACTACTGTTTTTATTTTTGAAAGATTTAGTATGCAATTAAAATTTATATTTTGGCATATCAATTGCTACATAGTGAAAATATAAAAAACTGTAGAATTTGGAGGATATTGTTATGAAGTCAGCTTATAAAGGCTATGAAGCTTATAGTTATTTAGAAAAGGGAAAAGATATCTCATCTATTGAGATGTGTAAAGGAGATAAGAGAGTAAAAGAATACCTTATCGAGTTAGATGATATTCAAGAAGCTAAGGTTAAAAATATAGTGGATGACAAAATATTTATATCACTACATGAACATCCAGTTTTATTTCCAGAACACTTAGAAAGAGATATATTTGAATACAATAGAGAGGGTAAACAAAGATGTGCTTATGAAGCATTATCAAGAGGATATTACGATGCTATATTTGATAATTTAATGGATGGTGTATGTACAATAACATCAAGCTCAGGATGGAAGTGGGATGATATATTAATAGATTTAGGTATGAGATTATGTGACTTAGCACACCAAGATTTTGTTATAAAGTGTGAAAAAGTAGAAGATATATACAGAGCAAAAAAAGAAGGAAAAGTGGCCTTGATACCTACTTTAGAAGGAGCTGCACCAATAGAAAATGAACTTGATAGAATAGATATTTTGTATGGATTTGGCATAAGGTTAATGGGTATAACATATAGTGAATCTAATGCATTGGGTTCAGGATTGAAAGAAGAAAAAGATGGTGGACTTACGAATTTTGGTAGAAAAGCTGTTGAAAGAATGAATAAGATTGGAATGGCAATAGATTGCTCTCATGTTGGAGTTCAAACGACACTTGATGTTATAGAACACAGTAAGGACCCAATAATATTGAGTCATGTTGGGGCAAGAAGTCTGTGGAACACAAAGAGATTAACGCCAGATGAAGTACTAATAGCATGTGCGAAAAAGGGTGGGGTTATAGGTGTAGAAGCAGCACCACATACTACAATAACTGAAAAAAACAAAGAACATTCAATAGAGTCATTTATGGAACATTTTGAGTATATTAAAAATCTAGTAGGGATAGACCATGTGGCTTTTGGACCAGATACAGTATACGGTGACCATGTTAAATTACATTCAGTGTTAGCTGCTAAATTTGATATTAAAAAAATAACTGGGACAAAGGAGCATCCTAAAGTAGAGTATGTAAAAGGTCTTGAAAATCCAACTGAAACTTCAAAAAATATTGTCAGATATTTAGTAAAACATGGATATAGTGATGAGGAAATAGAAAAGGTGTTGGGTGGAAACATACTTAGAGTATTGAATAAGGTTTGGAAATAAGGCTTAAATGTTTTAATAAAATTTGAGGATTTATAGGGAGGTTTTTTGCAATGGATTATTTAAAATTAGCCAATCATCCACTTTTGTGGATAGCAAGTACAGTAGCTGTATCAATAGTAGTAGTACAATCTCTTGTATTTGCTATAAAATCTTGTAAAGTTGGGAAGACGATGGGAATAACTGATAAGCAAATAAAATCAGCTATTAAGAGTAGTGCTATTTCAGCTATAGGCCCATCAATGACTATATTTGCTGGGATGGTTTCACTTATAGTAACTATGGGTGGACCTATAGCATGGATGAGATTATCATTTATAGGTTCTGTAATTTTTGAATCTATGTCAGCTGGGTTTGGAACAGATGCTTTAGGGATAACTTTAGGTTCTCCTGAGATGACAAAAGTAGCATTTACAAATGCAGTTTGGACTATGATATTAGGTTCTTTAGGGTGGATAATATTTACATTATTGTTTGGGCATAAGTTAGATAAAATAACGAATGTTATTTCTAGTGGTAAGAAATCATTTATACCAATAATATCTGTAGGAGCAATGTTAGGTTCATTTGCATACCTAAATGCTGATAGAGTGTTGCGTTTTGACAATGGAACAATTGCATGTATAAGTGGAATGATAATAATGGTAATACTTTGTATGATTGAAAAAAAGAAAAATATAAAATGGCTGAGAGAGTGGGGTCTTACAATATCAATGTTTAGTGGGATGATAATAGGTTCAATAATATAAGGGGGGAGTTTTATGAGTAAAGTAAAATCTATATACAATGAAGAGTACTTACCTTTTATGATAAGGTATGGTAGATTGACATTATCTTTAGGTATTATAGCAGCATTAGTTCCTGGAATAATTTTAAGTTTTGGATTTGGTCTTATGCCTCCAATATCAGCATTATTAGCAAGTACAATGGCAATAGTTAGTATGAGCGCACCAAACTACATAATAGAGCCAGTTTCTTATTCACCAATTTTAGGGATACCAGGAACTTATATGAGTTTTCTTTCTGGAAATATATCTAATATGAGACTGCCATGTTCAATAGCAGCTCAAAAAGCAGCAGAAGTTGAATCTGGAACAGAAGAAGGTTCAATAATATCTACTATAGGAATAGCTGTATCTATTCTAGTAAATATAAGTATTTTGACTTTTGGAGTAATTTTAGGAGGAAGTGTGTTGTCTAAAATACCACCTGAAGTAGTAGAAAAATTGAATTTAATCTTACCAGCTCTATTTGGGTCAGTGTTTGGACAAGTTTTTTTACAAGATAAAAAACTAGGATTAGTAGCAATTGTAATAGCTGTATTGACTATTATATTATCAAAGCAAGGTATAATACCACAATCTTTAGTAGTTCTTATATGTGTATTTGGTACTATATTGATTGCAAGAGTTATGCATAAAGATAAACTTAGAGACTAGTAAAAAAGGATAAACTTAGAGGCTAGTAAAATTAAAGAAGTAAAAAGTTTAAAATATAAAGAATTATAGTAAAGGCTACTGCAATAAAATTATATTTTAAGAGGTGAATAATGTGGCATATGATTTAGTTTTAAAAAATGGATTTATAGTAGATGGTACTGGAGAAAATGGTTTTTATGGAGATATAGCTATAAAAAATAATTTAATAGTAAGAATAGATTCTGAGATAAATGATGATACAAATAAAATGATAGATTGTCATAAAAAAGTTGTAACACCTGGATTTATTGACCCTCATGTTCATGAAGAAATAGTAGCAATACTAGATGGTAAATTTGAAAAATTCCTAAAACAAGGTGTTACAACAACTATAAATGGTAATTGTGGTCACTCTATAACACCATATTCTTCTGAAAATATATATGAATATATGTATAAAAATGGTCTATTACTTGAAGAAGAAAAAAAGTATCTTATAGATAAAAATAAGCATTGGGATAGTTTTATAGAATATTGTGACCTTATATCTAAGAGTGGAATAGCTATTAATATGGGATTTTTATTGGGTCATGGGACTATAAGATGGAGTGTTATGGGAGGGTCTAAAGATAGACCTCCTACAAAAAAAGAAAAAAATGAAATTACAGATATAATAAATGATGGCATGAAAAGTGGTGCTTTTGGAATATCTACTGGATTGGCATATATACCAAGTAAGTATGCTGATATTGATGAACTTGTTGATATTGCAAAGTTAATTAAGGAACATGATGGTATATATACATCCCATATTAGAGATTACATAGGAAGATATAATGCAGTAAAAGAAACTATAGAGGTAGGTCAAAAAAGTGGTGCTAGAGTCCAAGTATCACATTTAAGTCCAGTTGAAATAGAAGCCTTTGATGAGATATTAAAAGCTAGATACAATGGTGTTGATATAATGGTTGATACAGTACCAAGAAGTTCTGGACATTGTATGAAGAAAAAAAGAGTACTTCAATTTATTATGGCAATATCATCTAGTTTGTTTGAATTAGGTATGGATGGAGTTATGGATGCTCTTAGTAATGAAGAAGGAAGAGCTTTGATATTAAAAGAGGCATTTATACTTGGAGATAGAGGAAGTATAATACTTCTAAATACCAATGATATTGATATGGAAAAGAAATCAATACGTGAAATAGCTATGCAAAAAGGTATAGATGAAAATAAGCTATTACTAGATTTACTTTTATATGGAGATGAAGAACTTATATTTTGCCTAGGAGGAATGTACAGGGGAGATTTCCCTGATAAATTACATGATAAAAAGATAATAAATAATCCATTTGTTATGGTTGGTTCAGATTGTTTGTTTAGTGTAGGTGGAGATATGTCATGGTTTGAGCTTCAAAGAAGAGGGGCATTTCCAATTTTCTTTGATATGTATAAAAAATCAGGTGTAAGATTGGAAGAAGTAGTAAGAAGGGTAACTTCATTACCAGCTAACCAGTTTAAAATAAAGGATAGAGGTATACTTAAAGAGGGTAAAATAGCTGATATAGCGGTTATTGATATGGAAAACTACGGCTATCCTAGGTCTGAAGAGATTGACTTCTCAAATCCACAGTTATTAGCCAAAGGTGTTGAATATGTAATTGTAAATGGAAAAATTGCATTAGAAGAAGGTAAAGTTACTAAAAATCCATGTGGTGAAGTATTAAAAAGATAGATTATTAAAAAGATAAAGTATTAAAAAATAATAGAAATTTAGAAATTAAATAAATAGCTAGTAAGAAAAAACGAAGTTTGAATATTATTTAAATAAAAATCACTCTTCGTTTTTTCTCGTAATAGTAATAGATATTAATTTATAGCAATAATAAAAAGCATGAGTAATAATAAATATACAAAAAATAATTTACTTTTATAATAAAAAATTAAGATTTTTATTTATTGAAATATGTAGAAAAATTGGGAAAATAAATGGTTATAATTTTGAAAAATAAATTTTTTGTAAGTATGTAAAGATAAACTTTTTATAAAAAAATGTTAAAAAAATATCTAATAGAAGAGAATTTAAATATCAGAGAATGAGAAAATAATAAAAAATAATTATTTTTTTTATATATATTAAAATAATATTGTATTATAAAATATATATACTATGTCTGATTTAATTAAATAAACAATAAAATATTTATATTTATCCAATAATTAAAATTTTTATGATTATTATATATATCTTTATTTATTATATTTACTGAAATAGTGTTATATGGCTAAAATAAGAAGTTGTATATATTTTATAGAAATAAATATTAAACTGAACTTCGATAATAAAATAACAAAAATTTGAAAATTAAAGTATTTTAATACTGATTTTATTCTACAAATTGATTATTATTTTTACTTTAATAATTCTAAATAAAACTAAAATTAAATTGTCAGAATAATCTTGACAGTATAAAATCGTGACTGTATAATACAATTAAAAATCGGATTAATTACCTAGCTTACAAAAAATAAAAATGATGCTAAAAGCAAACGTTTTATTTTTTTAGTAACTAATCCTCCGCCACTCCTTAAATTAGAGCTTTTCTAATTTCAAAATGTATTACTAAAACTTCATAATGTAACTGTGCAATATTTATTAGGCTCTAACTTTTAAGGTTACTAATAATTTATTACATAGCTCCATACATTTGGCGGCAATGGCGGGAGCGATAAGGGGTAAGATATGGAAAATTACAAGTATGGATTTAATGACAAGCCAAAGCTTCTAACAGCAATACCGCTTAGTATGCAACATGTTTTTTCTGCTTTTGCAGGTACTATGTCAGGTGCTATTTTAGTAGCTGTGGGCATGGGTCTCTCACTAAGTGAGACTGCATTTTTGATTCAATGTTCGATGTTGATTGCAGGAGTGAGCACCATACTGCAATCTATGGGAATTGGACCAATAGGGTCACGGTTGCCAATTGTTACTGGTGGAAGTTTCACCTTTGTAGCACCATTAATTGCCTTAAGTACAAATAATGATGTTGGTATTGCTGGAGCTTTTGGAGCAGTACTTGTAGGAAGTCTAGTTTTAACTTTAGTAGGACCTCTTGCAGTAAAATATTTACATAAATATTTTACACCTACTGTTACAGGAAGTGTTGTTTTGGCAGTAGGGTTATCACTTATGAGTTCTTCATTTGACTACGCAGTATCTTTTGATGCTCATGGACCTAATGTAGTTGCTAATTTTTCTTTAGCTATATTCACATTATTATTAACACTTATTTTAAATCAATTTGGAAAAGGTTTTCTAAAAGTAGCATCCATAATAATTTCAATAGTAATAGGGTATGTAGTAGCAATAATATTTGGTATGGTTGACTTTTCTAGTATGGCACAAGCAAATTGGTTTGCAATGCCAAAACCTATATACTGGGGATTGGAGTTCAACTTGGGCGCTATTATAACCATATGTACAATTCATATTGTTACAGTTATGGAAATAATAGGAGATACGACAGGTGTTGTCAGTTCTGTTGAAAACCGTCTACCTACACAAAAAGAATTGATGAGAGCTGTGAGAGCAGATGGAGTTGGAAGTTGTTTTGCAGCCTTGTTTAATGGGCTTCCAGTTATATCAGGTAGTCCAAACATAGGAATAATTTGTATGACAGGAGTTGCAAGTAGGTACATAGTAGCACTTGGAGGAGTAATGTTAGGCGTATTAGCATTTTTCCCAAAGTTTGCCCAGATATTAGCTTTAACACCAGACCCAGTTATTGGAGGAACATTAGTTATGATGTTTGGAACAATTGCATCATCAGGTATTAAGGTTATTGGAATGGGAAAGATGACAAATCGTAATATAACAATTTTAGCAGTCTCATTGGGCATTGGTATGGGTGGTTATTTTAATCAAGCTGCATTAGCATTTTTACCAAGCATTGTAGTCACTTTAATGACTGGTATATCTGGAACAGCTTTATTATCTTTAATACTAAATATTGTATTGCCTAAGGAAAAAGAAGATGTAGTGGAAAGTAAAGTAAGTTGTAAAGCTTAGAGAATGTAATTCTAAAGGATATCCAAGAAGGAGCGCCTTGCTTCTATTTTTTTTACCAAAAATAGAATTGAACTTTGAAGGAAACCTAATAGCTTGCATTTGAGCAGAATATAATCTGAAAGGATATCCAAGAAGGAGCGCCTTGCTTCTATTTTTTTTACCCAAAAACCTTAAAAAACTAAATAATCAAAAGATATGATACTCATTTTAATAAAAGTATAATCTGAAAGGATATCCAGGAGGAGCGCCTTGCCCCTCCTTTTTTAACAGTAATTATGGATTTTACTTGTCAAAGGAGAGTAAATAACTTGGATAAATTAATCAAAGATTAAATTTCATAGAAAATATTAAAATTTAAATTATGTGGGGAGAAGGTGGAGATTATAGATGTTATTGAACTTGATATAAATGGCAGATTGAGAAAGGTGAGTATAAAAAAAAGCTGGACTTTACTTTATGTTTTAAGAGAAGTGTTTAATTTAACTGGAAGTAAGTGTGGATGTAGTACTGGTGATTGTGGAGCTTGTAAAATAATTTTAGATGGAGAAGCAGTTAATTCATGTCTGATTCTAGCAAGAAACGCAGTTGGGAAAAAGATATTGACAATTGAAGGGTTGTCAGATGGAATCAATATACATCCAATTCAACAAGCATTTATTGATTGTGGAGCTGTTCAATGTGGATATTGCACTCCAGGGATGATAATGTCGGCAAAAGCCTTACTAGACAAAAATCCAAATCCTTCTGAGGAAGATGTTAGAAAGTCTATAGATAACAATATTTGCAGATGTACAGGATATGTAAAAATTGTTGAGGCTATACTTTTATCAGCAAAAAGGATGGGGGGTATAACCTGTGAGTAATAAATTTAAAATTATTGGTGAGAGAGTCCCAATAAGAGATGCTGTACTTAAAGCTACTGGCCAACTTAAATATACTGCGGATATGAAAATTCCAAATATGCTTTATGCTAAGGTTTTATTCAGCCCTATAGCGCATGCAAAAATTAAAAAAATAGACACATCAAAAGCTGAAAAATTAGAAGGTGTAAAAGCCATAGCCACTTATAAAAACTCACCTCAAAAAGTCTTTAATAGTGCCATGAGATTTTATGAACATGAGTTGCCAGAGGTTGAACATATCTTTGATGATACTGTTCGTTTTGTTGGTGATAAAGTTGCAGCTGTTGCAGCTGAAGATTTACAAACTGCTGAAAAAGCATTGAAGCTTATTGAGGTTGAATACGAAGAATTACCATCAGTATTTAATCCAGAAGAAGCAATACAAGAGGGTGCATATCCAATCCATAAAGGTGGAAACAAGCTTGCAGTAAGTGTACAACAGTGTGGAAATATTGAAGAAGCTATGAAAAAAGCTGATTATATTTTTGAAGATAAGTATACACTTCCAGCTATACATCATGGTGCAATAGAAACTCATGTGGCTATTGCAGATTATGATTACAGTGGAAAACTTACTGTTTATAGTCCTAATCAAAATACTTTTGGCTTTAGGATAATCTTATCTAAGTTATTTGAAGTACCAATGAATAAAGTTAGACTAGTAAGTCCAGCTATTGGAGGAGCTTTTGGAGGTAAATTAGAGATTACAATTGAGCCAATTGTAGCATTATTAGCAAAACTATCAGGTAGGCCAGTTAAACTAGAACTTAACAGGAGAGAAACTATTGCTTCAACAAGAACTAGACATGGTGCAGTTGTATATCTAAAAACAGGTGTTATGAAAGATGGTCGAATTGTAGCACAAGATATGAAAGTTCTAACAAATACAGGAGCATATGCATCAAGTGCTTTAAATGTAATTGGAGCAATGAGTCATAAAGTATTTAAAGCATATAAGATTGAAAATATGAGATATACAGGAATACCAGTGTATACAAACACACCAATTGCAGGAGCAATGAGAGGATATGGTTCTCCACAAGCTTTTTTTGCACAACAATCCCAACTAAATAAAATTGCAAAAAAACTAAATATGGATATTTTAAATTTACAGCTTAAGAACTTAGTTGAACCAGATGGAATAGACCAACGATTTAAAAGTCCTCATGGTAATCCAAGACCAATAGACTGTATAAAAAAAGGTGCTGAAATATTTGACTGGAAAAAACAAATAAGACAGCAAAATGAATCAAATGGTAGGTTTTTAATTGGTGTAGGTATGGCAGTTGGTTCACATGGAAATGGATGCTTTGGGGCACATAGAGATATAACAGCCTTAATGTTGAAAATGAATGAAGATGGTTCAGCTGTATTATATACAGGTACTCATGATATGGGAAATGCATCTGTAAGTGTCCAGGTGCAAATTATATCTGAAGTACTTGGAATAAGCCAGGAAAAAATAGAATGTATACAGGCAGATACAGAAGCATCACCATGGAATTTAGGAGATTACGCAAGTAGAGGAGTTTTTGTATCCGGAAATGCAGCTTTAAAAGTAGCAAACTCAGTAAAAAAAGAGCTTTTAAAAGAAGCATCCCAACTCTTAAAAGAGGATGAAGAATATATAGAATTTAAGGACGATAGAGTTTATTCTATCAAAAATAACAACAAACAAGCCACTTTATGCGATGTCATGATACATGCTCAAAGGGTAAGTTTAAGAGAGATTATAGGAGCTGAAACTTTTGCATCTCAAACTGGAGCAAGTTCATATGGTGTACATTTTGCTAAAGTTGAGGTTGATACTAAACTGGCAAGTGTAAGAGTTTTAGAATATGTTGCAGTACATGATGTGGGTAAAGCTTTGAACCCAATGTCTGTAGAAGGTCAGATTGAAGGAGCAATTCAAATGGGAATAGGATATGCGTTAACTGAAGCGCTTGAGTTTGATAATAGAGGAAAAATAAAAGCTAATTCATTTCGCTCGTATCATATGATAAAGGCTAGTGAAATGCCACAAATAAAAGTTGGAATGATAGAATGTGGAGAACCTGGAGGTCCATTTGGAGCTAAGAGTATAGGTGAATGTTCTGTTGTACCATCAGCACCAGCAGTAGCAAATGCAGTAGCAAATGCGTTAAACTGTGATTTTTATAGTTTGCCATTAAAGAAAAATATTTTAATGGATAATATAAATATTTAATGTTGTTTTATACAAAAGAAATTAGTTATACAAAGTAAAAAGATATTTATTTAAAATACTTTAGATATTGAAATGTAAGACATTTTTCTAAATATAAGTTTGAATTATAAGAATGTAGAGGATGTGATGGATTGTGAATTTAAGATTTAAAGATAAGGTTGTTGTGATAACAGGAGGAGGGCAAGGATTAGGGGCAGGATTTGCTTTAGATTTTGCTATTGAAGGAGCAACAGTAGTCTTAATTGGTAGAACTAAAAGTAAATTGGATAATGTTGCAGAAAGAATCATTAAATCTGGTGGTAAAGCCTTTGTTTCAGTTTGTGATGTAAGCAAACCAGAAGAAGTAGAAGTTTGTTTTAGTGAAGTAATAGATAAATTTGAGTGTGTAGATGTATTGATTAATAATGTAGCTCTCCATAAATCAGCTCCAGTAGTTGATACTACAATTGAAGATTGGGATGCTCAGATAAAGACTAATTTAAGTGGAACTTTTTATTGTACTAAGGCTGTTCTTAGAACAATGATTGATAAAAAGTATGGAAAAATAATAAATATTAGTTCTACAGCAGCAAAACATTTTTTTCCGGGTTTTGGGGCATATGCTGCTTCTAAAGGTGGGATGGTAAGTTTTACTCAAACTTTATCAGAAGAAGTAAAAGAGTATGGAATCAATGTAAATGCAATATATTTAGGTATGACTAATACTGAATATACAAGAAAAAGATTTGACTATGATGATGCAGTTACGATACCACTTGAAGAAATGTTGCAAGTGGAAGAAGTATCAAAAGTTGTAACTTTCTTAGCATCTGATGAAGCAAGTCCAATAATGGGAGCTGCAATTGATGTATGTGGGAAGAAGGCATAAATAAAATATATATTGAGAGGTATAAAGATGATAAGTTTAAACAAGAAAGCTATGGTGGTAGTAAGAGAGATACTGGAAGATGCAGAAGCATTAGGGTGTGAAGTTGTTAAGATGGATTGTGGAGCAACTATAATTGATATGGGATTAAATTGTAGTGGAAGCTGGAAAGCAGGTGTTTTATTTACTAGGGCTTCTATAGGCGACCTAGGAACAGTATCATTAGGAGATTTTAAATTAAATGATGAATATTCTTTCTCAGCAGTTGAAGTATTTATAGATAAACCATTGATTGCATGTATGGGTTCACAGATTGCTGGATGGAAACTTGGAGAAGGTGAATTTGCAACTATTGGGTCAGGACCAGCAAGAGCTTTAGCAAGAGTTAAATCAGACTGGTATTTTGAAATGACTCCATATAAAGACACTTATCATGAGGCAGTCCTATGTATCCAAGATATAAAATATCCTAATGATGAAACGGTCTTAGAGGTTGCAAATGCTTGTAAAGTAAAACCAGAAGACACATATATATTAATTTCACCAAGTACATGTATTGTAGCATCAATGCAAGTGTCAGCAAGAATTATTGAGCAAGTATGCCATAAGATGTTTGAAAAAAACTTTGATGCAGGTCAAATTGTACTTGCTAGAGGAAAAGCACCAATCGCACCTGTATTAAAAGATGAACTTAAGACTATGGGAAGAATAAATGATGCATTGATTTATGGTAGTGAAACTGAGTTTTGGGTGGATTCGACTGATACTGCTATTGCAAAAACTATACACCAGTTGGCAGGGAAAACTTCGTCTCCAAATTATGGAGAGTTGTTTGAAGATGTATTTGAGAAGGCAGGAAGAGACTTTTTCTATGTAGACCATGATGTACACTCAATAGGCAAAATACAGATACATAATATAAATACTGGGAAATCATTTTCGGCAGGAGAAATAAATTACTCAGTACTTGAAAAAAGTTTCTTAAAATAAACAACTTAAAAATTTATTGATTCAGGGGGAGATAAGATGGCATTAGGTAAGTTAAGATTAGAAAAATTATACCATGACATGGTTATGATTCGCAGATTTGAAGAAGTAATAGAAGTATATGCTGCCAATGGAACAATACCAGGATTTGTTCATTTAAGTATAGGGCAAGAAGCTTGTCAAGCAGGCATAGTTGATGCACTTAGAAAAACAGATTATAAATTTCCAGACCATAGAGGTCATGGAACTATAGCACTTTGTGGTACTGACCCAAAACTTGTAATGGCAGAAATTTTTGCTAAGGCTACAGGAATAAATGGTGGTAGAGGCGGTTCAATGCATATAAATGATATTGAATGTAGAAATATGGGGTTTAATGGAATACAGGGTTCAACTATGGTAACTTGTCTTGGTACAGCTTTTGCATCTGTGTATAAAGAAACAGATGATGTTACAGCAGTATTTCTAGGAGATGGAACTTTAGGAGAAGGAACTTGCCACGAAAGTCTTAATATGGCAGCAACATGGAAACTTCCTATAATATATTGCCTACTTAATAATCAATATGCTATATCTACACACTATACAGATTCACATCCTCAAAAAGAATTAAAAACTTGGGGCGAGGGGTATGAGATTCCAAGTTATAGGGTAGATGGAAATGATGTAGAAGCAGTAATTGAGATAGTGGAAATAGCAGCAGATAGGGCAAGAAAAGGTGAAGGACCAACTTTAATAGAATTTCTCACTTATCGCTGGCAAGGTCATTTTGCAGGAGACCCAGCAGCATATAGACCTGAAGAAGAAGTTAAGTATTGGAAAGATAGAGACCCAATCAAGTTAACTAGAAAGATACTTATTGAAAGAGAAGGTATGTCAGATGAATCACTTAAGCAAATAGAAGAAGAAATAGAGGCTGATGTTCAAGAAATGCTGAGATTCTCATTGGAGAGTCCATCACCAGATATTAAAGATGCAGTTACACACACATATGTTGATAGAGAGGTGGAGATAAGATAATGGGAAGAAAACTTTCATATGGAATGGCAATAAATGAAGCACTTCATCAAGCTATGGAAAATGATGATAGAGTTTTTATACTAGGTGAAGATGTAGCTAAAATGGGTGGAGATTTTGGGATTACTAAAGGAATAATGGCTAAGTGGCCAAATAGAATAAAAGATACAGCTTTATCAGAATCAGCTATATTGGGATTATCAAATGGTGCAGCACTTTGTGGACTAAGACCAGTTCCAGAGATAATGTTTGCAGATTTTTTGGGAGTTTGTTTTGACCAACTTGTAAATAATGCAGCAAAATTAAATTTTATGTTCCAAGGAAAAGCACATTGCCCAATTACTGTTCGTGCTGTACAGGGAGGTGGTATACGCTGTGCATATCATCATTCAGTTTGTGCAGAGTCATGGTTTATGAATACACCTGGGCTTGTAGTAGTTTCACCAACAACACCTTATGAAGCTAAAGGGATGTTGCTTTCAGCTATAAAAAACGATAATCCTGTATTATTTTTAGAACATAAAATGCTATACAATGTCAAAGGAGAAGTGCCAGTTGAGCCATATGAAATTCCTCTATATGAAGCTGAGATTGAAAAAACTGGAAGTGATATTACTATAGTAGCTACTCAAATGATGTTAGGGTTAGCACATAAAGCAGCAAGTCAACTTGAAAAAGAAGGGATTAGTGTAGAGATAATCGACCTTAGAACTGTATTTCCTTATGATAAAAAAACTATAGTAGAGTCAGTTGCGAAAACTAGTCGATTGGTTATTGCTCAAGAAGGTCCAAGAGTTGGAGGATGGGCAGCTGAAATATCTGCAATGATAAATGAAGATGTATTTGAGTATCTAAGTGCACCAATAAAAAGAGTTACATCAATTGATGCTCCAGTAGCATATGCACCAGTTTTAGAGGATTTTGTTTTACCAAAATTAGAAAATCTAATTAAGGCTTGTAAGGAAGTTATGCAATATTAGTCAGGGGAGGATAAACAATGATTACAGAGGTTAAGATGCCGAAGTTTGGTCTTTCTATGGAGGAAGGAACAATTGGCACATGGTTGATTGAAGAAGGAAGTGTAGTAAATAAGGGTGATGAAATTTTAGAAGTTGAAACTGACAAGATTACTAATACTGTTGAAGCACCAGAAAGTGGGGTATTGAGAAAAAAATTTTTTGAAGAGGGCGATATTGCTAATTGTGGAGAACTAATTTGTATAATTGCAGAAGCCAATGAAGATATTAGTGGATTTAATTTGATAGATAAAACTGATAATGAAAAAGAGGTAGATATTTTAAGTTTAGAAAATGCAACTAAGAAAAAAGATTTAAATATAGACAAAAAAATAACTCCGAGAGCTAAAAAAATAGCTGAGGAAAAAGGAATTAACTATTCAAATATAGAGGGTACAGGAATACATGGTTCAATAACAATTGATGATTTGAAAAATTTCATGAACAATAATCCAGTAGAAGAAGTTATGGAAGTCAATCAAAATAAAGTAGTAGAAAAAGAAGTACGGCAAGAAGTTACCAATATTTCTCAAGTTAATAACATTAAGGTAAATATAGGAGAAAATGATTTGGTAACTAAGATGACACCAATTCAAAATGTAATAGCAAAAAAAATGCATGAGAGTTTATTGACAACAGCTCAAACTACAATTGCCACTGAATTAGAAATTACTAACTTATCAAAAGTATATAAAGGATTGAAAGAAAAGTATAAAAAAGTAGGAGTTAAATTAAGTTATACAGCTCTTATAATAAAGGCTGTAGCTGAAGCACTTGAAAATCATCCTAAACTTAGAACACAAATAGTTGATGAAAATCATTTTAAAGTAAGTAGCGAAATTAATATAGGTGTAGCTGTAGATATTCCAAATGGCTTGGTGGTACCTATAATAAAAAATGCAAATTTAAAAGACTTAAAAACAATATGTATTGAACTAAGTGATTTAAGTGATAGAGCTAAAAATAACAAGTTAAATTCTGATGAAATGAGTAATGGAACTATTACTATAACTAACTTAGGGATGTTTGGAATAACATACTTTACCCCAGTATTAAATACACCAGAAAGTGCAATTTTAGGTATTGGAAGTATAATAGAAAAAGTTCTTGTAAAAGATGGTGCATTTTACGCTGGTTCAACAATGAATATGAGTTTAACTCATGACCATAGAGTAGTAGACGGAGCTCCTGGAGCACGTTTTCTTCAAGAAGTAACACAAAATCTTTTAGATTTTAGATGGATGTAATTCAGCCAGATTTAAAGTGATTTTATAGTATACCAGTAATCTGACAGATAGTTTGTTATGCGTTTCTCGAAAGATTTTTTCTCTCCAAACTATCTGTCAAAATTAAGATATAGCAAAAAATTATATGGAGGTTACTACATGAGAAAAGTAGATTTGATAATTAAAAACGCTTATCTAATTTCAATGAATAATGAGAGGGAAATACTAAATGATGCTTGTATAATAATTGAAAAGAACAAGATAATTGATATAGGAAAGAAGAATTTACTAGAAAAATACATCTCTGAAAAAATTATAGATGCTAGAGGTAAATTTGTTTTACCTGGATTTATAAGTACTCATTCTCATCTATTTCAGACTTTGCTAAAGGGATTAGGAAGAGATAAATTATTGTTAGACTGGCTTGATAGCTCTGTTAGAAGAGCTATACATAAAATAGATGAAGAATGTTGCTATTATGCAGCTTTAACAGGATGTATAGAAGCAATTAGAACAGGTACAACTACTATACTTGACTATATGTACTGTCATGGAAAAGAAGGTCTTGATGATAGTATAATTCAAGCATTTGAAGACTTAGGAATAAGAGGAATACTTGGTAGAGGATTTACAGATACAAGCAAATTCCCAAAAGAATTTGGTTGTACCTATCATGATACAGAACAAAAGTTTTTTGATGATGTCAGAAGATTAGAGAAAAAATATAGAGACCACTCGAGAATAAGTTTAGCATTAGCTCCTGGTATTATATGGGATAACACAGAAGAAGGATACAAAGAAATGAGAAATATAGCCAATGAGCTTCATATTCCAATAACTATGCATTTACTTGAGACTAAGGACGATGATAAATACTGTTTAGAAGATAGAGGTATGAAGACTGTGCCATATCTTGAAAAAGTAGGAATTTTAGGGCCTGACTTTATTGCAGTCCACTGCATACAAATGTCAGATGAAGATATAGAGTTATTTAAAAAATATGATGTTAAAATATCTCATAATCCAGTATCTAATATGGTTCTAGCAGCAGGAGTAGCACCAATTCCAAAGCTTATTGAAAATGGATTGACTATAAGTTTAGCTTGTGATGGCTCAGCGAGTAATGATACTCAAAATATGTTAGAAGTAATGAAAATGACTACATTATTACAAAAAGTTACTCATAGAGATGCAAAGCTTTTACCTTCGTCAAGTGTACTGGAAATGGCAACACTTGGAGGAGCAAAATCCATAAATAAATTAGACTGCTTAGGGTCAATAGAGATAGGAAAAAATGCTGATATTATAATTTATAATCCATATAAAAGTGCAATTTCTATACCAGTTCACGACCCAATTAGTTCATTAATATATTCATCTACTCCAAATAATATAGAAACTTCTATTATAGATGGAAAAGTAGTTATGGATAAGAATCAAATAGTTAATATAGATGAAGAAAAAGTAATCTATAAAACTCAAAAAATATCAAGTAAGTTAATAGAGGATGTTGGTCTAGGAAATATGCAATGGGGAAAAAGAATTTATGGATTATAAAAAATAATTGAGAGAAGGTGGTCAAAGTATGAATAAGCTTGAGTTTTTCAATATACCAAAACATAACTTAAAAATAAATTTATTAAATAGAAATGAAAAGATATTAGACAATATAAAAGAAGAATCTAATGAAAATATCTGTATACCAGATGCTTTAGAGTATTATACAGAGTTGTTTTTTCCAAAATCAAAAGATAAAAGACCATATATATTTTCATCTATGGTGCTTTCATCTGATGGAAAAATGGCATATGAAGACAATAAAGCAGGCCCTTTAATTGGAAAAAATAATTTTGTTGATCCAGATGGAGCCTTGGCAGATTTTTGGGTTTTAAATGTTCTAAGAGCATATTCAGATGCTGTAATTATAGGGGCTAGAACGTTGCAAAATGAACCTGGGATAACATGCCATGTATTTGATGAAAGTTTGACACAGCAAAGAAAAGACTATTTAAATAAAAAATATCAGCCATGTGGAGTAGTAGTTTCTTTTGATGCTAGAGATATTCCATTTGACCATTATACATTTAGAGTTGATAAGAGTCAGGAATATAAAATGGTTATAGCCACATCTCCAAATGGTTGGGATTATATAAAAGAAAATTCTCCTTTAAAACACATATGTATAGGGAGTTTTAATTCAATTAAGGATGTTGATGATTATAAATTTGAAGAATTATACAAAGATTTTGATGTTTGTCCTGTAATTGTTACTGGTAAAGATAGTACTCCAGACTCTAAGATATTACTTTATGTACTTAAAAATCTAGGGATAGAAAAAATGTGTATCGAATCTCCTTCATACTGTACTCACCTAATTGAAAATGAATTATTAGACGAATATTTTATGAATTATTCCATGGTATTTGTTGGTGGAAAAATGACTCCAGGCTGTACAACAGCTTATAGCCATTTAGAACATCCACATTCGGAACTATTGATAGTAGGAATGCATAGAAATAATTTTATTTTTACACGTCAGAAACTTTGCTATGGTATTAAAAATAAAGTAGATTTAACAAGCTATAAATATTGATACTAAAATTTTAATTATAGATATTAATATCTATAACTTAAAAGGAGGAAAAATAAATATGAACGCTGATTTAATCGTAATTGGTGGTGGTCCAGGTGGGTATGTTGCAGCGATTCGAGGAGCTCAACTGGGGTTAAAAGTTATAATTGTAGAAAAGAATGAATTTGGAGGTACTTGTCTAAATACAGGTTGTATTCCTACAAAGACACTATTTAAAGATGCACAGGTTTTAAATTATTTTAATTATGCTGAAGAATATGGGATAAAAGTTGATGAATATAAATTAGACTTGGAAAAAGTTCAGAAAAGAAAGAAACATATAGTTAAGACCTTAACTAGTGGTGTAAAAGGATTATTAAAAGCAAATAAAGTGACTGTAGAAAAGGGAGAAGCAAAGTTAATAAGTAAGGATTCTGTAGAGATAAAATTAGAAGGTGGCTCAAAGAAGATAATTAAAGGAAAAAATATTTTAATTGCATCTGGTTCAAAATCTTCTAAGCCTCCTATTAAAGGGATTGATTTGGAGGGAGTAATAACAAGTAAAGAAGCTTTAGAAATAACTAAGTTGCCTCAGAAATTAGTAATAATTGGAGGAGGAGTTATAGGAATTGAGTTTGCAGGAATTTTAAATGAATTTGGTTCAGATGTAACTATAGTTGAGTTCTTGAATAATATAATTCCTATGGTTGATAATGAGGTATCTAGTAGGTTAACTAAACTACTTAATAAAAGGGGGATTAAAATACTACTTTCATCAAAAGTAGAAGAAATATCTAAGAGTGATAAAGAACTAGTAGTAGATATAAATCAGAATGGAGAAAAAACAAAGATTGCTTGTAATAATGTACTTGTATCTACAGGAAGAGAGTTAGATGTAGATGGACTAAATCTAGATAATTTAGGCATCAAATATGATAAAAAGGGAATAAAAGTCGATGAAAATTACTGTACATCTGTACCAGGTATTTATGCAATTGGAGATGTAATTGGAGGAATAATGCTTGCACATGTTGCATCTGAAGAAGGCAAAGTAGTTGTTGAACGAATTGTAGGGGAAAAAACAAGTGTAGATTATGACTTAGTACCAAATTCCATTTTTACTTTTCCAGAGGTATCTACAGTTGGATTGTCTGAAGAAGAAGCCAAAAATAAAAACTTAGACTATGTCGTTGGTAAATTTCAGTTTTCTGGTAATGGAAAAGCTCTTACAATGAATGATTCAGATGGTATGGTTAAGGTAATTGCTTCAAAAGATAAGACTACAATATATGGGGTTCATATCATAGGTCCTAATGCTAGTGATTTAATTCATGAAGCTGTAATTGCAATGAAAGCAATGTTGACAGTTGAAGAAGTTGCAAGTACTATGCATGGACATCCAACCTTATCAGAAGCTTTTGCAGAAGCTACTATGGGAATAGTAGGTAAAGCAATACATGTACCTCCTGCTAGAAGGTAGTCTTGCAAGAAGTAAAAATGAAGAGTGGTTATATGCAAGAATATTATGTTGAAAGTACTTAAATGTAAAAAGCATTTAAATAAAAAAGTAGTCAAATATTAAAGAGGGAAGTATATAATATGAAATTAAAATCATTTGAAAGACCTTTATTTATTGAAGAGCTAACTTTTAGGATAGATACTAAATTAATAGAAAAGTACTTACAATTAGATTATGAGATTTGGATTAAAGGTCTAGAATTATTAGAAGGATTTGCTGGTTCTGAGATATGGATTAGTGAAAGTAATCCAGGAGAAATAACATCAATAATATATTGGACAGATTACAAGTACTATAAAAATATTGATAAAGATTGGCTAAGTGATAGAAAGAAAAGAATGTCTGAATTAATGGGAGAAGGAAATTTAGAGTTTGTAAGAGCAGAGCATGATGTCAATAAAAAGTATAAACTTAGAGAATATAAAT
Organism: Clostridioides sp. ES-S-0010-02; assembly: GCA_020641055.1. Classification (NCBI taxonomy): domain Bacteria; kingdom Bacillati; phylum Bacillota; class Clostridia; order Peptostreptococcales; family Peptostreptococcaceae; genus Clostridioides; species Clostridioides sp. ES-S-0010-02. Next base: position 992,733 of record CP067345.1, read on the forward strand.
AATAAGATTAAGTGCACTAAACAACTATACATAAATAATATTTTAGTTAAAATAAATATCATTTAAGTTAAGAATTAACTAGATTAAGATGTGTATAGCTCAAAATTAATTGTTAATAAATTCATGGTCGTAAAGAAAAATAAAATTTATGGGAGGATTTATTTTATGAAAGAGCACGATACATCAAAATTTCATCTAGAGGGAAAACCGCCTTTTAAGGAAGCTTTACCTTTAGGATTACAGCATTTTGTTTCAATGATAGCTGGTAATATGGTTCCAGCTATGCTTATATCGAATATAGTAGGGCTTGATAAACAGATGTCAACTATGCTTATGCAAGGTGCTATGTTGGTAGCTGGAATAGCAACTTTACTACAATTGTACTCAATACCACTATTTAAAGGGCATAGGCTTGGTTCAAAGCTTCCTGTAATAATGGGAACAAATTATGTGTTTTTAGGTGCATGTCTTTCAGTAGCTGGAAAATATGGGCTTAAAGCTCTTTTTGGAGCTCAAATTGGAGGGGCAATAGTAGTGTTTTTTATAGCCTTTGGAATTAAGAAGATAAGACATTTATTTACTCCAATTATAGCAGGTACAATGATTGCCTGTATGGGTATTAGTCTATTTCCAACCGCTGTAAAAAATTTAGCTGGGGGAGAAGGCTCAGCCACATTTGGAGAACCTATAAATTTCGCAATAGGACTTATAGTTGTTGTAGTCATAATTTTGCTTATGAAATTTGGCAAGGGTTTGGTTCAAGATGCTGCAATTTTAATAGGTATAATATTTGGTTATTTAGTATCACTTGCATTTGGATTGGTTGATTTTTCTGCAATTCAAGGGACATCAATACTTTCTTTTCCAAAGCCATTGGTATTTGGTCTAGAATTTAGACTTGATTTGATATTAATGTTTGCCATTTTATTTATGGTAGCTATAGCTGATATGATGGGAGCAGCAACAATTGCTACAATGGGAGCTATGAATAGAGAGGTTACAGATAAAGAATTAGAGTCTGCTACAATGGGAAATGCATTAACATCTATAATTGCATCTGTATTTAGTTCAATACCAACAGGAGTATTTGGTCAAAATGCTGCAATCGTAGCTATAAATAAAGTTACTAGTAGATTTGTATTGTCAATTACAGGAGTAGTATTAATTTTAGTTGGATTTTCGCCATTATTGGGTGCAATAATAACTACTATACCTTCATGCATAATAGGAGGGGTCGCTTTAATCGTATTTTCATCAATTGCTATGGCTGGTTATGATATGATAAGTCAATGTGGATTTACGTCAGATAACAATCTTATAGCAGGAGTTTCAATTACCTTAAGTATAGGTATAACTTCAGTTCCTCAGACTTTAGAAAAGTTTCCAGAGATTATTAGAACCTTAGTTGGAAATTCTTGTATAGTATCAGTATTTATTGTAGCAATGATAATTAAATATATATTATCAATAAAATCGAATAAGTCTAATGATATAAACATAGAGGCTTAAATTAAAATTTGTGGGAGGTATAGTTATGGCTAAGATACTAGGAATATGTGGAAGTCCAAGAAAAGGAGCAACTGAATATGCAATACTACAAGCTTTAGAGGAAGCTAAAGAAATACCAGGAATAGAAACTGACTTTTGGACTGTAAGAGGAAAAAATATAGGTCCATGTATACATTGTGATGCTTGTATGAGAAAAGCAGAAAAATGTACTATACAAGATGATATGGGCGAACTAGAAAAAAAATTGCTAGAAGCAGATGGATTTATAATAGGTTCTCCTGTTTATGATATGGGAATAACTGCTCAATTGACTGCTGTGTTAAATAGATTAAGACATATGTATTTAGTACATGGATGTAATTTGCAAAATAAAGTAGGAGCTGCTATAACTACTGGTGGAACTAGATATGGTGGACAAGAAATGGCCAGATTACCAATAATAAATTTCTTTTTAATGCATGAGGTATTGGTAACAGGAGGACTTATTGGAGGATACACTGGTGCTAGTATTTGGAGTAAAGATGCAAAAGAACAAGGTGCAAAAGATGATGAAGTAGGCATGAATACGATAAAAAGACTTGGGAGAGGTCTAGCAGAAGCTGTTAAAATATCTAAATATGGTCTTGAAAAATGGAATATTGAAAAAGAAGAATTAGGAATAACAAGTGAAACTGAAAAAAGTCCTGTAAAAGACCACTAAAATTTATATTGACCATACGTAAAATTTAATTAGCCCCTCTTAATATATGATACAACCCATCATAAATATTAAGAGGGGTAATTTTGTATTTAAAATTATTTGTAATAAAATAAGATATATTAATAAATATGATAGAATATATATTATAAATTAAATTTTATAAATATAAGGGGGGAACTTTGAGTTCTTATAAATTTCTTATGTTATAAGATTATAAGGGCCAATATTTTATGCGGGAGTTATTAAATGTAACACTTATAATAGTACTTGTTTTAATAAATGCATTTTTTGTAGCTTGTGAATTTGCTATGGTAAAGCTTCGTAGTTCTAGGATAGATACTATGATAGCTGAAGGTAATAATAATGCTAAAAGGTGTAAAATAATAAAAGATAATCTAAATTCATATCTTTCTGCATGTCAACTTGGGATAACACTTTGTTCACTTGCACTAGGATGGATGGGAGAATCTACAGTTAAAGAGTTAATATTGCCAATAATAAGTATATTTAATCTTAGTGAAAGTGTTATATATACAATATCAATTTCTATTTCCTTTTTAATTATAACAATGGTAGAAGTTGTAATAGGGGAGCTTGTTCCTAAAGCCTTAGCACTTTACAATACAGAGAGAATAATGCTAAGTACATCTTTTTTGTTGATTGGATTTTATAAATTGACATATCCAATAATATACTTTTTTAATCTAAGCACTGATTTATTTCTTAAGCCATTTGGATATTCACAAGCAGATGAAGTTGATGAGCCACATACAGGTGATGAAATAAGATTATTAGTTGAAGAAAGCTATAAAAGTGGGCTTATAGATGAATCAGAGCAAAGATTAGTTGACAATATTTTTGAATTTGAAGAAAAGAAAATTAGAGAGATAATGGTACCTAGAACTGATATGATTTGTATATATGAAAGTGACTCGGAGGAAAAGATATTATCTATTTTGAGAGATGAAGGTGTTACTAGGTATCCAGTATGTAAGAAAAATAAAGATGATATATTAGGATTTGTACATATAAGAGATTTGTATAATCAAAAAATAAACAGAAATAAAATTGAACTAGGAGAAATACTTAGAGATATTATATATATATCAGAAAATTGTACTATAGATAAGGCTCTTGAGAAATTAAGAAAAGAAAAACTCCAACTTGCTATAGTGGTAGATGAATATGGTGGTACATCTGGTGTAGTAACAATTGAAGATATACTGGAAGAGATAGTAGGAGAAATTCAAGATGAATTTGATAAAGAAGAAACTCATATTAAGAAAATAGGAACAAGTTCTTACTTAGTTGATGGAACTGAATCAATCAATGATATCAATAAATACTTTGGGCTTGATATAGAACATGATGGATTTGATAGTATAGGTGGTTGGATATCCTATATGCTTGGTTCAAACATTAAAGTAAATCAAAGTGTAACTTTTGAAAATTACAATTTTACTATATTAGAATTGGATAAATTGAGGGTTGTAAAATTAATCATAAAAAGTGTAATATAATTATATCAAAAAATATTGGAGGAATTGTATGCAAAAAGTAGAAGGAATTATTTTTGATATGGATGGAGTTTTGTTTGATTCAGAGAGAATCTCTCTTGAATTTTGGATAGAGACATTTGAAAAGTATGGATACACTATGACTAAAGAAATATATACATCTGTTATGGGAAGGAATCGTAAAGGGATAATAGAAGGTCTTACTAAGATATATGATAGCTCTGTGCCGATATTAGATTTGTATGATGAGAAAACTAAAAATATGATTGAATTTATGGATAGAGAAGGAGCTCCTATCAAATTAGGAGTTAATGAATTAATATCTTTTTTAAAGAAAAATGGGTATAAAATGGCAGTTGCAACCTCTACAAAGCGAGAAAGAGCAGTTAAAAGATTAGCCAAAGCAAATTTAAAAGAATACTTTGATGCTATAGTTTGTGGAGATGATGTTGTAAACTCTAAGCCAAATCCAGAAATATTCTTAAAGGCAGCCAAAAAGATAAATGTTAATCCCGAAAATTGCATTGTTATAGAGGATTCCCCTATGGGAGTAGAGGCTGCTTATAATGGGGGTATAAAATGTATAAATGTACCTGACTTAAAAGAACCAGATGAACAAATTAAAGCACAATCACATAAGATACTTGAAAATTTATTAGAAGTTAGAGAATACCTAAAAAGTTTAGAATCTAAAGAATGTTGTAGCCTATAATATGAAATATTAAATCAAAGAATTTAAATTTAATTTCTTTGATTTAGAATAAATCCATGAATATGAGAAAAAATAATTATAAACAATTAGGAGGAATATTCATGGATAGTGTAGGTTCTCTATTATATTTTTTATTTAATTTTTTCTTGTATGGTTTTATAGGTTGGATAATTGAAAATTTATATAGTTATTTTACTCAAGGTCATTTTCAAGAAGATGGATTTTTGAATGGTCCGTTTAAACCAATGTATGCAATTGCAATGTCTATTATAATAGAAGTCTCAAGGTTTATTGACCCAAATAATATATTTGCATTGCTTTTACTATGTTTAGTAGTGCCAACAACAGTAGAGTACATCACAGGCATAATTATGAAGGTATATTTTAATAAGGTATATTGGGATTATTCAGACTATAAGTACAATAATAGAGGAATAATATGTTTAAAATTTTCTATGTACTGGACTATATTGACTTTTGTTGGAGTAAGGTATCTTCAAGTGTATGTAGTTGATAATTTATATAGTTTAATAATACCTTATTGGCCAATTATAGTAACTGTATTATTGATAGCATTGTTTGTGGATGAAATTTTTACTATAAAATTCCTGAGAGGAAATAGAGATATAATATAACTTTAGAAGTATAAGGTAAGTTTAGATTGTAGTTAAAAGAAAGCTATGCTAAAATGGTGAAATCATTTAAAGTTGGCTTTCTTTTTTATTTGATGAAGTTAACATTCTAATAAGTTTCAAAAGTTTATATAGAGTATTATTTATTATATGGTATTACTTATTTAAAATAAATTATAAAGAATGAGGAGTGTTTGAATGGTGAGTAAAATAAGATTTTGTATTATTGGTACAAGTAATATATCAAAACTATTTTTAAGAGCTGCATCTAGGATTGAAGAGTTTGAACTAGTTGCTGTATATTCAAGAGATTTAGAAAAAGCTAAGGAATTTGGAAAGATGCATGGGGCAAGTCTGTTTTTTGACGATTTAGAAACCATGGCTAAATCAGATGGTATAGATGCTATATACATAGCTTCTCCAAACGCAATGCATTCAAAACAAGCTATTACCTGTCTAAAACACAAAAAACATGTGTTGTGTGAAAAATCATTAGCATCTAACTTAGAGGAAGTAAAATTAATGATAAAGGTTGCAAGAGACAATAATGTATTGCTTATGGAAGCTATGAGAATTACATGTGTTCCAAATTTTAAAGCAGTTAAAGAAAATTTACATAAGATAGGTAAAATAAGAAGATTTTTTGGAAGCTATTGTCAGTATTCTTCAAGATATGATAAATATAAAAATGGAATTATAGAAAATGCATTTAAAAAAGAACTGTCAAATGGTTCATTGATGGATATTGGAGTGTACTGCATACACCCTATGATAAATCTATTTGGTGCTCCAAAATGTGTAAAATCATTTTCTCATATGCTTCAAACTGGAGTAGATGGAGAAGGTTTGGCTATATTCCAATATGATGGTATGGATGCAGTAGTTCAGTATTCTAAAATAGCTGATTCTTACATACCATCTGAGATACAAGGAGAAAAGGGAAGTATAATAATCGAAAAACTTAATTTGTTTGAAAGGGTGGTTATTAGATATAAAGATGGAACTGAAGAAGATATATCTATTTTAAAGGAAAAAGAAGAAGAGAAACCTAGAGAAATAGAAGGAATATATCATGAACTTATTGAGTTTATAACTCTTATAAATAATAATAAAATAGAGTCTGGTATAAACTCACATGAAAATTCAAAGATAGTAATGGGAATTATGGATGAGATAAGAAGACAAGGAAAGATTGTCTATCCAGCTGACAGTCTGTAATTTATTTAAAAATATATAGGATATGAGGTGGTAAATATGGAGAATATAAATTGGGCTATATTGGGTCCTGGAACTATTGCATCAGAATTTGCACAAGCTATGAGTGAGGTGAATTGTAAAGTGTATGCTGTTGCTTCAAGAAGTCTTGAAAGAGCAAAAAACTTTGCAAATAAGTTTGATATAGAAAATGTGTATGATGATTATGATAAAATGCTAGAGAATAAGAATATAGATGTAGTGTATATATCTACTCCACATTGCAATCACTATGAATATATAATGAAAAGTCTAAAAAATGGTAAACATGTGTTGTGTGAAAAAGCTATAACAGTAAATGGAAGTCAACTAACTGATATTATAACTTTAGCTATTGAAAAGAACTTAATAGTAGCAGAGGCGATGACTATTTATTATATGCCTTTATATAAAAAATTAAAGGAGATAGTAGAGTCTGGAAGTTTGGGAAAAATTAAAATGATACAAGTATCCTTTGGAAGTTGCAAGGATTATGATGTTAATAATAGATTTTTTAGTCAAGATTTAGCTGGTGGGGCATTGCTTGATATTGGTACATATGCACTTTCATTTGCTAGGTACTTTATGTCATCTCAACCGAATGAAATTTTAACAACTGTTAAGAAATTTGAAACAGGTGTGGATGAACAATCTGGAATAATTTTAAAGAATTCTGAGAATGAGATGGCTGTAATATCATTAACTATGAGAGCTAAGATGCCAAAAAGAGGTATTCTTGCATGTGAATTAGGATTTATAACTGTAGAAAATTTCCCAAGAGCATCAAAAGCTACAATAACTTATACAGATGGTGGAAGAATTGAAACTCTAGAATATGGTGATACAGAAAAAGCTTTAAAGTATGAAATTGAATATGTCAATAATTGTATATTAAATAAAACAAAAGCCAATACTCTAGAATCATCTATAGATGTCATGAATTTAATGGATGAAATAAGAAAGCAATGGGGATTAAGATATACTTTTGAGTAAATTTAATTTTAAAATAAGTTAAATTGTATACACAATTAAGTATTAAAATGTCAAATTATAAAAAGAAGAAAATCACTAAAAAGATTCCTTTTTCAGTGATTTTCTTCTTTTTTTTTACAAATTTGTAACAGAATAAAAAAAAGTTTTGGAGATTTTATTACAATTTTGTAGTTGAATATATACATTAAAACTAATATGATTAATAATAACATAAATTTGAATATTTTTAGAGGAGAGAAAATATGAGAAAATTGATATACTTTATTACACCATTTATAATAGGCGTAGTATTTTTATTTGGGTTAGACAAATTTCTTGATTCTAAAACTGATGAACTTTTGAGGGAGAAAAATCTACTTCCAATTATGGATGATACTTTAAGTGATATAAAGGATAAAGGTGTTACAGCAAATAATCATTTTTTGAGAGAAAAAGATATTATGATTTTGGGGTCATCAGAACTTAGTAATTCAACAAAACAACATCCAAAGTACTATTTTAATACAGATAGGAGCAAAAACAAAGTATTTGCAATTGGTAGAGCTTATACTCAGACATTACAAGATGCTGCAGTGTTAGGAAGTATGAATCCTAATATTGATAATAAGAAGGTTGTCTTGTTAATTTCTATGCAATGGTTTATGGAAAAAGATGGAGTCACAAGTCACCATTACCAGTCTAGGTTTTCACCAATACAATTTTATCGTTTTTTAGATAATCCAAAGATATCTAAACAAAATAAGATTGAATATATAAAAAAATCAAGTAAGCTTTTATGGGGTAGTGACGAATATAAGGCAGAAGCATTGTATGCCAAGCTATATGAACCTAAGACAGTGTATGAGAAAGCTGAGAAGGTGTTATTAGAGCCTTATTTTCAAGGGAGAAAATACTGTATAGAGCTTAAAGAAAAAGGGATACTGTATAAGAAATTAATTAGGCTAGATAAACACAAAAAAGAAGGAAGAAAAAAACCTATAAATTGGTCACATGAGAAAAAGAAAGCTATTGAAGATGCTAAGAAGAGAGTAGGTAACAATCCTCTAAACATTGACAAGTATTATTACAATGAGCATTTTAAAGATGGTCTAGAGCAATATAGAGGAAGAGACAAGGGCATAGACTTAGTAACATCTAAGGAATTTGAAAGTTATAAGCTTTTATTAAATGTATGCAAGGACTTAGATATTAAACCAGTTGTTGTACTAATTCCAAGTATGGGCAAATTCTATGATTTAACTGGTATCTCTGAGAAAGAAAGAAATCAGTTTTATGATAAGGCACAGAATATAGCAGAAAGTAAAGGCTTTGAAGTTATGAATCTTAAAGATAAAGGTAAAGAGAAATATTATTTAAGAGATGTAATGCATCTTGGAACGAAAGGATGGGTAGATGTCTGTGAGAGATTATTTAAAATATTTAAAGAGCAATAAAGAATTAGTAACTAGTATTTGTTTAACTATGATTATAATATTGGCAATAGGTGTTTTAACATTTACACCATTTAAAGAGTTGCCATTTATTTATAATGGATTTTAAAGGAGAATTTTTATATGAAAATTATTGAAGGAATAAAAAAATATTCAAATACAAATAGAATAGCATTGACATGTAATGGAGATAAACTTTCTTATAAAGATTTAAATGAGTATTCAGATGCTATATCAGTTTTTCTAAAAAATGTATACAAAGAAGAAGATACTCCTATAGTAATCTATGGTAATAAAGAAAATATGATAATGGCATGTATGATAGGAGCTTTAAAATCAGGTAGAGCATATGTTCCTCTTGATATTAGTTTTCCACTAGATAGAGTTTTTGAAGTTACTAAGGAAGTAAAGCCAAAAGTATTATTTAACTTTAGTGATGAAAAAGACTTTGGAGATATCAATGTAATTGATAAGAATAAATTAAATGATATAATAAGTGAGTATAAAGGAAAGTCATTACATAAAGAAAACTGGGTAAAAGGTGACGAGAATGCATATATACTATTTACATCAGGTAGTACTGGAAAGCCAAAAGGGGTTCAAATAAGTTCAAATAACTTAGATAGTTTTGTAGATTGGATAAGTCCTTATTTAAATATAGATGGAAGTGAAAAAGTAATAATGAATCAAGCAGCATATTCTTTTGACCTTTCAGTGACAACAATATATCCTGGTCTTGTTCATGGAGCTACATTATTTTCAATATCAAAAGATGTACTAGCTGATTATAAAGAGCTATTCAAACAATTTGGCGAATCTAATATTGCAGTATGGGTATCAACACCTTCTTTTGCAGGTGTATGTGTAACAGAAAAAGAGTTTAATAGTAAGATGCTTCCTAAACTTGAATCCATGATATTTATAGGAGAAGCACTTTCAAAAAATCTTACTAAAGAACTTATGAGTAGATTTCCAAATACAAGAGTTATCAATGGATATGGACCAACTGAAGCTACTGTTGGCGTAAGTGTAAATGATATGACTCAAGAAGCTATAGATGATGAAAAGAGCCTTCCAGTTGGATATCCTATGCAAAATTGTAAAATAAAAATACTTGATGAAAATGGAAATGAACTGAAAGAAAATGAAAAAGGTGAGATTATAATAGTTGGACCATCAGTTTCAAAAGGTTACTTTAATAATAAAGAGAAGACTGAAGAAGTATTTTTCTATGATGAAATAGATAGTGTAAAGTGGCGAGCTTATAAAACTGGTGATATGGGATATCTCTTAGATGGAAATATATACTATTGTGGAAGAAAAGATTTTCAAATTAAGTTAAATGGATTTAGGATTGAAATAGAAGATATAGAAAATAATTTGAGAAAAGTTCATAATGTAAAAAACGCAGTAGTTTTACCAATATATAAGGATGAAAAAATTGCTTATTTAAAAGGTATTGTTGAGTTAAATGAGAAGAATGATTTAGGTAATATCAAAAATGGGATGATGATAAAAAAGGAACTAGGAAAGTATATACCTTCGTATATGATTCCAAGAAATATTGCAATAATTTCTGAGTTTCCAACAAATATCAATGGTAAAATAGACAGAAAGAAACTTATGGAGGAAATTTAATGATTTTTTCACAGTATGGAGATTATTTTTATCTTTACATATTATTATTAACATCAATACCAGCAGTGATTTTAGGTTTAATGGGTAAAAATATAAAGTATTATGGTATGTTGGCAAGTTTATTTATGATATTTTTGATTGTAGGAATAGATGTTCAGTTTAAATACTTGTTGATATTTATCATTTTAGAAGTAATAATAGTCAAAGGATACGAATATGTAAGAAGAAAAACTAAAAACAAATATATCTATTGGGGATTTTTGTCTGCATCAATGCTTCCGATAATAATTAATAAAATATCTCCAGTTACATCTTTTGGATTGATTGGATTTATTGGAATATCATACTTAAATTTCAGGGCTATACAAATGGTTATTGAAATTTATGATGGTGCTATAAAAGAAGTTAAGATTTCAGATATGCTTTATTTTATGTTGTTTTTTCCAACACTGAGTTCTGGTCCTATTGACAGGTCAAGACGATTTGAACAGGATTTAGAGAAGAAAATATCTAGAAAAGAGTATCTAGAAGAATACTTATTGCCTGGAATAAAAAACATTGTTATGGGAGTAGGTTATAAGTTTGTTATAGCATTTTTGATAAATACATATTGGGTGTCAATAATACCTAAAGATATGAGGTTTATAAACATTTTAAGTTATATGTATGCATATAGTTTATACCTGTTCTTTGATTTTGCAGGATACAGTTTATTTGCTATAGGTACAGGATATATATTTGGAATAAAAGTACCTATAAACTTTGATAAACCATTTATAAGTAAAGATATGAAAGAGTTTTGGACAAGATGGCATATAAGTCTTTCAAGATGGTTTGGAGATTATATTTTTTCAAGATTTGTTATGTCTTCAATGAGAAAGAAAAGATTTAAGAAAAGAACTACTGCTGCTCATGTAGCTCAGATGATAACAATGATAACAATGGGATTTTGGCATGGACTAACTTGGTTTTACATTACTTATGGTGTGTATCAAGGCTTAGCACTTGTCTTAACTGATATATATCAGAGAAAATCTAAATTTTATAAGAAACATAAAAAAGAAAAATGGTTTGAGAGAGTTCAAATTTTCATTACATTCCATATTGTATGTTTTGGATTATTGATATTCTCAGGATATTTAGCTTAATTTTAAGGAGGCAAATTTATGCAGGAAACAGTTATAGAAATATTTGAAGATGTATTAGGAACTGATGAGATAAGAGATGATTTAGACCTTAACTTATTTGAAACAGAGCTTTTAGACTCATTAGCTATAATTGAAGTTTTACTTGAGATTGAAAATAGACTTGGAATAGAACTTCAACCAACTGATTTAGAAAGAAAAGACATGTCTACTGTAAATAATTTAGTAAAATTCTTAGAAACAAGAAAATAAATTAATAACTAAACGTTTAATTATTAATTTACATAATAAAAGATTATAAAGTCCATCTAATATTGATATTTGATGGATTTTTTTATTGTAAAGAGATATAACTTAGTTGTATAAATAATAAAATAGTGAAAAGTTTAAGGTATGAATGAAAGATTGCATGCTATATAAATTAATAGTAATATCTATTGTAAGATATACTATATTAAATTGAGTGAAATATCTTTTGTCATATATTAGAATTACTTTATGAGCTTAGATGTTAATTATAATCTTATAAAAGTAGAATACATATTTAGGAGGAGAACTTAATGTCTTTAAATTCAATAGATAGAAAAAAAGAAATATTAGAACTGCTAGATGCAAAAGGAAAGGTGAATACTAAAGAATTAGTAAAAAAACTAGAAGTATCATCGGAAACAATAAGAAGGTATTTGGAAGAATTAGAAAGTGAAAATAAGTTAAAAAAGGTTTATGGTGGTGCTGTAAAAATAAATTATGGAGTAATTGAGCCAGAACATATAAAAAGAAATAGCACTAATTTAGAAAAGAAACAAAGTATTGCTAAGTATGCAGCTAAATTTGTGAATGATAATGAATCAATTGTAATAGATGAAGGGACTACTAATTTACAAATTGTGGATTACATAGTTTCTATAAAAAATCTAAAGGTTATCACCAGTTCTTATCCTGTGCTATCAAAGTTGATTTCATATGAAAACCAAGGCGTATTTGATGGAGAAGTTATATTCATTGGTGGTAAAGTAAATTTAAAACATCAAAGAACAGCATGTCAGATGTCAATAGATGCTATGAAAAACTTATATGTAGATAAAGCATTTATATCTAGTGAAGGTATAATTGACAGCTTTGGAATTAGTAGCATAGACCAAAGTAAAGCTTTATTGTCAAAAGAGTATATAAGAAATTCAAAGGAAAGTTTTGTATTATGTGATAGTTCTAAGATAGGAATTGTAAGTATGTACAAGATAGCTGATTTGAATGAATTAGATTTTGTTATTTGTGATGCAGAACCTCCAAATGAATGGAGAGATAAATTAAATGAATCAAATATAACATGGATAGAAGCAAAATAGAAATGATAAATTTATAAAATTTAACCAATTCATAGATTTAACCTAAAAAGAAGATTACAAATTTTAATTTTTTGTATAGAGTTTTAATGTGATTTTTATATTGAAAACTAAAAACAAGTAAAAACAACTAAAAACATAAATTTAATATACATTTAACCTAAATATGATGTATAATTAACATGAAAAAGTTATACTTTAAAAGTAAAAACAAGTAAAAACACAAAAATTCTAAATGAGAATCTATGGAGGTTATAAATATGAAAAAGTTATATGGAGAAAAAATAAAGGCAGTAGTATTTGACTGGGCTGGAACAACAGTAGATTATGGATGTTTTGCACCTCTTAATGTATTTATAGAGATATTTAAAAGAAGAGGTATAGATGTAACAATGGAAGAAGCAAGAAAACCTATGGGAAAATTAAAAATAGATCATATAAGAGAAATGTGCGAAATGGATAGAATAAAAAATATTTGGGCAGAGAATTTTGTAGGATTTCCAACAGAGGAAGATGTAAACAAACTTTATGCTGAATTTGAACCTATGTTATTTGAAACTCTAGAAGAGTATACAACTCCAATTCCTCATGTTGTTGAAACTATTGAGAGATTAAGACAAAATGGATTAAAAATAGGTTCTACAACAGGTTATACAAGAGAAATGATGAATATAGTTGAACCAAATGCAGCTAAAAAGGGATATTCACCAGATTTTCTTGTAACTCCATCAGAAGTATCTCAAGGAAGACCATATCCTTGGATGTGTTATAAAAACGCTGAAGCTTTGGGAGTATCTCCAATGAGTGCTATGGTAAAAGTTGGAGATACATTAAGTGATGTAAAAGAAGGTGTAAATGCTGGAATGTGGAGTGTTGCTGTAATAAAAGGTTCAAGTGAATTAGGACTTACACAAGAAGAAGTAGAAAATATGGATAAAGAAGAATTAAAAGTTAAGATGGAAGCAGTTTCAAAGAAATTTAAAGAAGCAGGAGCGCATTTTGTTATAGAAACTATGGCTGAATTAGAAGATGTTTTAGTAAAAATAGAAAATGAAACAATTAAGTCAGATTTTGTACCAGAAAATGATTACATATTACTTACACCAGGACCATTATCTACTACTAAATCAGTAAGAGCATCTATGTTAAAAGATTGGTGTACATGGGATGTTGAATATAATGATTTGGTACAAGATGTTAGAAGAAGACTAGTATCTTTAGCTACAAAAAATACAGAAAAATACACAAGTGTATTAATGCAAGGTAGTGGTACTTTCTCAGTGGAAGCTACAATAGGAAGCACTATCCCAAAGAATGGTAAACTTCTTGTAATTGCAAATGGAGCATATGGGAAGAGAATGAAGGACATATGCAGTTATTTAAATATAGAATATGTTGACTGTACATTTAGTGATGTAGAAGCAGTTGACTTAAACAGAGTGGAAAATTTATTGAAAGAAAATAAAGATATTACACATATATCAATGGTTCATTGTGAAACTACTACAGGTAGATTAAATCCTATACAAGATATAGGTAAGATTGCAAAAAAATATAATAAAGTTTACATAGTTGATGCAATGAGTAGTTTTGGTGGAATTAAAATTGATGTTGAAGACTTTAATATAGATTTTTTAGTGAGTAGCTCTAATAAATGTATACAAGGAGTACCAGGATTTGGTTTTATAATAGCTAACAGAGAAGAATTAGCTAAATGCAAAGGAATTGCTAAATCTTTATCTCTTGATGTATACGCTCAATGGGAAACTATGGAAAATAATAATGGTAAATGGAGATTTACTTCTCCTACACATGTTGTAAGAGCTTTTTATCAAGCATTACTAGAGCTAGAGGAAGAAGGTTCTGTTGAAAAAAGATATGCTAGATATAAAGAAAATCAATTTACAATATCTTCGAGATTAAAATCTCTAGGGTTTGATACATTGGTGAATGATGATGCTCAGTCACCTGTAATAACAACTTTCCTATATCCTAAGAATGCAAAATTTGAATTTATGGAATTCTACACTTATCTAAAAGAAAATGGATTTGTTATTTATCCAGGTAAATTGACTGATGTAGATACATTCAGAATAGGAAGTATAGGAGAAGTTTATCCAAAAGATATGGATAGATTAGCTGAGGTAATCGAGAAATTTATCAACATGTAGATTATATAAGTTCATTGATAGGTTATAAAGTTTAGAGACAAGTATATGTAAATAGTTAAATAATAGAGGGTATTTTATTTGAATTGGAAATCTAAGAAAGATTCATAGTTCATATAAAATATTTCCTCTATTATTTTTTTGTCTGTCTTTAAAGGAGGATTGTTTTATTCATCGAGATTATTATACTTGACAACGTAACAATGTTTTGTTATATTATATTCAAGAACAAAATAAGTTATTGAAAGGAAATCATTATGGATGGAGAATTACGTTCGCTAAATTTTAATGGAATGGGAAAATGTAAAGGTGGAATTTTTGATGAAGTTAATATAGCAGGTACAGGAAAAATAGATGGAAATATAAAATGTAATAAATTTGATTCTTCAGGTTCAGCAAAAGTGATTGGAACAACAGAATGTAATGAGTTTTTTACAGCAGGATTGAGTAAAATTGAAGGAAATATATTGGCATCACAAGTGACAATATTTGGACTTCTTAAGTGTACTGGAGACATAAATTCAAGTAAAGTTAAATCTGGAGGAATTATCAATGTTGGAGGAAACTTAAAGTCAGATATTATTAGCGGAGAAGGATGTCTAAAAATCAATAAGAGCGTAGAATGCGAAAGTGTTGACTTAAGTGGAATTTTGGATTGTAATGGATTTTTAAATTGTGAAGAACTCAAGATAAGTTTGCATGGAACTTCTAATCTAAACGAAGTTGGTGCATGTAGTGTAAATATAAAAAAGGGACATGGCGATTATTGTAAAAGCTTTTATAGAGCCGAAAAAAAGAGTGGAGATTTTGAAAAGGCATCTTCTAATCTTAGAAATCTAGGTCTACTGTCAGTTAAAAAATATACAGAAAGTAGATTATTAGCAAATGTTATAGAAGCAGATGAAATCAGCTTAGAAAATAGTGAAGTTAAAATTGTAAGAGGTAAAAATATTAACATAGGCAAAGGTTGTTATATAGAGAGTTTGGAGTACAGTGAAAATATAGATATTGATGAAAGCTCAATAGTTGTTGAAATAAAGAATGTAAATGGAAAAGTAAATCTAAATAATGAAAAAGTAAATCTAAATAAAGATAAGTAATATTTAGGCTTAAAATAAAATTTAAAATGAGGTAATGATATGGAAAATGGAACTATAAAAATACTTGGAGAAGGATTTATCAATAGTGGAGAATATGAAAGTATAAAAATTATGGGAAGTGCTAGGTCAAAAGGAAATGTAAAATGTAATGAAGTAAATGTATTTGGAAATGTAAAGTTTGATGGAGATATTAGTATAAAAAACTTTGTAGTAAATGGAAAAGCTACTATAAAAGGGAGTCTTAAAGCTGAACGTGTAAGGGTTAATGGGCAACTTAGTATAGATGGAGATGCAGAAATAGATGACTTGATTATAACTGCTCAACAGAAAATTAATGGAAATTTAAAGTGTAATAATGTTACAGTAAAAGGTCAATTAATTGTAAGTGAAAGTATTTATGCACAGGATATAAAAGTTTATGGTGAAATGAGAAATAAAGAAAATATAGAATGTGAAGATATAAAGGTTCACGGAGCAATAAAATGTGATGGTCTTTTAAATGGAGAAAACATATATATCTATTCAGGAGGAGGTTCTTATTGTAAGGAGATAGGAGCAACTAATATAGAAATAGGTAGAAGTAAAGATATTTTTACATTTGGGATTAAATTTATTAACATTTTTTCAGGCAAATTTAAATGCAATTTGATAGAGGGAGATTCTATTGAATTAGAAGATGTTTCAATAAAGGATATACGAGGAAAAAGCATATCCTTAGTAAGCAATTGTGATGTTGAAAATATTGAATACAGTGACAAGTTGTTAGTTTCAGATAATTCGAGTGTAAAAAATAGTACAAAGGTGGGCTAGAAAAATTATGGAAGAATTGATATCTAAGAAAGATTTATTAAGCAAAACTAATATATCTTATGGGCAGCTATATAGATGGAAAAGAAAAAATATAATACCAGAAGAATGGTTTATAAAAAAATCAGCTTTTACAGGTCAAGAGACGTTTTTTCCAAGAGATAAAATACTAGAGAGAATAGAGTTAATACTATCTATGAAAGAAGATACATCTCTTGATGATATTGCAAACATGTTTACAAAAAAAGATACCAATAAAGAGTTTGACATTGACTTTATTTTAGAGAAAGAAGCTATATGTAATTACACAAAAGAAATATTTCAAAATTTATATAAAAAAGAACAGAGTATAGGCAAAAAGGAATTGCTTATATTGAGTATAATAGAGAAATTTTTAGTTAAATCCACAATAACATTTGAAGAATTAAAATTAATAGTAAATATAATAGAAGAAAATTTTAAATCAATATACAATGAAAATGGAAGAATTTATTTGTTTAGGAAGTTTGGTGTTCCATTTGTAATAGGATGCTTGGATTATAAACAAGTAAAATTTGAAAAGGATGTAGTTAAAATTGTTGAAATTGACTTAATGAAAGAAATAAATGATATAAGTATTAAGTTATCATAGTAAGTTGTTGTAGATTACTTATTATGTAGGAGAAGAGTTAGGATTTAAGTATGTGGAAAACGCACACTAATGCAAAAGTGTGCGTTTTTATTTTTCTATAAATTTTCTTAAATACTACATTTTTTTGAGAGTTTAAATATCCTATTGACTATAGTCCTAATTAGTACTATACTAAAATAGTACTGATTAGTACTTTTATATTGGGAGGGATATTATGGAAATTCGTGAACAAATTAAACTTGTAAATGCTGTTTTAAGTGGAACTTTAGATTTATACAGGGTATGGGCTAAAAAACATGATTTAAATTATAATGCATTAGTTATCTTATATACTTTAGATGAGTATAAGGTATGTACGCAAAAGCAAATTTGTGAGTGGTGGGCTTTACCTAAACAGACGGTACATGGGATTTTGATGGAATTTGAAAAGAAGGGATATATTACTATTTCGTCTAATTCTGAAAATAAAAGAGAGCGTCTGGTTTCTTTTACAAAGAGTGGAAAACAATTTACTGATTCAATATTAGAACCACTTCATAGCATGGAAGAAAAGGCTATTGAAAAATTAGGAGATGAAAAATGGAATCAACTTATTGCTTGTAATACTGCATACTATGAATTGTTAAAGGAGGAAATTAAAAATGGATAATGTATTAGCTAAAAAATTTACATTTACTTCTTTACTATCTTTTGCAATTCCTAATGTTATTATGATGATTAGTTTATCTATGTACATTATTGTTGATGGTATGTTTATTTCTCGTTTGCTTGGTACAATAGCATTATCATCTACGAATATGGTATATCCAGCTATCAGTTTTGAAATGGCTGTAGCAATCATGGTTGCAACAGGTGGAAGTGCTATAGTTGCTAGAAAGATGGGGGAAGGAAAACAAGAGGAAGCAAGAAAAAATTTGAGTTTCTTAATCATTGTAGAAATATTGATTGGTATTTTTATTGCTATTATTGGAAACTTGTTTATTGATGAAATTATTTTGTTTTTAGGTGCAAGTTCAATACAAGCTCCTTTGTGTATTACTTATGCTAAAATACTTTTTAGCTTTGCACCTGCATTTTTTCTTCAAACAGCATTTCAGACTTTTCTGGTTACTTCTGGTAAACCAACACTTGGTCTGATTGTTACGTTGTTAGCTGGAGTTGTGAATATTGTGCTGGATTATATCTTTATGGTTCCATTGAATATGGGTATTGCTGGTGCAGCGATTGCAACTGGATTAGGTTATTGTATTCCTGCAATTGTAGGTTTAGCCTATTTCTTTTTTGCAAGAAATAATCCTCTGCACTTTGTAAAACCAGAACTAAATTGGAATGTGCTTTTTCGTTCTTGTACAAATGGGTCATCGGAAATGGTAACAAACTTAGCAAATGCTGTAACAACATTTATGTTTAACTATACTTTTTTGCAATATTATGGTGAAAATGGTGTTGCTTCTATAACAATTATCCTGTATTTCCAATACATCTTTACAGCTATTTATTTTGGCTATTCCAATGGAATAGCTCCAATTATCAGTTTTAAATATGGACATGGTGATAAAAAGCAACTACAAGATATATTTAAGAACAGTATATTATTTTTGATTATTAGTTCAATAGTATCGAATATTTTAATTCATTTGACTATAACAAAGTCATTGACTATTTTTACTTCAATTAACAGTGATGTTTACAATATTACACTTTATGGTTTTTCCTTCTATTCTCTAGCTTTTGTGATTATGGGATTTGGTATTTTTTCTTCTGCAATGTTTACAGCATTTTCTGATGGGAAAACATCAGCTATTATATCCTTTTCTAGAACGTTTATTTTTATTTTAGGTGCTATTCTTATTCTTCCAAATATATTTGGAGAAATAGGAGTTTGGATAGCTGTCCCTGTTGCAGAATTTTTAGGATTATTTATTTCTCTTTTATTTTTGATTAGAAAAAAACATTATGGCTATTGTAAATAAAACCTTAATTAAGGTCAATCCTATTACTCATACTACAACAGATAAGAATGTAAAAAGCAAGTTGTAAAATAAGATAGAAGTATACCCCAACAATACGAAACATATTGTTACAATATGTGGTGTAGGATATAAATTCAATGACAAATTGAAACAGCAAAAGGAGAAGTGCCATTTTTAATAATTGCACTTCTCTTTATTTTTATTGTATCAAAGTCTTTGATAAATATTAAATAAGTGGTAAAATTAGTTCTCAAGTTTTTTTATACTTTTAGAATACTGTATTTAATGGATAATATCATTTTTATAATATAATTTCATATTAGAATAATCTAATATTTATAAAACTAGATAGTATCAATATAATAAATTGCTTAAATACAGTAGATTATTTTTACTTATTCAAATAATGAATTTTTAAAGTCCAAGAAATATCCTTGTGGATGAAGACAAACAGGGCAAGCTTTTGGAGCTTCTTTACCAATATGAATATGTCCACAGTTTGTACATATCCATTGGATATCTTCATTTCTTCTAAATAAAGTACCTTCTTCTAAATCAGTAGCATATCTACCAAATCTATCACCATGAACTTTTTCTATTTCAGCTATATTTTCAAATAATTTAGCTATAGCTTCAAAACCTTCTTCACGTGCTGTTTTTCCAAAGTTTTTATATACATCATCCCACTCTTGAAGCTCATTATGTTGTGCAGCTTTAAGATGTTGAGCTGTTTTATCATATAAATCTACAGGATATGCTCCTGATATACTTATATTTTCTCCAGCAAATTCTTTTAATTTAGTAAAAAATTGTTTTGCATGTGACTTTTCTTGGTCAGCAGTATAATTAAATAAAGATTCTATTATATATAATCCTTCTTTTTTTGCTACAGATGCAGAAATATTATATCTATTTCTAGCCTGGCTTTCACCTGCAAAAGCTCTCAATAAATTTTCTTTAGTTTTACTGTCTTTTAAATTCATATTATACCTCTCTATTAACAATAAATTTTTACAATATTTGATTCTTTTTATTTATTATTCCAAAACTAGATATAATTATGCTCAATTTAGTCAGCATTTTTGAAATTATTATTGATTTTTTTTAAAATTCTAAGAAATTCTTGCTTTTCCTTTTCTGTGATATTACAGTAGGCTGTTTCTTTAACTTGTGATGAAATACTATTGAATGTATCCTCTATTAGCATTGCTTTCTTTGTAAGTTTTATATATGTAATACGTTTGTCATTGTCACTCTTTTGTCTTTCTATATATCCTAGACTTATAAGTTTATTAACTAATACTGTAACAGTAGATTTGTCTTTTCCTATTTTAGTTGCAATTTCTTTCATTGTAAGTATTCCATTATTTTCATAAAGTGCAGTGAGTATATTTCCATGTGTAGGCAACAATTCATTTAAACCGTTTTTATTGAGTTTATTTTCAATGAATTTAAGCATATTAGCTTTTGTCTTACTTATAAAATGTATAATATATTTATCTTCCATAAATTAATCTCCAATCTTTAAATTATTTGAGGTACTTTGAAATAAAAAGTAGTTTGACATAAAACTATTTTTCAACTATAATTAGTTTAACATAAAACTAAATGTATTGGGAGGAAATTTATGAGTAAAAATTTTAAATCACTATATATTACAGAAGAAGAGGGACGTTTTAAGAGAAATATAATCGAAAGAGATATAGATGAACTACCAGAAGGAGATGTTCTGATAAAAGTAAAATATTCTTCACTAAATTATAAGGATGCACTTTCAGCAAATGGAAATAAGGGTGTAACTAGAAAATATCCTCATACTCCAGGAATAGATGCATCTGGTGTAGTAGAATTTAGTAGTTGTGATGATTTTAAAGTTGGAGATGAAGTTTTGGTAACAGGTTATGATTTAGGAATGAACACCTCTGGAGGGTTTTCAGAATATATAAGAGTTCCTTCTAATTGGGTTGTCAAACTTCCAACTAATCTTTCTCTAAAAGAAGCAATGGATTATGGTACAGCAGGATTTACAGCAGCTTTATCTGTATATAAATTTGTAAATACTGTAGACAAAGATATGGGAGATGTACTAGTTACTGGTGGTACTGGAGGAGTTGCTGTGATTGCAACTAAAATATTAGTTAAATTGGGATATTCAGTTGCAGTTTCAACAGGAAAATTGGAAGAACAAAAAGACACATTATTAAAACTAGGTGTTAAAGATGTTATACATAGATCAGAAGTAGATGATAATTCAGGGAGACCTCTACTTAGACCAAGATGGGCTGGAGTAATAGATACAGTAGGAGGAAATACTTTATCAACAGCAATAAAGACAACTAATTATTGTGGAGCAGTTACAACATGTGGTAATGCAGGTGGAATTGATTTTACAAGTTCAGTATATCCATTTATATTAAAAGGTGTTACTTTATATGGTATAGATTCTGTAGATTGCCCAATGAATTTGAGATTAAAAATATGGGACTTATTGTCAAATGAATGGAAGCTAGAAGATTTAGATGACATGGTAACTGTAGTATCATTAAATGAATTGAGTAAAAGCATAGATTCAATAATAGAAGGAAAGCATGTAGGAAGAACAGTAGTTGATTTAGGATTGTAGTGAAGGTTAGGTTTATAGTTAAGTTAACTGATTCTGAATATATAATTGGTTCTTAATATATAGTTAAGTAAGTTTTAATGTAAAACTATAACATCAAATCATAAAATAAAAAATGAGATACCTTAAAATTATTTTATTTAAGAGTATCTCATTTTGATTTTTATGTAAAAAGTTTATGTAAAGATTTTGGATAAAAAGACTATTCGTGAACAATTAATTCAAATACATCAGGTCTTGAATAGTGACCCTCTGAATCAAAATCTAGTCTACTAAGAACTATTTGTTCTAAATCTAAATCAGCTATTAATATTTCTTCTTTATTGAAAATAGGGCCTGCTACATATTTTCCAAAAGGGTCAACTATGCAACTTCCACCTGGACACATAATCTCTGGTTCTGCATCAAGTTCTTTATAATAGTTAAGGTCAGTTGGGTACATATTTTTTTCAACATATTGATTGCATCCAATAACAAAGCATCTTCCTTCTAAAGCGATATGCTTCATAGTTGATTGCCACTCTTCTCTTGAATCAGCAGTAGGGGCTATATAAAGTTTTACACCTTTAGCATAAAGAGCTGTTCTAGCTAGTGGCATGTAGTTTTCCCAGCAAATTAATGAACCCATTTTCCCATATGGAGTATCAACAACTGTAAGAGTACTTCCATCACCTTCACCCCAAATGCATCTTTCTGTTCCTGTAGGTTTAAGTTTTCTATGTTTACCAATAAGTTTACCTTCTGGTGAGAAAAATAAGTTTGTACAATAAAGAGTGCAATTTATATCGTTTCCATCTCTTTCTGTTATTCCCATTGATAGATATACTCCTGCTTCTTGGGCTGCTTTTCCTAATAAATCTGTTGTAGCACTAGGTACTGGTACAGAATTATCATAGTATCTTTTCCAATCTTCTCTACCTTTCATTGTTCTACTTCCAACAACAAATCCAAATGAAAGTCCTCTTGGATATGCAGGTATAAATGCTTCTGGGAAAACTACTATATTTGCCCCTTTTCTACCAGCTTCTTTAATTAATTCTAATGCTTTTTCAACAGTTTTATCTAAGTCCATTATAATTGGTGATGCCTGAACAACAGCAATTCTTACATTTTTATTTTCTTTGTTCATAAAAACCTCCTAAAAAATATTTGAATTTGTTGATTTGAACAGATTACATCAGGTTTTATTTGAGAAAAAAGTATCTTATCTTGTAAATAATGATGTAACTGTATATTTAAAATGATACATCATGATTTAGCAAATTACAATTATACAAAAAAATAATTCATATTAAGTACTTTTTTTTATTAACATATAATATTAATTTTTCACATCAATATTATGACTATTAAATTATAATATTTGTAATGAATAGTATTTATTTCTTGGCGAACAATAATTAAAAATGAGATTTTTATATATTAATATTAGTTAATATTAAAAAAAATAAGCTTAATGAAATACGAATAATTAATTATAAAATACTAAAATAAATTTATCAAAATAGACAATTTAAGGAGAACTTTATGAAAGAAAAAATTTATTATAATGGAAATATCCTTACAATGGAAGATTCAATATGTGGAGATGCTATTCTTATAAAAGATAAAATAATAAAAAAAATAGGAACTAAAGAAGAAATTCTAGCTTTAAAAAATAATGAAACAGAAGTCATAGATTTGCAGGGTAAAACATTGATGCCTTCCTTTATAGATTCACACAGTCATTTGACAGCTTTTGCTACTACTCTAAGATTAGTTCCTTTAGAAGATGCAACTAGCTTTAAAGATATAGTAAAGAAAATACAAGATTTTAAAGATTCAAATGATATAAAAAAGGGTGAATGGATAATTGGTTTTTCGTATGATAACAATTTTTTAGAAGAAAATATTCATCCAGATAAAGATTTATTAGATAGTGCATCTTTAGAAAATCCAATACTAATTTCACATGCTTCTGGTCACATGGGAGTTGCAAATACTTTAGGATTAAAAAAATTAGGTGTTACTCATGAAACACAAGACCCAGAAGGAGGGCATATAGGCAGAGTCAAAGGGAGTAAAGAGCCAAATGGATACTTGGAGGAAAATGCCTTTTTTAAAGTATCATCTAAAATAAAACAACCATCATTAGATGAAGTTTGTAATCTAATTGAAAAAGTACAAGATATTTATTTAAGTTATGGTATTACAACAGCACAAGAGGGATTAATGGCAGATAATCAATTTAATCTCTTAAAACTAATGTCAAATCAAAATAGACTAAAAATAGATATTGTAGGATATGTAGATTTAAAAAATAGTAAATCTGTAAAAGATGATAATAAAAATTTTGTAAAGAAATATGTAAATAGATTTAAAATAGGAGGATATAAGATATTTTTAGATGGTTCTCCTCAAGGAAAGACAGCATGGTTAACGAAACCATATGAAAATTCAGAAGATGGTTATCGTGGGTATTCTATATATAAAGATGAGGAAGTAGAGAAATTTATAAACATTTCAGTAGAAGAAAAAATGCAACTTTTAACTCATTGTAATGGGGATGCAGCGGCAGACCAGTTGATAAACTTATTTGAAAAAGTTATAACAGGAAAAAATATTAAAGATAATATGAGACCTGTGATGATACATGCTCAAACTGTAAGAGAAGACCAAATTGATGAAATGGAAAAAATAAACATGATACCCTCATACTTTGTAGCTCACACATACTATTGGGGAGATATTCATATTAAAAACCTTGGGGAAGATAGAGCATTTAAGATTAGTCCAATTAAAACAACTATAGAAAAAGGTTTAATTTATACTTTACATCAAGATACACCTGTAATAGCACCTAATATGCTTGAAACAATATGGTGTGCGGTTAATAGAATTACAAAAAAAGGAGTATTGATAGGTGAAAATGAAAAAATAAGCCCATTAGAAGCTTTAAAAGGTGTTACTATAAATGCAGCATATCAATATTTTGAAGAAGATAAAAAGGGTTCAATCAAAGAAGGCAAGCTAGCTAATTTAATAGTACTAGATGAAAATCCACTTACTGTTGACTCTCTTAAAATAAAAGATATTAAAGTTTTACAAACAATAGTAGAAGGGGAAGTATTATATTCATTAAAATAGATATGAATTATATTCTTTTAAATATTATGTAAAAGTATTGTATAAAAAATATTATGTAAAAATAAAATCTAATAAAATAGGTAGAGTTAAATAATATTATATGTGACTGAAGGGCTAGCTTATTAGGTCTAAAGGTTAATTGCCATAATTTTATTAATTCTACCTTGAAAATTTGTGTTTTTAGGACACAACTATGTAGATTACCTTACTTTCAACTTCACTTGGATTTCCCCATTTATGTCTCATACCAAAAGGTATTTTTACACTATCACCTTCATTTAATTCAAATATATCATCTTCCAAACTAAGTTCAACACTTCCTTTAAGTATATAAGCAACTTCGTCTCCAGCATGCCCATTTTTTTCTTTACAGTAAGACTTAGGAGACAAATTCATAATGGCAAATTCGAATTTATTAAATGGATTATTGGATAACATTTCATATAAAATATTTTCTGATTCTGGAAAAATTACTATTTTTCTAAGATTGTTTCTTACAATTAATTCTGAATCATCAATAGAAGGAACGAAAAAAGTAATTAATGGTACATTTAAAGCATTTGAAATTGATTTTAAAAAATTTATGGATGGATTTACGCTTCCTTTTTCTATTTGACTAATTAAAGAAGGTGTAACTTTAATTAATTTAGATAAATCTTTTATACTAATGTTCTGTTTTTTTCTACATAAAGTCAATTTTTTACCTATACTTGAATTACTCATTAAAATCCTCCTATTCTAACATCTGACAAAGAATATATAAAGAATTATATCATAAGGTAAAAAAATTTATATGAAAATTGATAATTATATAAGATTGATAAAAAAAAAGTCAAAATAGATAATTGATTGCTAAAATTAGCATAATTATAATGAAAGTAAAAGTAAGATTAATGATGAAAAATTAAATTATATTAATTTAATTAAATATAATTTGACAATGTGTAAAAAAGTGAGTAAAATATAACTAAATAAAAATAATAGGTTCGGATAAGACAGAAAAAGATTTCTTAACCTTAAGCAAATATACTATTATCAAAGTTAACTGAGATTAAGAGATAACATCCAATCTTAAAGTATTGAGGAGGAAAAAATGCTTGATATAAAAAGAATAAGAGAAAACTTAGATTGTATAAAAAAAGCAATGGAAAGAAGAGGTGAAAAAGCCTTTAATCTTGATGAAGTAGTTAAGTTAGATGATGAAAGAAGAAAAATTCTTCAAGAAGTTGAGGTTATGAAAAACGAATTAAATACTGCATCTAAAAATATACCAAATCTTATAAAAGAAGGTAAAGATGTAGAAAATGAAAAAATTAAGCTAAAAGAGTTATCTGACAAGATTAAAGTTATAGACCAAAACCTTAAAGATGTAGAGGAAAAAATGGAATACTTGTTAATGAGAATTCCAAATGTACCACATTCAGAAGTACCACAAGGGGAAACCGATGAAGATAATGTTGAGGTGAGAACTTGGGGTAAGACGTCTAATTTTGATTTTGAATCTAAAGCTCATTGGGAA
Organism: Clostridioides sp. ES-S-0010-02; assembly: GCA_020641055.1. Lineage (NCBI taxonomy): Bacteria > Bacillati > Bacillota > Clostridia > Peptostreptococcales > Peptostreptococcaceae > Clostridioides > Clostridioides sp. ES-S-0010-02. The sequence continues at coordinate 1,019,529 of CP067345.1, forward strand.
ATAGGGACTGAGTTAGGTATACTTGATTTTGAAACAGCTGGTAAAATAACTGGTTCAAGATTCACTCTTTATAAGGGATTAGGAGCTAGATTAGAAAGGGCATTATTAAATTTTTATCTAGATACAAATACAACAGTAAATGGATACACAGAAATTATTCCACCATTTATGGCAAATAGAAATAGTTTTTTGGGTACAGGACAACTACCTAAGTTTGAAGAGGATATGTTCAAAATAGAAGGATTAGATTACTTTTTAATTCCAACATCAGAAGTTCCTTTAACTAATATACATGCTAATGAAATACTTAAATTTGAGCAACTACCAATAAATTATACAGCATATACTCCTTGTTTTAGGTCAGAAGCTGGTTCTGCTGGAAGGGATACAAGAGGTTTGGTAAGACAACATCAATTTAATAAAGTAGAAATGGTAAAAATAGTAGCTCCAGAAGAATCTTACAATGAATTAGAAAAATTAACTAATAATGCTGAGACTATGCTACAATTATTAAATTTACCATATAGAGTAGTAAAAATATGTACAGGTGACTTAGGATTTACAGCTTCTTTTAAATATGATGTAGAAGTTTGGATGCCAAGTTATAACAGATATGTTGAAATTTCATCTTGTTCAAACTGTGAAGATTTTCAAGCTAGAAGAGCTGGAATAAGATTTAAAAGAGACAAAAATTCTAAAGCTGAATATGCACATACATTAAATGGTTCTGGACTGGCTATTGGAAGAAGTGTAGCAGCTATATTGGAAAATTACCAACAAGCAGATGGCTCTGTAATAGTTCCAGAAGCTTTAAGACCATATATGGGTGTTTCTGTTATTAAATAACAATTAAAATATATATTTTTAAATAATAAAGTAAGCTATAAATAATTAAAAAATAATAATTAATATAATAATGTGTACAAACTAATGAATATTGATATAGTATAGCTATCATATGAAAGAGTATGTGCACATTTTTATTTGATAATTTATTTAAGGGTAAATGAATATAAATAATCTATAAACAGAAAGGGTTTTTTTATGAAGATTCAAAATACTGAGTGGGGATATATTGAATGGAAACATACTTATGATGAGAATAACCCAAAACAAGCTATGAATATATATATTGCAGTTACTATGCCAGGTAAAAAACATTTTAATCATGTTCATTATGGTCAAGAACAGATGATATATATTTTAGAAGGAGAAGGGTTATATATTATAAATGGAGTTTGGAAGCCATTTTCGCAAGGTATGATTTTTTACATAGAATCTGGTAGCACACATGAGTCTATAAATACAGGAGATGGACCAATAAAAGAACTTATTGTTTCAAATAATGTAGGAAATATAGGAGAAAGTGAAGTTATAGAAATCAATCCTAATAGTGATTTAAAAAAGACCTTAATAAATTATAGTGAAAGTACTTTAAATTTATATGCAGCAGTAGAATCAATTCGTGGTCAGTTTATTGATCCATTTAAAATTCCACTGATTATATATGATGATTCTTGGAACATAGTTTTAAAAAATCCATATTTTCCATTATTTTGTTTTGAAAAGTGTAACCCTATGAAGTTTCCTAAAAATTGCGATTGTATGAATCAAAAAAGTAGCAATCAATTCATATGTAAGTATGGGATAACTATATATAATATTCCAATATTATACAAGAACAATAGTATTGGAGTTATTCGAGGAGGATATGTATTGTTATCTGATTTAAATCTAGATACTACTCATAGTAATTTATATGATATTCCAGAAGGTGCTGCTAGGAGCATAAAAAGATTATTAAAGCAAATATCTAAAAACATAATAAATTTTTGTTCATTTAATGATATAAGAAAAGATTTACAAGAGAAAGAACAAACTATTGCAAGAACATATCACTATGGAGAACAACTTGAAATGAATCTAAAGGTAGCACAGGATACAGTTACTAATTTGAGAATAAATCATCATTTTTTATTTAATACTTTAAATTCAATGGCAAGTATAGCACTTGATGATGGTTGCTATGATTTATATAGTGCAATAATAGATTTGTCTAAAATGTTTAGATATACAATGAGGTCGGATTTAAGGTTTGTAGAATTAGAAGCTGAAATATTATATATTAAAAATTATTTAAATTTGCAAAAGTTACGTTATGGTAATGCATTAAAAGTTGAATATGTTATTCCAAAAGAGTTATATAAGATTTCTGTACCTTTCAATTTTATTCAACCTATTGTAGAGAATGCTTTTACACATGGTTTTAGAGATATTGATAAAGAAAAGCAAATTAAAATAGTTGCAAGTGTAGATTGTCAGTATGCTGTTATAAAAATCTGTAATAATGGAACTATTTTGGATGAAGGTACTATTGAAAAAGTGAAAACAGGTATTCATAGTAATAATGGTCATGGTCTATCTTTAATATATACAAAGTTCACATCTGCTTATGGAAGTGATTTTGAGATGAATATTAAATCAAATAGTAAAGAAGGTACTTATATAACTATTAAAATCCCTCTTGAAAATGAATAAAGAATATGTATAAAACTTAGATAAAATTAATAAGTTTTATCAGTATAAAGAAATATATTAGATGTTTCTATATTATTTTTTACATCTTACTTTTTTGTACATCATTAAGCTAAAAGGGAGGAATTCTCATGAGAAGAGCACTAATAATAGATGATGAAGAAGCTGTTTTAAAAATAATAACACATTTTATAGAGATGAAAGATATGCCAATAGAAATTGTTGGGAGAGCAACTTCTGGTGACGAAGCAGTAGAAAAGATAATTAGTTTAGAGCCAGATATAGTATTTATAGACATTCAGATGCCGATATATAATGGGTTGGAAGTAATAGAAAGAACATCTCACATATCTAAAAAAATAAAATTTGTAGTAATAACTGCCTTTGATTATTTTGAATATGCCCAAAAAGCTTTAAGATTAAATGTAAAAGATATACTTCTTAAACCACTAGACTTGAAGGAGTTTACTAGGTCTGTAGAAAAGATTATTGGTTATCAGTATACTAGCAATGATTTGTTAAATGAAATACTAGAGTATATAAATTTAAATTATAGTGAGGATTTAAAATTAAATGATTGTGCTAAATTATTTTTAACTAATCCATCCAATATATCTAGGATTTTTAAAAGTAATTTGAATACTACCTTTATATCATATTTAAATCATATACGAATAGAAAAATCTATAGAATTGCTTGAAAATACAAAAAAAAGTATAAATGAGATTGCGGAAATAGTTGGATATAACAGTCTAAATAACTTTTATAAGAATTTTAAGATAGAAAAAGGGATGACACCCAAAGTTTATAAATTGAATATTAAAAATTGAAATTGATAAATAAAAAGTCAATATAGATAATTGTTTGAAAATGTCTGGATAAGTATACTTTAATTAATAACAAAAATTAAAGCGCTTTAAACATATTTAATAACATTGAACCTTATAAAAGATGTACCTATATATATAAAAAAATATATATAAATAAAAATTAAAAAATATACAAAATAAAAAAAGTGAATTAAATATTATTCCAAAAAGACAGAATATTCATTTAAATTCGCTGTAAATTTATATTTGTTAAAGAAGGTAACTTTATAATGGAGGTAAGTTGATATGTCAGACAAAGTAAATATTAAAAATGTTATCTGTATTGCAGGTGCTTATTTAGCAACAGCAATAGGTTCAGGATTTGCGACTGGTCAAGAAATACTCCAATTTTTTGCATCCCAAGGATATATGGGATTGATTGGAGCATTAATATCGATGGTACTATTCTCATTTCTTGGTGTTGAAGTCATAACAAGGGGGAGAGAGTTAAAACTTAAAGAGCCAACAAGAATTTACACTTTTTATTGTGGAAAGATTCTAGGAAAATTTTATGAATGGTTTAGTCCAATATTTTTATTTGGAATTCTGATAGTAATGATTTCAGGTGCTGGTTCAACTTTAACTGAATATTATGGAATAAATCCTTATTTAGGAAGGGTATTAATGTCTATTGCTACACTAATCACAGTATCCATGGGGCTTGAAAAATTAGTAAATATACTTGGGCGCATTGGACCAGTAATAGCAGTATTTACTATTGCAGTTGGATTAATAAGTTTATTTAAGCACTTAGATGGATTACCTGTTGTTGGAGAGGCAATGAAAAATATTGAAGTTACAAAAGCATCAGGAAGCCCAATAGTTTCAGGTGTAATTTACAATACATTAAATATAATTGTAATGATTGTATTTTTAACAGGTATGGGAGCTTCTGTTGAAAATAAAAAAGATGCTTTCTGGGGAGGATTATTAGGTGGTGTAGTTTTTATGACTGCTGGTATAGTTATGTATCTAGCTATGATTTCAGATATAGGTAACCTGTATATGAAAGAGATACCATCCCTTTATCTAGCAGATAATATATCTCCTATTGTAGGTGTATGTTTCTCAGTTGCACTTATATTAGGTATCTATACAACTGCTGTTCCACTTTTATGGTCTGTGACTAATAGAATTGTTGAAGACAAACACCCTAAATTTAAATTAGTTACAACAGTAGTAGCTATTTTGGCTTGTATTGGTGGCTTTTTACCATTTGGTAAGCTAGTAAATATTTTATATCCATACACAGGTTATATGGGACTTTTAATTTTAGTTTGCATGGTATATAGGGCAATTACATGTAGAGAAAAATCAACTCAAAGTCAGGAATAAATATAGTTAGGGTAATTGATAGTTGAGAAAATTTCTTATTGTAATACAAATTATAAAAAAGTCAAAATAGTTAAATAAATTGCAAATTTTGATAATATAATTAATTAAAATATTATAGTAGAATATAAATAAAAATTAATTAAATTTATAAAAATAATTAAATTAAGAAGAGGTGTTATTATGTTAAAAACAACAAGAATTTCAGACCCAGAGTTATACGAAATTGTAGCTGGTGAATTGGTTAGACAAGAGCATAATATCGAGATGATAGCTTCTGAAAGTACAGCACCAACAGAAGTACTTGAATTAAGTGGATGTGTATTTACAAATAAAACAGAAGAGGGTTATCCAGGAGCACGTTTCCAAGCAGGTTCTGAAGAAGCAGATAAACTTGAAAATCTAGCAATAAAACGTGCAAAAGAAATATTTGGAGCAGAACATGTAAATGTACAGCCTTACTCAGGTTCTACAGCTAACTATTGTGTATATTCAGCAATATTAAAGCCAAATGATACTGTTTTAAGTATGCGTCTTGACCAAGGGGGACACTTAACACATGGTAGTACAGTAAACTTCTTACATGATATTTATAAATATGAATTTTATGGTGTAGATTCAAATACTGGTCGTATAGATTATGATGCTCTTGAAGCGAAGGCAAAAGAGTGTAAACCAAAACTTATAATTGCAGGGGCAAGTTCATATCCAAGATTGATAGATTATGAAAGAATATCAAATGTTGCAAAAGAAGTAGGAGCTTATTTTATGGTAGATATGGCTCATGTTGCAGGTTTGGTGGCAGCAAAAGTAATACCTAGTCCTGTACCTTATGCAGATTTTGTTTCTTCATCTACAACAAAAACTTTCTGTGGACCAAGAAGTGGTATTGTGCTTTGTAAAGCTGAACATGCAAAGAAACTTGATAAAGGTGTTTTCCCAGGAACATTAGGTTCTATACATCTTAACACAGTTGCAGCGAAAACGTTTTCGCTATTGTATTTAGGGACAGATGAGTTTCGTAAAATAATGGAGCAAGTAGTAGTAAATGCTAAAACTTTGGCAGCTGAACTTATTTCTCACGGATTTAGTATAGTAAGTGGTGGAACTGATAATCATATAGTAATGGTTGATTTAAGAAGTAAAAATTTGACAGGAAAGCAGTTTGAAAAGGCTCTTGAATATGTAGGAATAACGGTTAATAAAAATGTTATACCTGATGACCCACAATCACCATTTGTAACTAGTGGCGTTCGTATCGGTCTTACATCAATATCTCAAAGAGGTCTTAAAGAAAAAGAAGTTGTGCAAATAGCAGGAATAATGAATAAGGTAGCAGAAAATATTGATAATAAAGAAGTATTAGATGAATGTAGGGTAGAAGCTCAGGAACTTATAGCTAAATTCCCATTATATCCAGAAGGATATTTTGAAGATTAAGTATATTGATTTATATAGCTCACAACCTATAAAGCCTATAACATAAAACCCAATAATATATAATTATTATAAGGAGATGCCTCAAAATAAAACTTTGAATCATCTCCTTTTTTTGTAGAAAAATAGAAAATGGAATTTCTAAGAACTCCTAATCTATGTAATAATTTAAATGAAAGTTTATTTAAAATCTTAAAAAACTGTGAACCATTGATATAAGAGGAAAATAGGTATGTTATTGCCAACAATGGACAGCAGTATAGTCTATTTAATACTTATGATACACAAATGTAGATCTCATTGTGGAAAGCCTCACTTGTGTGTTATAATGTTGTAAAAAATAAATTTGGAGTAATGCCATGATTGAAAACTACGTTTTGTGTGAAATTGAGGAATTAAAGAGAAAAATACATGAAAACATTAATGTGAACGATGATGTTATTTGTGGGATTTGTGATAAACTGATTTCGATTTCAAAAGAAAGTAAAGATTGGCAAAGTGTGGCTTTTGGACATGTATGGCGTGCCGATTATTATTTCTATGTGGAATCAAATATGAAATGCGTATCAAAAGAGTTGGAGTATGCACAAGAGTATATTAATGAAAAGAATCCAAGTGAATTATTAGAAAAATTTTATGCACTGTGTAGTTTACTTTCTTTAAATTCATATGATAAACAGTCTGCATTTAGATACACTTTAAAAGCATTGGATGTTTCTGAAAGATTAGACATCAGACATCGCATTGGTATAAATTATGGGAATATTAGTGCTTATTATTTGGACTATGAATTATATGATGAAGCACTGTTCTATTTAGATAAATCAATGGAAGTATTGCGTTCTTTGCCAGATACGAAGCCACGTTTTCTGCGAATGCTGTTAATTAATTTCATTAATATATATTTAAAATTAGGTAAGCTTGAATTGATGAAATCAACTATTGAAGAATTGAGTTTACTTCCCTTCGAAGAGAAAGATTTAAAAATATATGTTGATTATGCATATTTGCTTTATTATGCAGAGATACAGAATCAAGAAAAAAGTTTATATTATCTACAGGAAATGCAGAATGATGGACTTATGACTTTTCCAAATCGTGTTTATCTCATAGAATTTTTGATGAATGCATTAGAAGCAATGATATCTATCAAAAACAAAGTAAAATCAAGTGAATTATTACAATCCTTACAAGAGCTAATAAAAGAAGATGAACCAGAGCCTTTATTGAAATTATGTAAATTGAATATTAAGTATTCACAGAAATTTGAGACAAAAAAAGAATTATATTACCATTACCACGAGTATTATGATTTATATTTAAAAGCACAGAATCAAGTAAATCTATTAAAAGTAGAAGGTTTACGTGCAAAAATTGAATTGAATGACACTTATACTAAGTATACTCAATCAAAAAAAGTATTAGAAGAATTATATGACCTTGTAAATTATGATGAATTGACTAATGTATACAATCGTTATTATTTTAATATTAAGCAAGATGAAATTCTCAATAGTAATAGATATACTAATATTGGTCTTGCAATATTTGATATTGATTACTTTAAAGAATACAATGATTATTATGGTCATTTGGAAGGTGATGAAATATTAAAACAAGTAGCAAGTGGCTTGAAAGAAAAGGCAAATGAACAAATGGCAGTCTTTCGCTATGGTGGTGATGAATTTGTTTGTCTTAGCTGGGATTTGAATTTTGAACAAATGGCTGAATATGTTAATCAAGTAAAAGAAGCAATAAAAGAAAAAAGTCTTGAACATATACATTCACGATGTGAAAAAATAATAACATTGTCAATTGGATATGGTAATAAGACAGTTTCAACTAAAGTTGATGTACTTAATTTATTTGATGAAGTAGATAAAGCACTATATGATGTAAAGAATAATGGTAGAAATAATGCTAAATCAATAATTGCTATGGAAGAGGTGCATAATGAATAACTATAATGTAGCACTTGAACAAATTCAATTGCTGATTGATCGAATTCAGTGTCGTTTTGAGCATAATTCTAGGTTTAATAAACACGATTGTGATAGGTTACTAATGATATCAGAACAGTTAAACTACTTCTATGGACAAGCATTGGCTCATGTGTATTTGGCACAATATTTTCAAATGAAATGGGATGTAGATGCTTATAATTTTCATTCAGAGAAGGCAAGAGAAATTGCTGAGAATAAAAATTATTTTGATGTTTTAATTGAATATTTTAAAATAGAGGGCTTGCGAAATGTTACTATTTGTGACGAAATAGCAGCTCTTACTATATATTTAGAAGGAATCCAAATTGCTTATAAAATTAAAGATAAAAAATCATGTGCTATTTTCTATAACAATATTGCTGATATATTTTACACAAGTGGTGTATATAAAATTGCAGAGCAATTCTATACAAAAGCATTAGATGTTATAAAAGATATTCCTATAAAAAGTGTGCTTTTTTATTACAAGTCTATACTTGTGAATCTATTACACCTTTCTTGTGTTCAAGGAGAATTAGATAAAGCCCTGAAGTATCATGAAAAATGTTTAAGAGTAAAATGTGAAGTTGGCATTTTACCTTTATTATTTATGGAAGGAGAAATACGTCTTTTATTATTAGAAAATAAGGAAACAGAAGCGTTACATAAAATAGATAGTTTGATAAATAAGTTGATTAAAAATAAGGAAGAAGCGTTTTTACTGAAATCCATTTATTTATATTTAATGGAATTTTTGCTTTTGTTGAAAAGAGAAGAAGATGCAGCATGGTGCTTAAACCAATTAGACACATTGTATAAAAATACGAATCAAAATATAATGATACAAATTCAAAAATTACATGTTCAATATTCAATTCTATTTGGGCATGAAACTGATGAACTTTATGAAACTTTTTATGAAACCATATTAAAAGGAGAAATGGACAGTAAGATATCAATGGGCGAAAGCTTCAAAAGTCTTATTTCTCTCTATGAAAGAGAAAAAGAACAGAATCTTATGTTGGAAAAGCAAGTTAGTCTACAAACAGTAGCAGATATAGATGAACTTACAAAAATTTATAATCGAAGATACTGTAGTAAACTTATAAGTAAATTAATCCAAGATGATGAGGTTTTATCCATTGGATATGTTATGGTTGATATCGATTTTTTCAAAGAATATAATGATTACTATGGTCATTTAAAAGGTGATGAGGCAATAAAAGAAGTTACTACTTTATTAAAGAAGAACTTACCAAACAATGCTTTTGCTGCACGATATGGAGGAGATGAATTCACCTGTATATTTGTTGATAGAAGTGATGATGAAATTATTACATTTGTTGAATCAGTTCAAAAAGAGCTGAGAGACAAAAATATTGTACATTTAAAAAGTAAAAATTCCAAACAGCTCACTTTATCTTTTGGGATATATAATGAGATACATATGCATGGTTGTGATGAATTAACTCTTATTAAAAATGCTGATTTAGCCTTATACCAATCCAAAAATAAGGGAAGAAATGTATATACAATTTATAAACAAAGGAGCCAATCGTAATGGAAACGGAAAATAATAGCACCTTAAAGCGTGATATGTATGATACTTCATATATTTTGGAAAAATATTGTAAGATAAAAGGTAGTGATGAAAGATATGCTTTAATACACTTGAACATTAAAAATTTTCGCTATTTTAATACAAAGTATGGAAGTAAAGCAGGTGATGAAATCCTGACATTGGTTTTTCAAAAAATAACCACATTTTTAGAAGAAAGGGAGTACGCTGCATATTTATATGCGGATAACTTTGCTTTTTTAGTAAGGTGTGATGATTCTAACTATCTTATATATGAACGATTGATACCACTAATTGACATATTATATCGTATAGATGATGAGCGGATTTATAGAAATCTTTTTATGTCTATGGGTATTTATGTGATTATTAACCCAGAAGTCTCATTTTATGATGCACTAAATTATGCGAATTTGTGTAGGAAAGAAAGTGAAGCTTTACTTAATAGAAGTTCTTGTATAGAACTTTATGGTGATTCTTTTTATAATAGTTATATGGACCGTATGAAACTGGAAATAGAGACAGCAGATGCATATAAAGGTTATGAATTTGTCACGTACTTACAGCCCAAAATCAGTCTAATAAATGGAAAGGTTATAGGTGCAGAGGCATTACTTCGTTGGTTTGATAAAGATGGAAACAGCATCCCATTATATAAATTTCTGCCTATTTTAAACCAAAATGGCTACATTAAATTAATTGATATTGATACTTTTGAACAAATGTGTCAGTACTTGGATACAAGAATAAAAAACAATCAGAAAGTTGTGCCAATTAGTTTTAATATTTCAAAGTCACATTTTTATGACCCAGGGATTGTTCAAAATTACATTGATGTGTTTGAAAAATATGATATTCCGAAGCACTATATTGAAATTGAATTTATGGAATCAATTTCTTTAAATGATACTGAACGTTTAAAAAAAGTAGTATCTGATTTCAAAGAATATGGGTTTACATGTTCACTAGATGATTTTGGAGATGGTTATTCTTCTTTTAATGTATTACTTAATGCTCATTTTGATATTATCAAGATGGACCGTCAGTTTTTTTTAAATAACTTAAATGGCAATAGTAGTTTAGTAATAAAGACTATTATAGATTTAATTCATTCTTTAAATATGAAAGTAATTGCTGAAGGCGTAGAATCTAAAGAACATATAGAGTCTTTAAAAGAGTATAGATGTGATATGGTTCAAGGTTATTATTATTATAAACCTATGTCAATTGATTCATTTAATATGATATTGGATGTGCAGGATGATTGTTAGGAATTATATGAATTAATTATTTAGAGGGAGAAAAATATGAGATACAAAAAAATTATAACATTATTAGTAGTAGCTATACTTGCACTAAATTTGGTGGCATGTTCCACACCTACTCAAGGAGATGCAACAAAAGGCTCAGTTTTTCAGGGGACTCAAGGAAAAGAAATGGTAACGTTAAATGTTACATCTGAGCCAACAGAATTGAATCCAATGAGAATGAGTGATACTATTGCACAAAGTATTCTCTATCATTGCATGGCTGGATTCACAAAGTTGAATGAGAAGGATGAGCCAGTAGCTGATTTAGCAGAACGTTGGGATATAAATGATGCGAACACTATTTATACAATGCATCTAAGAAAGGATGCAAAATGGTCAAATGGAGACCCAGTAACCGCGAATGATTTTTACTATTCCTGGGTGACACAGATGACGCCTTCTACTGGAAGTATATTTGCTTCGTATATATACAAGAATATTAAAAATGGAGAAGCATTTTATAAGGGTGAGATTGACGAATCACAACTTGGGTTAAAAGTATTAGATGATTATACATTAGAAATTCAATGGTCTCATCCAATGACTAATGGCTTGTTTTATTTGTCACAGCCATATTTTTTGCCAATAAATAAAAAGGCTTATAAGGCAATTGGTGATAAACAGTACGCTAAAGAGGCCGATAAAATGGTAACAAATGGTGCATATAAAATAACAGAATGGGTTCATGATGACCATATTACAATGGAGAAAGCTGAAGAATATTATAATGCATCAGAAATTAATATTCCTAAAGTTAAGTTGGTTATGATAGGAGATGCAAATACAAGTTTGAATGCATTTACTGCTGGAGAAATTGATCTTTGTAACCTATATAACGAACAAATTAAACTCGTGGGAGACAAAAGTAAAGATACTATTCAATCCTATATAGATGGAGGTTCTTGGTATTTAAGCTTTAATACACAAAATGAGTATCTTTCTAACATAAACCTAAGAAAAGCACTTGCCTATTCTATTGATGTACAAAGTCTACTTAATAATGTAATTAATGATGGTTCTATAGCAGCCAATGGTCTTGTACCAGGTGTTATAAAAGGTGTTGATGGTAAAAGTTATGCAGAAAAACGTGGTAGCTTATTTAAGTATGACAAAGATAAGGCAAGGGAATTCCTTGATAAGGCACTTCAAGAACTTGGGATAGAAAAGAAAGATATTAAACTTGTATTTTGGACATCAGATACAACATATAATCAGAATCAGGCTGCCTACTTGCAACAACAATGGAAAGAAAATCTTGGACTGGATGTAGAACTGAAATCTACAGCAGTCAAAGCTTTGTCTGAAGCAAAAAGAAATGGTGATTATAGTTTTGCAGTGGATGCTTGGGGTCCTTCTGAGAATGATGCAATTACATTTTTGGAGAACTATACAACAGAAAATATGAACAATTATGGAAAGTATTCCAATCCAAAGTATGATAAGTTGATTGAGGATTCAACTCATGAGAGTGATTCTAAAAAGCGTCAAGAGATACTGATACAGGCAGAAAAAATTCTAATGGATGATATGGTTATAGGACCGATGTATTTTACATGTACTACTTATGCAGTTTCTGACAAACTAGTTGGTCTAGTACGTACACCATTTCAATTCTTTAACGTTTTAAATGCACATATTAAGTAAATAAAAAACATGACAGGAGCAGACAAGATGTCTTTACAAATGAGGTATATCGCTAAGCGACTTATTTATGCGGTACTTACTGTATGGGTTTTGATTTCCATTACATTTTTACTGATGCAGATGCTTCCAGGAGACCCTTTTTCTGGACTTAAGGTAATTAATTCTGAGATAAAAGCTTCTTTAGCCACAAAATATGGTCTAGATAAACCTGTATTAGAGCAGTACAGAATATATGTGAATAATTTGATACATGGAGATTTTGGTTCTTCAATTGTTTCTGGTCGTCAAGTCACAGATATTATAGCCCAGGCATTCCCAGTTTCTTTAGAACTGGGAATACGGGCTTTGATTTTTGCAATCATTTTGGGATTTTTGTCAGGTATTATAGCTGCTTTGAAGCATAGGACAAAGTGGGACACATTGATGATGATTTTGGTGCTTCTTGGGGTGTCTGTTCCATCATTTATTATTGGTGCTTTGTTGCAGTATTTTTTTGGAATTGTGTTGTTTCAATTTACTGGTATCCATTTTTTTGCAATTATAGGATGGGGGAGTGAAAATAGCAAGATTTTACCTGCATTTGCGCTAGCTTTTGGCTCTATGGCAAGTATTGGAAGATTAATGCGCTCTAGTATGCTTGATGTACTTGGGCAGGATTATATTCGTACAGCAAAAGTGAAAGGAATCAAGAAAAAAGATATTATCCTTCATCATTGTCTACGCAATGCATTAATGCCAGTGATAACAGTTCTTGGTCCTATGACAGCAGTTCTGTTGACTGGGACATTTGCTGTAGAATATGTATTTTCTATTCCAGGTCTTGGAAAATACTTTGTGGACTCAGTACAGGCCAATGACTATCCAGTGATTATAGGAACAACATTATTTTTTGGTATGTTTCTTGTGTTGTGTAATCTAATCGTGGATATTTTGAACAGCTGTATAGACCCTCGCGTGAGATTAGGAGGTGAGGAAAATAGATAGTAGTAAAAGAGTACTTGTTCATGAAGATTTTTCATCTATTGATGGCTGTAATTCAGATATGACTAATAACGAACAGGTGTATCCCTCTATGAGTTTTGCAAGGGAGACCATATCCATACTACGCCACAATAAAATTGCAGTAGTATCATTTATAATGATACTTATTCTTATGATAGGTTCAGTATTTTTTCCAATATTTTGTAATTTTGATTTTTCATCTCAGAATGTGGCATATGCAAATAACCCCTTTTTTAGTAAAGATATGAGTAGTGGTTTTACTCATATCTTTGGTACAGATAATCTTGGGCGTGATATTTTTGTACGTATCTGGTATGGGACACGAGTATCACTTCTAGTAGCAGGGGTGGTAGCTATTATAGACTGCATAGTAGGAGTAGTATATGGTAGTATTTCTGGATATATAGGTGGTATGGTTGACAATGTAATGATGCGTACATTGGAAATCATTAGTGGAATTCCATACCTTGTTGTTGTTCTTTTACTTATGGCAGTGCTTCCACAGGGAATTGGAACTTTGATTATTGCCTATACCCTTGTAGGATGGACTAGTATGGCACGATTGGTAAGAGGACAGGTGGTTTCTCTTATGGGGAGAGAATTTATAATTGCTGCAAAAATTATGGGAGCAAGTATGGGACGGATTATTTTCTTCCACTTAATTCCTAATATGTTAGGTATTATAATTGTACACATGACATTGAGCATCCCAGGAATTATATTTACAGAAGCATTCTTATCAATGTTGGGAATGGGAGTTCCACCACCATATCCATCATTGGGAATTATGGCAAATGAAGGTGTTGCTGTTTTTCAGACTTATCCAGCAAGGCTTGTAGTGCCAGGATTATTTATTTGTCTGATAATGCTTTCTTTCAATCTCTTGGGAGACCAACTTCAAGATGCTCTAAATCCTAGATTAAGGAGGTCTGCTTATTATGGACGACATTCTAAGAATTAAGGAATTAAATGTATCTTTTGATATGTACGAAGGAACAGTAAATGCAGTTCGAGGTGTATCACTTTCCATGAACAGTGGCGAGATTCTTGCGTTAGTGGGTGAAAGTGGTTGTGGTAAAAGTGTAATGGCACAGTCAATTTTGCAACTAAATCCTTCACCACCAGCTAAAATTATGGCTGAGGAATTGAAACTTCTCAATTTTGATATTTTGAATGCATCAGAAAAAGAGATGGAACGAATAAGAGGTACTTTAGCAAGTATGATTTTTCAAGACCCTTTGACCTGTTTGAATCCTACAATGAAAATAGGTAAGCAGATTACAGAGTCACTATATAGAAAAGAGAAAATGTCATCATCTGATTGTAAGAAAGAGGCAGTTAGATTACTTGAAATGGTACAGATACCAAATGCTGAACTACAAGCAGAACAGTACCCTCATCAATTTTCAGGAGGTATGCAACAACGTGTAATGATTGCTATGGCTTTGGCATGCAATCCTAAACTACTTATTGCAGACGAACCAACAACAGCTCTTGATGTTACTACACAACTGCAAATCTTGAAATTGATTGCTAAAATTAGAAAAGAGATGGGAACAGCTGTACTTTTGATTACTCATGATTTTGGTGTTGTAGCAAACTTGGCAGACCGTGTAGCAGTGATGTATGCTGGAAAAATTGTGGAAGAAAGTGGTGTGAAAGAACTTTTTAATAGAGCAACACACCCATATACACAGGCACTGTTAAGAACACTTCCTACATCAGGTGGTATAGGGGAACGCATATCTATATTGGGAAGTCCACCAAACTTATCTGATTTGCCAGTCGGTTGTTCTTTTTCAAAGAGGTGTCCATATTGTATGAAGATTTGTTTGAGAGAAGAGCCACCTTTATTTGAGGTTTCAAATAGTCACAGTGCTTCTTGTTGGCGTCTGCATGAAAGTTTTCCAAAGGAGGAATTGGATGATGGAAAAATTACTTGAATTAAATAATGTATCCAAGAGCTTCCCTCTAGGAAGAAAGCGCAAAAATATTGCTGTCAATCATGTGAACCTAACTATTTATAAAGGTGAAACTCTAGGGCTTGTTGGAGAATCTGGTTGTGGAAAATCAACTCTTGCAAGAGTTATTATGGGTGTATATCCATCAAGCGAAGGTGAAATATTATTTCAAGGCAAAAAGTTAGAACTACATAGACAAAGTAGAAGAAAGGCATTTGCACAACATACACAAATGATATTTCAGGACCCATATATGTCTTTAGACCCACATATGACAGTAGAATCTATTATTGCAGAAAATTTGAAGGTTCATGGGATGTTGGATAAAAATACAAGAACACAAAAAGTATATGAATTGTTAGAAATGACTGGGCTTTTGAGAGAACACGCAGGACGTTTCCCACATGAGTTTTCAGGAGGGCAAAGACAAAGAATTAGTATTGCACGTGCACTCGTGGTTCAGCCAGATTTTATTATATGTGATGAACCAGTGTCAGCACTGGATAATTCTATTCAGAGTCAGATTATAAATCTTTTATATAAGTTAAAGATGGAGCTTGGTCTTACTTATCTATTTATTTCACATGACTTAAGCATGGTACGTTATATTTCTGATAGGATTGCTGTGATGTATGCTGGTAGAATCGTGGAAATTGGAAATGCTGAGGCGGTTTACAATACACCTTTACATCCATATACACAGATGCTTTTGCGTGCAGTTTTGACTCCAAATCCGAATAGCAGAAATATACTACATGAAGAAGTAGATGTACAAGACGAAGTCAAAATTTTTTCGAATTCTGAAAAAGGATGTCCTTTTGTGGAGCGTTGTCCAGTATCAGCAGAATATTGTAGAAAAGAAATGCCTGAATTATTTGAACATAAACAGAATCATCTAGTTGCTTGCTATATGGCAAGTGAAGGATTTAGCTATTATAAAAAGTAATTTTTTAGTGTAATGATAAATTAATTTTATTTAAAATACATATGCTTTACCTCTTGTACTCAAATTTCTTAAATATTAAAATCTAGAATATTAATTAAAAAAGAAGTAGTAAAAAATAGCTTATAAAAATTCAACAGAGGAGTTGAACTTAAAATTTGATTAGAAAAAAATCAATTTTGAGACAACTCCTTATTTTTTTTGAAAAGTAATATACAAGCTATCATAAGCATATAATTCTCTATAGATAATTAACAAGGGGGATAAAGTTATGAGGTATTATAATAAACCTACCAAAGAAGTCTTAAAATACTTAAAGACAAATCCAGAAGTTGGACTTGCTGATAATGAGGTAGAAGAGAGGAAGCTTAGATATGGATTAAATGAATTTACGATAAAAGAAGGACGAACATTTTGGGACGAGTTGGGGGAAAGTCTGACAGAACCTATGATATTAATTCTTATAGGAGCAGCAGTAATAAGCTCATTTGTGGGAGAATTGCATGATGCATTAGGTATTTTAGGAGCTATCTTTATTGGTATTTCCATAGGTATAATAACTGAAGGGAAATCTAAAAAAGCTGCTCATGCTCTATCAAAATTAACAGAGAATATAGAGGTAAAGGTACTTAGAAATGGAAAGATAGTTAAAATATCAAAAAATGATTTAGTACCAGGAGATATTGTATATATAGAAACAGGAGATATGATACCAGCAGATGGAAGGCTTATACAATCTATAAATCTAAAGCTTAGAGAAGATATGTTAACAGGCGAATCTGATGATGTAGCTAAAAATGCTGATGCTATATTAGATATGGAGGTAGTTTATTCTAAAACAGAAATAATTGAACAAGATACAATACCCGCAAAACAAATCAATATGGTATTTGGGGGAACTCTTGTAGCATATGGTAGAGGGATAATGGTTGTTACTCATATTGGTGATAAGACAGAGATGGGTAAGATAGCACAGAACTTATCAAATGATGACCAGCAAACTCCACTTCAAATTAAATTAGGTAAGTTAGGTGCTAAAATAGCAGGTATATCAGGTGTAATAGCTACATTATTATGTATGTTTATGATTATACAAATGCAAAGAAGAGGTATGCTAATTTTGGATACAAGCAGTATTTTATCTTTTTTACAATCATTAGAGCCTGCTAAAAATGCATATATGGTTTGTATTGCTTTAATAGTTGCAACAGTACCAGAAGGTTTACCAACTATGATAAATATTACTTTAGCCATAACAATGCAAAAGATGGCAAAGATAAATGCATTAGTAACAAAGAAAGAAGCCTGTGAAACTATAGGTTCTGTCTCTGTAATATGTTCTGATAAGACAGGTACTTTGACACAAAATAAGATGATGGTAGAAGTAGCATATGTTGATGGTAAGTATATAAGTAGTGGAGAATATCAAAGTAATAGTTATTTTGAACAAAACTGTATAGTGAATTCAACAGCTGATATAGAAAAGGAAGATAATTCATTTAAATATATTGGAAGTGCAACAGAGTGTGCATTACTTTTATATCATAACGATAAAAATTATAATGAAATGAGAAAACAAACTTATTTAATATCACAAATCCCCTTTAGTTCAGAAGAAAAGAAAATGTCAACATTAATTCGTCAAGAGGATTCAGATATACTACTTTCAAAAGGAGCTCCAGAAGTATTATTAAAGAAATGTTCTTATGTACAACAAGGAAAAAGTATTGTCCCAATAACTCCTAAAATAGAAAAAGGTATTCTCGATGAAATTAAAAAACTACAAATTAAATCTATGAGAACATTGGGGTTTGCTTATAAAAAGATGACTAAATCTAGAACAGAAGTTGCAATAACTTCAGAAGGAGAATTGAATTTAATCGGAAATCCAAGAGGGTATGAGAAGGAAGAAAATTTAGTATTTAGTGGCTTTGTAGGAATAGTAGACCCATTGAGAGCAGGTGTTAAAGAGTCTATTGATAAGGCATTTAATGCAGGTGTAGATGTAAAAATGCTTACAGGGGATAATATCAATACAGCAACTGCTATTGGAGATGAATTAGGATTATTGAATGATGGTAAAAAGGCAGTTGAAGCAACCTATATAGATGTACTGACAGATGAAGAGTTAAGAGAAGAAATAAAAGGAATATCTATTGTCGCAAGAAGTAAACCAGATACAAAGATGAGAATAGTTTCTGCACTTCAAAAAAGTGGTGAGGTTGTAGCCGTAACAGGTGATGGTATAAATGATGCTCCAGCTCTTAGTCAAGCAGATGTTGGTATCGCTATGGGAATCTCAGGTACAGAAGTATCTAAAAATGCAGCAGATATAATATTGACTGATGATAGTTTTAGTACAATAGTAGAGGGAATAAAATGGGGAAGAGGTATTTATGAAAACTTCCAAAGATTTATACAGTTCCAGCTTACTGTAAATATAGTAGCATTTATAATTGCTATAATATCTCAACTTACTGGTAAAGATATGCCATTTACTACAATACAATTATTATGGGTAAATATAATAATGGATGGTCCTCCAGCTCTTGCATTAGGATTAGAACCTGTTAGAGATTATGTATTGAAAAGAAAGCCAATAAATAGACATTCTGGAATAATAGCTAGGTCTATGTCTGTTAATATTATTATAAATGCTATACTTATGATTACAATTGTATTTACACAATCAGCTTTTAATATATTGGGAGCAACTCCAGAAGAACAAGGTACAGTTATATTTTCATTATTTGCATTCAGTGCTCTTTTTAATGCATTAAATTGTAGAGAATTTGGATTAAACAGTACAATACCAAATCTATTTAAAAATAAATTAGCATTACAAGTAATAGTTGTGACAGGGGTGATTCAAATAATATTTACCCAAGTATTCCAAAGTTTCTTCAATTCAGTGTCACTAGGGTTTGATATGTGGATAAAGATAATATTATTCGCATCGACTATTCTATTGTCAAATGAATTTGTAAAATTACTTCTTAGAACAGTAAAAAATAGTAAGAAAGTAAATCTTAATAATAAAAATTAGATTATAAAATTTCGCAAAATCGTATTAATACTACGCTTTTGCGGTTTTATTTGTTTTTGTGTAAGTGATTTCAAAATACTATTTATCACTTTTTTGTATGGTACATTATTATACTTAAAAAGATGATTGACCATTAAAATATGGTATTTAGCAAAATATTCGTGAGATTTAAAGATTATTATTGCTACTAATTTACTGCCATTAAATGAGTCCTGATATGATGTAAAGAGTCTTGAAGATATAAACTGATAAACAACATAATTTTAAAAGTATTTGATATGAAATAATGATATATAATCTTTTAATGGTAAAGAGTTTCTTTACCAATGTCGCAATATTTATTTTGTCTGATATAATGGTTAAAGAACATTAACGAAACATATTGAGGAGAACTAAAAGAGTAAAAATACAAATAAAAAGTATATCTGAGTATTTAAGTAAGTTAAAAATATGTATGGGTTTAAAAATAGGAATTTTATAAAGGAGTTGCTAAAATTATGATTGTATATTTTTCTGGGACTGGTAATAGTGAATATGTAGCAAAAAGAATGGGTAAAGAGCTTCAGAATGAAGTATTGAATATATTTGAAAAAATTCGAACTAGGGATTATTCTCATTTAGCATCTGAAAGACCATGGGTTATCGTTGTACCAACTTATGCATGGCGTATTCCACGTATTGTGCATGAATGGTTGATGAAAACAGAACTTAGTGGAAATAAGAATATTTATTTTGTAATGACCTGTGGGGCTGATATTGGCAATTCAGGCACATACTTGAAGAAATTGTGTAAAGCAAAAGGGATGAATTACAGAGGATGTGCTTCTGTAGTCATGCCAGAAAACTATATTGCGCTTTTTAGTACACCAAGTAAAGAAGAAGCTCTAGTAACGATTGAACAAGCTGAGCAGAAAATATCATCTACAATACAATGTATTAGAACTGATATAGCATTCCCAGAATCGAAAGCAACATTTAAGGCTAAATTCAGTAGTGGATTGGTCAATAATATATTTTATCCAGTATTTGTTCATTCTAAAAAATTTTATGTGACAGATGCTTGTGTTTCTTGCAAGAAATGTGAAAATGTATGTCCACTTGGAAATATACACCTTAATGATGGAAAGCCAAACTGGGGAAATCATTGCACTCATTGCATGGCTTGTATATGTCGATGTCCAAAAGAAGCTATTGAATATGGCGAACATAGCAAGGGGATGGCACGTTATATTTGCCCAAAGGAAATATAAAAATAAATGACTTAAATTAATCCTGATGTATTTTGATGAGGGTGCTTTAAAAGCAATCATTATATAACATAGATTTTATTTAATGGAGTATTAACTTAAAAGACAGTTGATAAATAGTCAGCTGTCTTTTTTTAATCAATTAAATTAATTAGTCATCATAATTAAATTATAATGAAACTTGTATTATAGATATTTTTCAATTTTACTTTGTTCAATTACACGTTTACCTAATAAGGTAATTGCCTGTTTTGGGCAATTATTAACACAGCGATAACACATAGTACATTGATTTCCTGGTATAGCAACACCATTTTTCACAACAATATTTTTCAAGCAACATAGGCTTACACATTTTCCACAGCCAATACATTTATCAGCACTTATTTTTAATTTGTCTGAATAGTATTTTGTTTTATTAATAAAATATAACCTTTGTCCAAATAAACCTGCTATATGATGAAAAATTCCGATTCCATCTTGTGGTGGAGTTCCATCTTGTATTTTTCTTACAGCATGCTTTATTTTTTGTTCTGCATTTGTTATGAGTTTCTTGTTGCTTTCTAAAGTCTTTTTTAATGCCTTTTCATCAGCAATGCTATCAGGCATTTTTAAATGTAAACCTCCAATAGTGACTGCACCATATTTTTTAAGCAAACGAGCTAAGATACCTGCTCTATCTCCACTGAATAACCCCATTGTTGTAATAATAAAAACTCGCTTGTCTTTCCATAAATTTTGATGATTGATTATAAAGTCCTTTAATATTTTAGGTATGTTGCTGTATTGTGTAGGATAGCTAAATACAATATCTTTATGCTGACTAATTTGATGTAACAATTGCTTATCTTCAATAGAAAATGCCTTTGATGTCATATCATATTCCTGCAAAAACTTTTCTATACAATATTTTGAATTGCCTGTTCCACTGAAATATATTCCTAACATAATTTTTCTCCAAATTTTAATTTATTGACTTATTTGTTTTATTCTACCATGAGTATATTTAAAAGTCATTTTTTATGTTTTGAATAGATATTTGAGTAAAAATTATGTGAATTAATTTTGATATGTAGAAAATAGAGTATTTTTTATTGATTTAAAAATGTTGTTAATAAAGAATTTTTTATTTTACTTAGATATAAATTAATATAAAAAATCTGCTATAAATATGTTGGTTTGATTATAAATAAGATATTTCTATGCTACTTAATAAATAAAAGTTGTCAATTAAGATGCATATAAATAACTAGTATTATGAAAAATATAATAGAGAATTTGTTTGTGATATTATTTTATATTTATATGAGTAGAAAGTGACTATAGGTTATAATAGTAGAAAGCTTAATAAGTGAATGTTAAGGAATAAATGCAATTAATAAAAATTTAAAAATTTTATCTAAAGGGATATATAGAAAGGAAAATATTTATGAAGTTTAAAAGGTGGGTCAGTATAATTTTATCTATAATAGTTATAAGTTCTCTTCTTGTGGGTTGCACAAATAAATCTAATTCGGATACAGTATCAAATGAAAAAATATCATATGAAATAAATTCAACAAAAAATAGCAATAATAAGGTTGAAACTAATAAATTTAATTTAGGAACATCAGAAATGGTTATAAGAGGTAAATCTATACCATTTAATATGGAAGGAATAATATCAGTACCTGAAAATATAAAAGAAAAAGCACCTGTAGTATTAATCTTTCATGGACAACATGGAGATGGAGAAAATGATTTTGAAGATGGATTTAAATATCTTACTGAGGCTTTGGCAAAAAATGGTATAATAGGAGTATCTATTGATACCTCAGTAAATTATACTTTTAAGTATGGAGAACCAGTGGAAAATGAAAGAATAACTTATTTAGCTCAAACATATATACAAACTTTTAAAGACATAAACGAAGGTAAGAAAAATGGATTTGGGTTATACCTCAAAGATAAAGTTGATTTAAATAGAATTGGTCTTATAGGACATTCTGTAGCAGGTTCAGGGGTAATTAAAATAGCAGAAGACCAAATACAAAAAGGATTCAAAGGGATAAAAGGAATTATATCACTTACACCAGCGTATAATAGTCCGATAGAAAAGTTTCCTGATATACCAACAGCAATAATAGTTTCAGAGTATGATGGAGATGTTGTTCATAGTGGAGATGATATTTTTTATGATATATCTTTAGATAAAAATAGAAAAAGCCCATTGGGTCTAACTTATCTAGTGGGAGGAAATCATAATGCATACAACTCAGTTTTAGGAGAAAAAGAGTTTTCTAAGCCACAGACTACTAATGGAACTTATCCTGAGAAATTAGGACAAGAAGAACATAGAGATTTTTTCTCTAATTATGCAGTTGACTATATGAAATCTATTTTTGAGTTTGATAGTAGTGAATCACCTATCTTCAATAAAAAAGGATTGCCTTATAAAATGTATGGATATCAGACTTTAAATAAAGTTAAATATAGTGAATCTGTAGAATTATTCAATAAAAAGACATTTAAAAATATAAGTTCAAGTAATGTTGATATAAAAGAATTGGTTGAATCAGAGAGATTGAATAAAGATACTGCAAAAATATTTATCAATACTGGAGTGAATGAAGATTTAGACTTGTTACAAGTTGATTGGAAATCTGAAAGTGGAAAAATAGAACTACCTTTAAATAATAATAACTTAGGAGCTTATTCTGCACTAAAGTTTAGATGGGCATTAAACTCTCCTAGTAAATTAAATAATAAAGATAATGTAGTTTCTTTCAAACTTAGCTTAGTTGATTCTAAGGGAAAAGAAAGCAGTATCATTGTAGAAAATGATAAAGTATCTGCTATGAAGTATTTTGAAGGAGAAGTTATAAAAGATGAATATGTAGAAGGGAAGTTTATGGAATTCTGGTCAAGATATACTCCAATAAGTGATACAGTAATACCACTTGAAAAATTTAGAAATATAAATTTATCTAATATAAAGAATGTTACAATTGAATTTGAAAGTCCAGAAACTGGTTCAATTATGTTAAATAAAATAGTTGGTATAAAATAATAAAAGTGGTTCTAGATAAAAGTATAAAGTATCTAGAACCAATTTTATTAGACATTATTAATTTTAGTCAGAGATATAAAACTACTTCATATTAACTATAAGAAAAGAAAATTAAGAATATTTTACTGATATAGAACAAGTTTAAAGAAATTTTATATCTAAATTGTGTTATCATGAGTAAAGATATCAAGTTTCGAGTTTATTAATAAAATAAAAGACAGGGAGGTAAGTTTCATGTTCTCAAAAATCCTAGTCAAAACATTTATCAAAGATAGTGAGAATGTTCAAGATAAAGTTGTTAGAAATAAGTATGGTTATGTAGCAGGAATAGTAGGCATAATATCTAATCTAGTTTTATTTATAGTAAAGGTTTCTATAGGTATACTTACATCAAGTATAGCTATAATGGCTGATGCGTTTAATAATCTTTCTGATATGGCATCTTCAGCAATAACTATGATAGGGTTTAAACTAGCAAGTAAACCAGCTGACAAAGAACATCCTTTTGGGCATGGTAGAATAGAATATCTATCAGCATTAATAGTAGCTTTTATGGTTATGTTGGTTGGACTTCAATTTGTGAAATCGTCTATAGAAAGAATAACAAATCCAGTTCCTATAAAGTTTGAATTAGTACCACTGATACTTTTAATTGCATCTATAATGGTTAAAATATGGTTGAGTCGCTTTAATAAATTTATGGGAAATAAAATTAATTCATCAGCATTAAAAGCAGTGTCATTGGATGCTTTGGGAGATGTATTTACATCAAGTTGTGTAGTTATATCTTTTATTTTGGCTAGATTTACTGATTTACCTATAGATGGATATGTAGGTATTGTAGTATCATTAGTAATACTTTATGCAGGATTTTCTCTTGTAAAAGATACTATAAATCCTCTTCTTGGGGAAGCTCCAGATGAAGAAATGGTCAAATCTATTTTAGAATTATTATTATCTTATGAACATATAATAGGTACACATGATTTAATAATCCATAATTATGGAGTTGGAAGATGCATTGCATCTATACATGCAGAAATTCCAGCGAATATAGATATAATGGAAATTCATGAAATTATAGATACTGCTGAGAGAGAAATATCTGAAAAGTTGGATATATATTTGGTAATTCATATGGACCCTATATGCCTTGATGATGAAGAGGTTATATCATCAAAAAGAGAACTTGAAGAAATACTTAAGAAAAACAGCCTTATAAAATCTATGCATGATTTTAGGATAGTTGGAAAAGGAAGTAAGAAGAATTTAGTCTTTGATATAGTAGTTAATCCTTCTGAATTTTCTAAAGGTATGTCAGAAGAAGATCTAAAAGCAGATATAACAAAACTAGTTAAGGAGATGAATCCTGATTATAATTGTGTAATTGTTGTAGACAAGGATTTTATTTAATGATGATAAAAAAATAAAGGAAAAAAATGTAAAAAATATAGACAATAAAACATAGACATAATATAATGGATATATAACTGTATTTAATTTGAATATAATAATTTTTAATTATTTTTATAAAAAAATTATAGAGACGTTGAAGTATATCCTATTACTGGGCACCTTATGGGTATACAGAGTCAATGGTGCAACCGGCTATGAATATAAATTTTATTTATTTCATAGCTTTTTTTGTATAGTTTTTTGATAAAAAAAGTTAAATTATATTGGGTATTTATGGAATTTTACAAGAGTGTAAATAGATTAGAGGGGAGCAATCTATATGAAGAAAGGAAATAAAAAGGCATTATTAATCAGTTTAATTATGATTTTAAGTATGATAGTTACTACAATATATCCATCTGTATCTTATGCATCAGAATTAGAAGGCAGTGGGTCTATACAAAGCAATTCAAATAATTTACCAACTGGAGATGGAAAACAAGAAGAAAATAAGAAACCAGAACAGACTCCAGAGGGAGATAAGCAAGAAGAAAATAAGAAACCAGAACAGACTCCAGAAGGGGATAAACAAGAAGAAAATAAGAAGCCAGAGGAAACTCCAGAAGGAGATAAGCAAGAAGAAAATAAGAAGCCAGAGCAAACTCCAGAAGGGGATAAACAAGAGGAAAATAAGAAGCCAGAACAGACTCCAGAAGGAGATAAGCAAGAAGAAAATAAGAAGCCAGAGCAAACTCCAGAAGGAGAGAAACCAGAAGAAAACAAGAAACCAGAACAAACTTCGATAGAGGATGAAAATTTACTTAAGACTTTAGAAGAAGAACTTAATGAAGATAATGAAGACCACGGATTTATCGTAAAAATTAATAATGATGCAATAGAAACAGAGTCAATGAAAAAAATTACATTTAATTTAACTTATACTCCAACATCAAAAGGGATAAAAGCAGGTGACTCAATAACTTTTAAGGTTCCAGATGTATTTAATAAAGTTAATTTAGATTATACAAGTGAATGTTTTGATAAAACAGAGAGTAATGGAGAGTATACGCTTACATTTAGAGAATTACCTAATGGTCAAAGTGTAATGCAAGGAAAAATTGGATTAGAAGCATATGTGAATAAAGTTAATGAAGAAACAAGTGCCAAAATTCATATTGAAACTACTGGAAAGATAGAAAGTGGAAATGGAGATGTGGATATAGAAATAAAACCTGGCGATAAAGAAGACATTGAAGAAGCTAAAGGAACACTTAAGAAGCTTGTTGAAGGAAGAGAGTCAACTACTGTATTTATGCCAGTTAAAAATAAAGATGTAAATTATACTATACAAGTAAATGAAAAAGAAGAAGAATTAAAAGATATTACTTTATATGACGAACTCCCTGAAGGAATGACATTAATAAAAGATTCTGTAAGTATAGTAGCAAGCAATGGAAAAGAAGTAAGTGATTTTAATATTGAACAAGGTGAAAATTCTATTTCAGTTACTTTTGGAGATATAGATAAAGCGTATACTGTTAAGTATAAGGCTAGAATTAGTGATGAAAATGCAAAACATGGTAACAAATATAAGAATATAGCTAGATTAGAATCTGCAGGTAATAAAGTTCAAGAAGATGATGCTATTGTAAGTATATTTGATAGAGGAAATGATTATCTTTTGACTAAGGGGCATTCAGGAGCAACAAATATTACTCAAGTAGGTCAAGTAATCAACTATCAGATTTCAATAAATGATGATAAATCACCAGTAAGTAATGTGGTTATAACAGATAATATACCAGAAGGTATGAGATTAACTACTGCTGGAGAAGCTGGGCATGATTTTAGAGTTGTAGAAGTTCCAATGAATGGTGGCTGGACTCCTTGGAGTAAAGAAAAAATTGCAAATAATATTTCATATAAAACAGAAGAAAAAAGAAATGAAAGTGGGCAAGTAGAAAAAGTTATAACTGGATTTACAATTAATCTTAGTGAAGAAGAAGTAGAATCAAAGTTCTTTATAGCATATACATTAAAAGTTATTAGTATTGAAGATAGTTATACAAATAGAGCTGTTCTTGATGCGAATAATAGTCAAGTAGATAAAAGAGATGAGATAAGTTTTAAGAAGAACTCTGGATTAATAAGTGCCAAAAAAGAGGTTGATAAAAAGGTATTAGATGGAAATGATAACCAAATAGTTAAGTATAAAATAAACATGTCAACTTATGGTGTTTATGATGCAGGGCAAGTAAATATTTTAGATGAAGTAAATCCAACATTAAAAATATCTAATATAAAATACTCTGATAATCTTGAACTTAAAAAAGAAGCTGAAGATGGAAAAAATACTATAAGATTAGTAAATAAATATGAATTTAAGCAAATAAAAGAAGGTGAACCTGTACAAGGTTGGGTTACATTTGATGCAGATTTTACAGATGTAAAAGTAGGGGAGACTATACAAAATGTAGCTCAGATTAATGGTTCAAGTCCTCCTGGTGTAGAAACTACTAAACAAGGATATGCTTTTGAAGCTAAGAAGGTAGATAGTTCAGATAAAAGTGCTCTTGAAGGTGCAAAATTTAATTTGGAAAATACCTTTGGAATAGTAGTAGTTAAGGATTTAGTTAGTAATGAAGATGGTATAATTGAATCTAGTGTCAAAAATCCAGGAACATATTATTTAGTGGAGACAATGGCTCCAAGTGGATATGAAAAATTAAAGGGTAAAATAAAGGTGGAAATTGATAGAAAAAATATTGGTAAAATTGTTGATATTGGGAATATAGAAAATGTAAAACAAGAAAATATTCCAGTAAATCCATCAGTACCACCAGGTACAGATGAACCAACAGTGAATCCACCAGTGCCACCAAGTACAGATAAGCCAAGTAAACCATCAAGACCATCTGATACAGAGGAAGCAACAATAAATCCACCAATACCACAATCAGAAAACGTGGTAAATCCTCCTATACCAGAGGTAGTAAATCCACCAATACCACCATCAGAAGATGTAATAGAAAAGCCTGTTAAACAAATTGTTCCAATACCAGAAGTAGTAAACCCACCAGTGCCACAGGAAAAGAATAATACAGTAAAAGATAATACTGTAGTAAATCCACCAGTGCCACCAAAGACAGGTGATAGTACTACAATTACTGTAGAAATACTTTTAGGATTAGGAGCTATTGTAGGACTTATTATATTGAGAAGAAAGAAAAACATCAATTAGACCCTAACATTATAAAAATATAAGTAATATTAAAAAATATCTTCTAAAACAATATTTTCAAGTGAGAATATTGTTAGAAGATATTTTTTTTTGGAGTATTATGTAAAAAAACAATCGTTTTTTAGAAGAAAAATCCAAAAAACTATAGACAAAGAGACAGATATAAGATATAATATAAATATAAAATTAAACGAGGCAAAACTAGGGAAACCTAGTCACGCAAAGCTATAGGGGCTAAAGTTTAAATAAACTACGCCAGCCAGTTGCCGAAAAGAGTAAAAATTTCTTTTTGTATATACAAAGATACTCTTGGGTATCTTTTTTATTTTGAAATTTATTACTCCCGGCCTAACTCAAAGGAGGGAATAATATGAAACCAAGTAAAAAATTATTAATCGCTATAATATCAATATTTTTAATAAGTTCAGTTCCAGTAAGTGCACATGCAGATAGTGCAACTTTAAAAAACAATAAAGAAACACTTAGTGAAATAGTGGTTCTTCCAAATGGAAATTACGATAA
This sequence comes from Clostridioides sp. ES-S-0010-02, assembly GCA_020641055.1. NCBI lineage: Bacteria > Bacillati > Bacillota > Clostridia > Peptostreptococcales > Peptostreptococcaceae > Clostridioides > Clostridioides sp. ES-S-0010-02. The sequence goes on from CP067345.1 coordinate 1,048,623, forward strand.
AAAAGAAGCTAATGCTATGATAAATAGACTTGCTAATATAGATGGAAAATATTTAAATGTATTAAAACAAGATAACTTAAAAATAAAATTATTAAGTGGAAAATTAACAGATGAAAAAGAATATGCTTATTTAAAAGGTGTAGTTCCTAAAGGATGGGAAAATACTGGTAAAACTTGGGATGATGTTCCTGGTTTAGGTGGAAGTACAGTAGCTCTTAGAATAGGATTTAGTAACAAAGGTAAAGGTCATGATGCAATAAACTTAGAATTACATGAAACAGCACACGCAGTAGACCATCTTGCATTAAATGATATTTCTAAATCAGCACAATTTAAACAAATATTTGCTAAAGAAGGGCGTTCTTTAGGAAATGTAAATTATTTAGGTGTATATCCAGAAGAATTCTTTGCTGAGGCATTTGCATATTACTACTTAAATCAAGACACAAATAGTAAATTAAAAGCAGCTTGTCCACAAACTTATAGCTTTTTACAAAACTTAGCAAAATAGAAAATTTATATAAAAAAATTAAGAGATGCTAGTATGCTAGCATCTCTTTTATATTGCGTGAAAAACTAATTAATTTAATCTTATGTATATATTTATTACTGACTTTTATATAATGACTCAATATGTTTATTATGAGATTGAGTTATTATTGTAGGTATAATAGAAACTATTGAACCAATCACTATCAATAGAATTCCTATAATCATATTAATAGGAATAAATTCTTTAAGAATTAGTAATGCCAGTATTGGAGATATTACTGGCTTAAAGAAAAATACTAAAGATGTAAGGCTAGTAGATGTAGCTTCCATTGCCATAAAATAAAGTGCATAACCAACACCTGTAACAAATACAAATACGTAAATCATAGTAGGTATGTTGTGTAAGGTATAACCACTAAAAATAGGTATATTTGCAAATACATGTAGTCCTTTTTTATTTAATATATTTGATATAAAATTAATCTTAGTAAGTAGAACCAATACAAGCATTTCTAAACTACCAAATATAAAGCTGAAACAAGTCACAACTATTCCACCAAATTTTAACGTTTTTCTTTTACCAAAAACAGTGTACATTGAAAAAATAATGGCAGAAGATAGTGTTAAGAATATACCACTAAAAGTTAATTTTGTGTGCAGTGGATTTATAATAACTATAATTCCAATGACTTCTAATATAAGTGAAATTATATTGTGCCTATAGATTTTTTCCTTTAGAATCAAATAAGCTAGAAGCATAACAAATACTGGGTTACAACTAAATAAGACAGCAACTACAGATGCTTTTGTGTTTAGTACAGCTAACTGGTACAATGACATACTTACTACAACACACATAAAACCTAAAAAAGCAAAGTATTTTAAATCTGATTTTGTAATAGAAAGACTAAGGGATTTTAATCTTTTTATAGCAAAAGGTAATAAGACTAAGCCACCAACAAAAAATCTTGATAAGGTTATTTGTATGGGATTAAAGTCATTAGTAACTGTCTTTAGACTAATTTCCATTGAACTAAAAAATAGGGTAGTTAGTATTATATAAACATAACCTTTTTTCAAATCAAACACCTCCTTGTAATTTATACTAGTACTATAAGCTACAATATTCAAGTACATTGGTATAAAATGGTATATAAATATAAGCTATAAAATTATAAGCTACCTTAATATAGAATATAAAATTCTACACTAAGGTAGCTAATTATTTGTAATTAGATTTATTTAATTATTTTAAATTGTACAATTTAGATAATTTTTCAAATGCTGGTAGAGAACTCTTAACTTTATCGTAAGATACACAGTATGATACTCTAAAGTGTCCTGGGCAACCAAAAGAAGAACCTGGAACCAATAGTAAATTAAATTGTTTAGCATCAGCACAGAATTTTTTATCATCTTCAATTGGAGCTTTTGGGAATAAATAGAATGTACCACTAGGTTTAACACAAGAAAATCCCATTTCTATTAAGCTATTATATAAAAGGTCAAAGTTCTTTTTGTAAATATTTACATCAACTTCTGCATCTAAGCTTCTTGCAATAACTCTTTGGAAAAGAGAAGGAGCATTTACAAATCCAAGTATTCTATTTGCAACATTTAATGAAGACATAACATCATCAAAATCATCCATTTCTCCATTAGCCACAATATATCCTATACGTTCACCAGGTAGAGACAATGATTTACTATAAGAGTATCCTATAAATGAATTTTTATAGTATTTTAATATACAAGGAACTTTAGCATCATCATAAATTATTTCTCTATATGGTTCATCAGAAATTAAATATATATTTGTATTAAATTCTTTTTGTTTTGTATCTAGTAATTCTCCAAGGTTTTTTAGCAATTCTTCAGAATAAATAACACCAGTAGGATTGTTTGGAGTGTTTATTATTAGAGCTCTTGTCTTTGGAGTAATAGCATTTTTTAGAGCATATAAATCTGGTTCAAAAGTTTCTATGTTTGTAGGGACTTCGATTAGTTTTCCATCATAGTTTTCTGTATAATTTTTATATTCACCAAAATATGGTGCAAAAGCAATAACTTCATCGTCAGGATTTAAAAGAGTTTTTAAAATGATATTTAGACCACCAGCAGCCCCACAAGTCATAATTAAGTTATCTTTTGTAAGGTTTAATCCATTTTTTTTATTTATGTGGCTGGCAATAGCATCTCTTACATCTTCATATCCTGAGTTGTTCATATATCCATGAACTAGATTTGGAGATTCTTCATTTAAAATATCGCTTATAACTGCTTTAATAGTTTCTGGAGGCTCAACACTTGGATTTCCTATACTAAAATCAAAAACATTTTCTTCTCCGTAGATATCGGAAAGTTTTTTTCCCTCTTCAAACATGGCTCTTATAACAGAGCTGTTTGCAACTAAAGTTTGCATTTTATTAGATATCATATGTAACACTCCCTTTTATAGATTTATATTGCTTATGTATATATTACCATATTTTTACTGAATTTAGACAATTTTCGAAAAATTATTTGCTTGAAAATATAAACTTTTATATAAAATATATTTATGTATGATGTATATAAAAAATTACAAATTCTAACTAAAGAAGAATTATATTTTATGATAATTTTATAAGGTAGTATAAAAATATACAGTTATAAGGCAAAATATTCTTGACTGTATCAAGTATTTAATATAATATAGTTGATATAGTCAAATATATTATATTAGAATTATAGAGGGGAAATTAAAAATGGATTTTAAAAATTTACAGAATGAGAGTTTATCGTATATTATTTGTTATTTACAAAGGAACTTTAAACTTTATTGTGAAAAATGTCTAAAGCCATATAAGCTTACGAATGGTCTATATTTTTATTTAATTTATATCAATAAGAATAGGAATTGTTCTTTGAATGATATTTCGACGGAATTCGAGGTGGATAAAGCTCATACTACAAGAACTATCTCTAGATTAGAACAAGATGGTTACATAGAAAAGATTCAAAACCCTAATGATAGTAGAGCTTTTCAATTGAGAGTAACAGATAAGGGTGAAGAAGTACTGGGAGATATAAAAAACATATTTTCAAAGTGGGATAGTAATATAAAAAAAGAGTTTTTGGATGAAGAATACAAAGAATTAGTAAAGAAATTACATACAGTAAAAGATATAAAGGCAACAGTGGAGGAAGAATAGGATGTATAGCAACTTATTAAAGTCAATTAAAATTGGAAACTTAGAATTAAAAAATAGAGTATCTTTTGCACCTACAAGTATGGGTCTTAATCTGGAAGAACGAATTAACAAGCTTTGTAAAATTGCTAAATCAGGAGTAGCTTTAATTACTATAGGAGATGTATCAGTTAGACCTAGTTTTCATAAAATGGCTCTAAGCTTATCCAATGAAGATGGAATTAGAGAGTATAAAAAAATTGTAGATGCAATACATGATTCAGGGGCGAAAGTTTCAGCACAAATATTTTGTTCAGATTATGACATAAATTTAATCAGAAATACTATGAAATCGGGAATTACTTCACATGACGAAATAAAAAAAATTATGGATGATGGAGTAAAGGATTATGTAACAAATATGACAAAAGAAGAAATAAAAAATATTATAGAGTTGTTTAGAGTAACAGCATTGAATGCAAAAAAAGCAGGATTTGATATGATTCAAATTCATGGAGATAGACTTATAGGAAGCTTTTCATCCAGTATATACAACAGTAGAACTGATGAATATGGTGGAAGTTATGATAATAGAAGTAGATTTGCAAGTGAAATAATTAGTAGTATTCGTAATAATATAAAGGATGTTCCAATAGACTATAAACTTGCAATTAGACAAGAAAATCCTCATTATGGCAATGCAGGAGTTTTATTTTCTGAAGTAGAGCATTTTGTAAAAAAATTTGAATCACTTGGAGTAAATAGTTTTCATGTAACATTAGCAAATCATTCCAAATTAGAAGACACCATACCAGTTAATAATCATCCTTATTTTAAAGATGAAGGATGCTTTTTGTATTTAGCTGATGAAGTTAAAAAACACACAAACCTTCCAGTTTGTGGTGTTGGCAAGCTATCTAGTCCAGATTTCATAGAAAGTATTATATCAAATAACAGAGTAGATATGGTTGCTATGTCTAGACAACTATTGGCAGACAGTGATTGGTTGCAGAAAGTAAGAGAAGTAAGAGTAGATGATATCAAGAAGTGTTGCTACTGCAATAAAAAATGTGCAGATGCATTACAGACACATTCTCAATTTGGTTGTATATTAGATTAATAAAATCTTATAGTAATTGAAAATTTAATGGTATTAAGAAATTTTAGATAAATACTTAATATATAGGAGGATATATCATGAAAAGTTTAATTTTATATTCAAGTTTAACTGGAAATACTAAAAAAATTGCTCAATCTATATATGATGCAATGCAAGGCGAAAAAGAAATTAAAAATATCAGTGAAGTAACTGATAATAATGTTGACTATGAAAAATATGATATAATATTCTTGGGATATTGGGTAGATAAGGGTATTTGTGATAAAAATTCAAAACTAGTCTTTGAAAATATTCACAACAAAAAGCTAGCTTTATTTGGAACAATGGGAGCAAATACAAAGGGTAACTATGGAATTAACATTATGGACAAAGTGAAAGATGTCTTTTCGAAAGATAATGAAATAGTTGGGTCATTTATATGCCAAGGAAAGATTGCAGAAGGTTTAAAGGTAAAATATGAAGAAATGCTAAAGCTTCATCCTGAAAATGAACATATTCGTGAGCAATTAAAAGGTCATGAAGAGTCTCAAAGTCATCCAGATGAGCAAGATGTATCCGAAGCTGTTAGATTTACAAAAGATATAATGGCTAAAGTTAGTGATATGTAATAGTTTAAATTAGATAGAAAGGGAGTTTGCAATATGAAAGAGAGTAACGATATTATAATTTCAGTTGGCTCTAAGCAAAGACTGCAAAATACAATTGCAATAAAACTTTGTTTAGAGCCTAATAGATAAAGATAATATTTAGGCTAAATTGTTTTTGTGCAGTCTTTGCTTTTATTTACAATTAAAAATGTAGATGGGAGCAGAGTATTATGAAGTATGAAAAAGCACAAAATATATTGCCAGAAGAGATACTTGAATTAATTCAAGAATATACAGATGGTAGTTATTTATATATACCACGAAAGTCTGAAAATAAAAAAGCTTGGGGCGAAAATAGTGGTTCAAGAAATATCTTGAAAGAAAGAAATAGGGAAATACTTGATAAGTACAATAAAGGTATTTCTGTTAAAGAACTTACAAAAGACTACTATTTAACGGAGCATAGTATAAGACGAATAATCAGAGAAGAAAAAAGTGATTGAAAATAGAATATTAATGTTCTAAAGATAGATTTATATAACAAAAAATTAAGAAGAGACTTTTTAACAAAGTCTCTTTTTTCGTACAAAATTAGTACAGGTTTGTTTATGAACTTGAGGGATAATCTATTTAAATGGTATGATTTTATTGAGGAATTTCTAAATTTTAAGAAGAGGAATAGAACAATGAGTATTTTAAATGTAAATAATATAAGTTATGGATTTGGAGATAGAACATTATTTAAAGACATATCTTTTAGATTGTTAAGAGGAGAGCATGTAGGTCTTGTTGGAAAAAATGGCGAGGGAAAATCTACATTTATGAATATAATAACAGGTCAGCTAATTCCAGATAGTGGTGATATACAATGGAGTAGTAAAGTAAGAGTTGGATATATGGATCAACACACTAAACTAGAAAAAGGTAATACAATAAAAGATATTTTAAGAGAATCTTTTAAGGAACTTTTTTATATGGAAAGTGAAATGAATAGCATATACAGTAAAATGGGAGAAATGAATGAACATGAGATAAATAAGTCTCTTGAAAAAGTTGCAAATATACAAGAATTTTTAAATAACAATGAATTTTACAATATTGATTCAAAGATAGATTCAATTGCCCTAGGTCTTGGGTTTAGACATATTGGACTTGATAGAGATGTTTCAGAATTGAGTGGAGGTCAAAGAACAAAGGTATTATTAGGCAAATTATTATTAGATGAACCAGATATATTGCTTTTAGATGAACCTACAAACTATTTGGATGAAGAACATATAGAATGGTTAAGAAAATATCTTCAAAATTATGAAAATGCATTCATATTGATATCACATGATTTGGAGTTTTTAAATAGTGTTGTGAATGTGGTGTGTCATCTTGAAAATATGACATTGACAAGATATATTGGTAATTATGAAAATTTTCAAAAGATGTATAAAGAAAACAAGAGAAATTTAAGAATAGCTCAAGAAAAACAAATTAGAGAAATATCAAAGCTAGAAGAATATATTGCAAAAAATAAAGTTAGAGCATCAACCAGTAAGATGGCAAAATCAAGACAGAAAAAATTAGATAAAATAGAAAGAATAAGTATATCAAAGGAAAAAGTAAGACCTCACTTTGACTTTAAAATATCCAAAAAATCTGGGAAAATGATATTTGAAGCTAAGAACTTAGTTATAGGATATGAAACAGCATTAAGTAAACCTATAAATTTAATTATGGAAAGAGGAGAAAAGATAGCTTTAATAGGTGCAAATGGTATAGGAAAATCAACCTTATTAAAAAGCTTGATTGGAATAAATAAACCAATAAGTGGAAGTATTGAAGTAGGAGAAGAACAAAATGTTGGATATTTTGAACAGGAAGTTAAAGAAATAAGTGATAAAAAACTTATTGATGAGGTGTGGTATGAATTTCCAACATACACAAGATATGAAATAAGAAAAATGCTATCAAGATGTGGTTTGACTAATCAACATATAGAAAGCAAGCTTTCTATATTAAGTGGTGGAGAACAAGCTAAAGTAAGGTTATGTAAACTTATAAATAATCCTAGTAATATATTAATACTAGATGAGCCAACAAACCACTTAGATTCTGAAGCAAAGGAAGAACTAAAAAAAGCTTTAATATCATATGAAGGCAGTATAATTTTAGTCTGCCATGAGCCAGAGTTTTATAATGATATAGTTAATAAAATTTGGGATTGTGAGAAGTGGGCAATTAATTATTTAATATGATAGAAAATCTTATACGACTTGTTATATCTTTTATCAATTTTAATATAAGACAGGCTAATTTGACTTTTGGACTGAGAAAGATATGAAAAGACTAAATTAATAGAAAGGCATGGCATTTATTTGCGATGCCTTTTTTAATAGAATCAAAAAAATGATAAAAATACTTGACTGTAAACCATGTTTATACTGTATCTTATATAATAATCAAGCAGTTTTAGATACACACAAGGAGGAGATTATTACAAAGTGTGGTATTATTGAGAATGGAATATTGGCGAATCAAATAATGAAATAAAACATTAAAGAAGACTTAGAGTAATAAAAAAGAAAGATATTAGGTAATTCAATAAATCGAAAGGTGGTGTTTAAAAATGACAATTAAAGAAGTTGAAGAAAAAACTGGACTAACACGTTCTAATATTCGATTTTATGAGAAAGAAATGCTAATTCAGCCCATTCGTAATGAGAGTAATGGTTATAGAGAGTATTCAGATGAAAATATAGAGGACATCAAAAAAATTGCATATTTACGTACATTAGGGATTTCTATTGATGATATTCGTAATATTATACTTCAGCAAATATCTTTATATGAGATTGTTGAAAAACAGGAACAAGTTCTCAAAACTCAAATATATGATTTGGAAAATGCAAAAACTATGTGTGAAAAAATGCTTAAATTTAATGAACTAAGTTATCTAAATTTAAAAGTAGAAGAATATATAACTGAGATACCAGAATATTGGAATGAAAATAAACATACTTTAAAACTGGACTCTGTAAGTTTCTTATATATGTGGGGAGGAAATATTACATGGGGAATTATAACCATTGCTTGTTTACTGATTGCAATCATAGCATTTCCAAAACTGCCAACTCAAATTCCTGTGCAATGGAATAATGGTGTAGCCAATAGTGTAGATAAAAAATTTATTTATGCTTATCCAATTATTTGTGTTGTATTCAGATTTATTTTACGTCCATTTACATGTAGATGGTTACAAATACGAGCTTTCTATAGTGATACTATTGCAGATTATTTGACGAACTTTTTATGTTTTGTAGCTTTATCCGTAGAAGTATTCTCAATATTTTTTGTCTACAATATTGTCAAGAACGTTACAGTTATTCTTTTTGTAGATACCTGTGTATTTATGATTTTATTACTAGTAGGATGGAATAAAATATACCAAAAAACAAGCAACTCTCAAAAAATGAGTAAGGAGTGAACTTACTTTCCATAAAGAATTTAGGGTACGTGCTAAGGTACATTTTCCATGTTGATGAAGTAAGATAAAAGTAAAAGCTTACTTTAGCATCATTTGTTTAAATTTTGATAGCGAAATAAAAAAGAATGCCAGAGTTGATAAAAATATAGTGTTTATGAGGATTCTGGCATTTTGTATATTCATATTTAAAAACTTTGCTTATTGAAAATCAGTGGAAAATTATTATTTTTATTGGAAAAGCTAATAATTCAGACTTCAATCTCTACATGTTATCTCTCTACATATTATCTAAAAAAGCTAAGAAATCAACTTTGTATATTTTTCGTGGTCTACCTCTTTGATTATCCAGTTTTGTGTTTACAATAGTTGCAATACCAGCCTTATATAAGATACTTAGGATTCTATTTGCACTTCTAAGAGTTATATTCATATAGTCTGATAATATTTCTGCTGATACATTATTTGAATTTCTATCATTAATCATACTCATAATTTTAGATACATTTACATTAGATAAAGGAATGAAAGAAGCAACTTTATTAGCTATTGAACTTTCTTCCAGGTCATTAGAATTTTTATTTGAATATAAAGGTCCTATTATATTATTAGTGTCATTTACTATAAACGTACAATTTCCACCTAGAGAAGCTGATTTACTATTTGCCTGACGAGCGTTCTGTTCTGCATGAATATTTGTGTTGCCAATTCCCCAACCAATATTTAAGCTATACTTGATTTCTTTTAAGTCTTCTGAAATAAAAAATTCTGTATAATCCTTAGTCATATTATTTAGCATTTCTTTAGTAGTATGTATTTCTATTTTCATGTCATTTTTTTTGACTTGAACTCCATAGAACCCATTTCTTGATAAAGAATTTAAGATAGTATTGTATATTTGATTTTGTATCTCATCATTTTTAAATATTAGGTCATCATTTATATACTCTGAGCTATTTATTGTGACTATACAAGTTGCAGATTTATTTTTATCTAAATTTTTTAATGTTATTTCGTTTATTACAGATTTAAATGTGTTTAAGATTGATTCAGTAGATGGCACCATATAAATACAATCATATCCAAGTCTATTTAATTCACAATTAATTATATAATTTCTAGTAATAGAAAGGTTAATCTTATTATTTTTTAATAAATCTAAGTGTATCTCCAATAATTTATCATTTAATTTTTTAAAGTCATATACAGGTTGAGGAATATTGAAATCTCTAATTGTATATGGACAGTTTTTAGAATCTATCAATGAATAGATGTCATAATAGTTATTATCTTCTCTTAAAAAATCAATAAATGATTTTGTAAAATCAATCTCTCTTTTACTATTTAATAGTTTAAATAAGTATTTATAAAAATCTCTTTCATCAAGCTTTAAGAAACTTAATGGGACCTTTATATCCTCTATATTTATTATAAGCTCACTATATGGAATTAGACCACTACAAACAAATCCATCAAAATTATCTACTTGTTCATTATATATATTTGGCAAATTACTAAAAGGATTTTCGCCTTTTAGTTCAATGTATGTAATTTCGCAAATATCTTTTAATTCTTCGAGAGCTTGTTTAAAGTTATCTGCCATAAAATAAGATGTTGTTAAAAAGCCAATCTTATATTTCATAAAACCTCCTTTAAAATTTCGAAAGTATTGTAACTAATTATCAATTTATAACCTCATTTTATAATAGTAGATAAAAAGCGTCAATTTATTTTACAAAGTAAAAATTAAAAGAAAAATCAGAAAATAAAAAATATACTGAAAAAATGTTGACTGATGAAAATAATTGTGTTATTTTGTAATTAAGGACTAGTCTTTTAAAATTTCCTAAAGTATAAACTCAGCTTTTAGGAAAAAAATTTTATTCAAAAATAAAGGAGATTATTATGATTACATATTTAAAGGAGATTTCTAAATTTGTTGACGAGAATAGAGAAGAAATCATTTCACTGTGGAAAGAGATTGTTAATATTGAAAGCTATACAAACTGTAAAGAGAGTGTAAATAAATTGGCTGATAGATTAAAATGTGAGTTTGAAAAAGAAGGATTAGATTGTGATTTAATAGATGCTGGAAATAATGGCAGTACATTAATAGGTACACTTGGTTCTAACAGAAATAAGAAACCAATAATTTTTTCAGGGCATATGGATACTGTCTTTGAAATAGGTACATTTGGAGAAAATCCATTTAAAATAATGGAAGGAAAAGCATATGGGCCAGGTGTGTTAGATATGAAAGGTGGAATAGTAATTTCTTTATACGTTATCAAGGCTTTAAATAAGATAGGATACAAAGATAGACCAATAAAAATAGTCTTTTCAGGTGATGAAGAGATAGGACATAAGGATTCAAACGGAGGAGACATTATATTAAAAGAAGCAAAAGGTGGTCTATGTGCATTTAATATGGAAACTGGGTTGGTAGATAATAGCTTATGTGTAGGTAGAAAAGGAAGAATCGGGTGTAATATAAATGTAAAAGGTGTAGAAACACATGCAGGAAATGATTTTGAAGGTGGAAGAAATGCAATAGAAGAAATGGCTAATAAGATATTACAAATACAAAAATTGACTAATCTTGAAGTTGGGACTACAGCAAGTGTAAGTATAATTAAAGGAGGAAGAGTATCAAATTCTATTCCTGAAGATTGTAGTATAGAAGTAGACCTTAGATTTGAAAAAGTAGAAGAAATGGAGAATGTTAAAAAAAGAATTCAAGAAATATGTGAAGATACTTACATAGAAGGAACCTCTACACATGTTGATTTTGTAAGTGAAATGATGCCATTTGAAACTACAGAGGATGTTATGAAGTTTCACAAATTTGTAAATACAGTATCAAAAGAAAATGGGTTTGGTGAAATAAATTCTAAGAGACTTGGAGGAAGTTCAGATGCTAGCTATTTAACTATTGCAAACGTTCCTGCGATATGTTCTTTTGGAGTAAAGGGAGAATGGAATCATACATCAAGAGAATATGCATTAGTAGATTCTATGTTTGAAAGGGTAAAATTGATTTCTACAATTGTTTTAAATTTAGATAAATTTGATATATAAAAGGGGGATTTTATATGGATACAACAGCTGGAGATAATAAGGTAACATGGAAAGGATATATGTCTTTATTTGTATTGATAATACTATTTTCTGGTATTTTTAAGGAGAGTCAAGGATTTCTAAAAGCTTTAGACTTTGCTAACTTAACTGGCTCATTTGGTACTATTTCAGATGGTGTAGACTTTATGGGAAAGGGTGGAACTGGTGCAAAGGATGGTTTTTTATTTGCACTTACTTTAATACCAACTGTGTGTTTTGCTGTAGGACTTATTGATGTAGTTGAATCTATGGGAGGGATGAAAGCTGCATCAAAAATATTTAATCCATTACTTAAACCTTTACTTGGGATACCTGGAATAGCGGGTATAGCATTTGTATCTTCATTTACTAGTTCAGATGTAGCCTCAATAATGACAAAAGAATTATGTGAAAGCGGAGAAATAACGGATGATGAAAGAACTATATTTGTAGCTTATCAATATGCTGGTTCAGCAGTTATATTAAATACAATAAATACTCAAGCTCCACTTTTGCCAATAGCATTATTGGCATTAGGTCCAATAATACTTATAGAGATATTCTGTAAGATACTTGGTGCCAATCTAGTTAGACTAATTATAAATATAAAAAATAAAAAGAATAAAAATAAGGGGGCTGCGTAATATGAGTCAACAAAATACTGGAAGTACAATTGTAAATAGTAAACCAAAAAAAACTGTTGTTGAAACATTTATGGGAGGCGCAAAAAAAGGTTTTTACATAGGTGTTGAACAAATATTGCCAGCCATGATAATGGGGTATGTAATAGTACAATTTCTACAATTGACTGGTCTAGTTGATATTTTAGGAAATGTTTTTGGTCCAGTAATGGGGATTTTTGGACTACCTGGAGAATCAGTCGTAGTTTTGATAGCGGCTTTCTTTGCTAAGGCAGCAGGAGCAGCTACAGCCGCAAATTTATTTGCACAAGGTATAATTACAGCATCACAAGCAACTATTTTGATTATGCCATGTATGTTAATGGGTACTCTAGTTGGTCATTACGCTAGAATAGTTCTTGTAGCTAATACTAGCACTAAGTATAGAATGTTACTATTAGCAGTTCCTATATTTGATGCAGTGGTAGGTATGTTGATAGTTAGAGTTTTACTTACTTTTATGGGATTAATGTAAAAATTAAATAAAACTAACATAATAATGTCATGATGATGTACTAATTAAAAAATGATATGTTAATTAAAAAAGAAGTTTACTAGTATAGTAGTAAACTTCTTTTAGATTTTCTATGTTTTTAGAGTTTTTTTTAAAACTTTCTATGTTTTGTTTTAATATCTTTAAATCAACAATAAATTAAATTCATTTTTAGTTAATATCAATATAAATTTATTATGATTTTATTTTTAAAGTACAATATGTTTTGAATTTTCTCGTATATCTACTTCAATGACTTTTTCTATTGTATCTCCTCTAAAGCCTAGTAAATTACTTGTTAAGTTTGCAGTAGAACAAGAGTGGTTAGGTATGATTCTTATCCTATCACCTATTTTTATATTAGTTTTTCCATTTACTTTAATTTTACCAACTTCTTCTGAAAGTGAATCAATAATAAGTTCTGGATGTCCACAAACTATACCATAGCCAACAATACTACTATTTCCATGAGCACCCTTATCTAGTCCAAGGCATTTACTTCCACAATCAACTAAATAATATCCATCACTATTTTTTGATATTACAGTACATACGACAGTAAGAGCACACATCTTTTCAGTAGCACATCCTAAAGCTATTTGTATAGCATCATAATATACATAGTTTCCAGGTCTTACAGCAGTGATAGTTTTAGAAGTGGCTTCAGTTTCAACTGTTGGAGTGCTTCCAGAAGCTACAATATCTATATTAAATCCATTATCAGTTAATAATTTAGATGCCTTTTCCATAGCAGAATTTTCTTGAACACAAACATCTGGTACACCTTCTGGAGAACTGCAACCGTATACTTGACCTGGATGTGAGCTTATTCCAACAATCTTTATACTTTCTAGTTTTGAAATTTCAATAGCAAGTTCTACTACTTTTTCTGGTTTAACACCAAAACGGTGTAATCCGCAATCTACAATAAGAAGTAGTTTACATTCAATTTTAGCTAGAGAAAAAGCCTTGCTGTAAGTTCTTGCACATTCTATATTATCTGTAGCACATATTAAATTTATTTTTGAAGCCATGGTTACTACCCTATTTATATTTGCATCTCCCATGTAAGGGTAAGCCAACATAATATGTTTAAAGCCAGCATTTATCAAAGCTTCAGCTTCATCAAGAGTTCCAACAAGAAATCCAGTAGCACCTGTATCTTTTTGAAGTTTTGCAATATATGTACTTTTATGAGTTTTAAGCATAGGCCAAAGCTGTTTGTTATTCTTTGTACAAATTTCTTGTATTGTATTTATATTTTCTTCTAACTGGTCTAAATCTAGTAAAAAACTTGGTGTAGCAATTTCTGAAATTTTCATATTGTTTACCACCTTTCAATAAAAATAAAATCAATCATAGGTCTTAATTTTACGATATTAATAAATATTATGATAAGATTAATTTTATAATATAAATATCTTCTAATTATATTATAGAACCAGTATGAGGTTAGAGCAATATTTATTTAGATTAATTAGAATTTTCAATATATTTATTGGTTATCAAATTATGTAACTATTAAACTGTATATATAATAATGTTTTATTTTTGTGGTTTTACTTAAAACTGTTTGAGTTTTATTTAATAGGGTATTTTAAGTAAGTAAAAATTTTATTTCAGCATAAAAAACTTATATTATAAATTTTGGAGGTAGCAAATATGAGAAAAGTGGTACTTTATATTGCAATGAGTTTAGATGGTTATATAGCAGAAGAAGATGGTAGTGTAGCTTTTTTAGATGAAGTAGCTTCAGATTCTCAACAGGAAGATTATAATACTTTTTACGATACAATTGATACAGTTATTATGGGAAATTCAACATATACACAAATAATAAATGAACTAAGCCCAAATGAATGGTTTTATAAAGGGAAAGAATGTTATGTGTATTCAAAGACTACTAGTGGAGTTAATGAAAATGTAAAGTATACCAATTTGGAACCTAAAAAACTAATTGAGCAAATTAGAGCAGAGAAAAATGGGAAAGATATCTGGATAATTGGAGGAAGTGAAATAGTAGAATTATTTACAAAAGATAATCTAATTGATGATTATTTTGTATATGTATTGCCAATAATATTAGGTAGAGGAATTCCATTATTTAAAGCTGGAATACAGAGAACAAACTTAAATCTTAAAAAGGTTAGTAATATAGAACAACTTGTAAAATTAGAATATAGTAAAAAACAAGTATAAAGTATGTGCTGGCTTGTTATCATTTTATAAAATAAAGTATTTAAAAACTTAAATTATATATGAATTGACATTACTTGTCAAATATGGTAACATATAAGCGACTTATCGGAGGGTGTATTAAAAAGAATATGCTGGAGAAGAGAGTGCACTAACTCTTTTCTCCTTTTTTTATAAAAGCAAGTATTCATAAGCTTGGCATTACTACATAATAATTACACTGTCTCAAAAATTAAGAAAGGAGTAGAATATGAAATTAATTTTAAATTATTTAAAAAATTATAAGTTATTAATAGCATTAAATATACTGGCTATATTTAGTTTTGCATTAGTTGAATTAGGTATACCAACAATAATAGCTAAAATAATTGATAATGGTATTGCAAATCAAAACACAACTTACATAAAACAAATGGGAATAGTAATAGTTGTTATTTCTATTATAGGAGTTGTAGGTAGTGTATTATTGGGTTATTGTTCTGCAAAAATATCAACAGGAGTAACTAGAGATATAAGAAATGATATATTTAAAAAATCTCAAGAATTTTCACACACTGAATACAATAAATTTGGGATTTCTTCAATGATTACAAGAACTACAAATGATGCATTTCAAATTCAACAATTTGTAAATATACTTCTTAGAACAGCTTTATTAACTCCAGTCATGTTTATTATAAGTATAATCATGACAATTAGAACAAGTGTAGAGCTTTCTTTGGTATTAGCTATATCAGTTCCTTTTATAATTATTGGAGTAGCAGTAATAGCAAAAATTTCTCAATCAATATCGTCTAAACAACAAAAAGGACTGGATAAACTAAACCTTATATCAAGAGAAAATTTAACGGGAATAAGAGTAATCAGAGCATTTGGGAATGATGACTATGAGACAAAAAGATTTGAAGAAACAAATACATATTATGCTAATGTTTCTAAAAAATTGTTTAAGCTTATGTCAATTACTCAACCCGCATTCTTTTTATTATTAAATATAGCTGTTTTGGCTGTGTTTTGGATTTCAAGTGAAAAAATAAATATTGGAGAAATTCAAGTTGGACAATTGGTTGCGTTTTTGGAATATCTTTTCCATGCTATGTTTTCAATTATGCTTTTTTCAATGGTATTTATCATGTATCCAAGAGCAGAAGTTTCAGCAAATAGAATAAAAGAAATTTTAGAAGAAGAACCACTTATAAAAAATCCTAAAAATGGAGTAAAAGATACTGAAAATAAAGGACTTATAGAATTTGACAATGTAACATTTACGTATCCAGATGGAGAAGCTTCTGTGCTTAAAGATATTTCGTTTACTGCAAAGACTGGTGAAACAGTTGCCTTTATAGGTAGTACTGGTAGTGGAAAAAGTACCTTAATTAACTTGATACCTAGATTTTATGATGTAACAGAAGGTAGTATTAAGATAAATGGAGTAGATATAAGGGAATATGACTTAAAGGCTTTAAGAAAAAAGATAGGGTTTATACCTCAGAAGGCATTGCTTTTTACTGGTAGTATAGCAAATAATATTAGATTTGGTAAAAATAAAGCAGGAACATCAGAATTAGAACATTCAGCCAAAGTTGCACAGGCATATGAGTTTATATCAAAAAAACCTAGAAAATTTGATGAATTAATTAGTGAAGGTGGAGCTAATGTATCTGGAGGTCAAAAGCAAAGACTTTCTATTGCCAGAGCTATTATAAGAAAACCTGAAATATATATATTTGATGATAGCTTCTCTGCATTAGATTTTAAGACTGATGCAATACTTCGTTCTAAGCTAAAAAAAGAAACAAAAGATGCAATTGTATTGATTGTTGCACAGAGAATCAGCTCAATTATTGATGCTGATAAAATTGTAGTACTAAATGAAGGACAAGTTGTTGGAATGGGAACTCATAAGGAATTATTGAAAAATTGTGAAATATACTATGAAATTGCAACATCTCAGTTGAAAAAGGAGGAATTGGAATAATGAAAAAGTCTAAAGGTTTTAAAAAAACAATTGGTAGACTTCTTCCATTTGTAAAGCAATATAAATTTTCATTTATTATAGCTATTATATGTATAATTTTAGCAGCTACTATGAATGCAATTGCTCCTAAAACAGAGGGATTAATAATAACACAATTAACTAAAGATGTAATTCGTATAGCAAAAGGAATACCAGGAGCATCTGTGAATTTTAACTATGTAGTAAAAATTTTGGCACTCTTAGCATGTATATATGTTGCTAATGCAATTTTTACGTATGCTTCAAGTTTTTTACTTACAAATGCTATTCAAAATACTATGAGAGACTTAAGAAATGAAGTAGAAAATAAGATAAGAAAACTGCCTATTAGTTACTTTGACAGCAATAGTTTTGGAGATGTACTAAGCCGTATATCAAATGATGTAGATACAATATCAAATGCCTTACAACAGAGTTTTATGCAAATTATTAACTCAATTTTAGTAATAATTTTGGCAATTTCTATGATGTTTACAATTAATGTATATATGGCATTTATAGCTCTTTTTATAATTCCAATTAGTTATTTTGTATCTAAGTTTATAGTAAAAAAATCACAAAAGCGATTTTCATTACAACAAAATGCTCTTGGAAAATTAAATGGAAAAGTACAAGAGATGTATACTGGATTTAATGAAATAAAATTATATGGTAAAGAAGAAGACTCTATAGAAGAATTTAAAAAAGTAAATCAAGAACTTTGTGAAAATGGATTTAAGGCACAATTTATATCAAGTATGATGAATCCAATGGTTTCATTAGTAACTTATTTTGGAATTGCAGCAGTAGCAGTAGTTGGTTCTATATATGCAGTGAGTGGAGGGATAACAGTTGGAAATTTACAAGCATTTGTACGTTACATATGGCAAATAAATCAGCCTCTTTCACAGATGACACAATTATCAACTGTAATACAATCTTCTTTTGCAGCAATAGAGCGTGTATTTGAAATTTTGGATGAAGAAGAGGAAACTCCTGATGTTGAAAATCCAGTTAAGATAGAAAATGTACAAGGAAATGTTACATTTGAACATGTGAATTTTGGATATGGAGAAAGTGAGACTTTAATAGAAGATTTAAATGTAGAAATAAAAAGTGGTCAAATGGTAGCTATTGTTGGTCCTACTGGAGCAGGTAAAACAACATTAATAAACTTATTGATGAGGTTTTATGATGTAAAGGGAGGAGCTATTAAAGTAGATGGAGTAGATATCAGAAATATGAGACGTGAAGATTTACGTTCAATGTTTGGAATGGTACTTCAAGATACATGGCTATTTAATGGTACTATTTTTGAAAATATAGAATATGGTAGATTTGGAGCTACTAAGGAAGAAATTATACAAGCAGCGAAAGTAGCAAATGTACATCACTTTATAACTACACTTCCAGATGGCTACAATATGTTTTTAAATGAAGAAGCATCTAATATATCGTTGGGAGAAAAACAACTTTTAACTATAGCTAGAGCTTTTATATCAGACCCTTCAATATTGATATTAGATGAGGCTACTAGCTCTGTTGATACTAGATTAGAATTGATGCTTCAAAAGGCAATGAGAAATCTTATGAATGGTAGAACTAGTTTTGTTATAGCACATAGACTTTCTACAATTCGTAATGCTGATTTGATTTTGGTTATGAATAATGGAAGTATTATAGAGCAAGGTAATCATGATGAACTAATGGAAAAAGGCGGATTTTATGAGAAGCTTTATAATAGCCAATTTGCAGATGCAGATACAGAATCTGAATAGTAAAATATCTGCATGAATAATAGCTAAAATTTAAATTGATAATGTTAGAATTGAAAAGAGTATCAGCAAAGTTATTTTTTAATAAACTTACTGATACTCTTTATATTTAAGCTTAAAAATATTTATATTTGACAATTAATCTTGTTATATCTGATAGCTAGAATTGCAGTATTTTTCTTTTTTACCTTTTTGTTCTCTGACATATAATAACTCACTTAACTTATCAATGTAATAACAATCATCACTTATGCGAATTAAACTAGTTAGATAATATCCGTCTTTACTTCGAGGAATTTTTTTGTTTATAGCTAAGTCAATAGCTGTCTTTGCTGCTTCAAAATGTTTTAAGTGTGTATGACCTTCTTCAAAATTCTTTCTAGTATTATAAACTACATAACCTTTTTTAACTTGAAAAACTATAAATTCTTTTTTTTCATATATTTTATTAAACATTTAATCAGCCTTTCTCAAGATAGTTTTATAGTATAACAATAGAAGCTTCTAAAAAATTTTATAAAGAGTATAAATATTATGTAAATTATAGACCTAAAGGCTATAATTTTATAAAGATAAATTTTTTATTACTTATATGTTAATTCATAGAAGTTAAAAGTAAATTATCTTTAAGTTAAACAAAAGTAAAATAAAAGACTAGTTATAATATTTATATGAAAAAGTACAAAATATAGTATAAAAATATAGAAAAATTAAATTATTTACTTGCAGTTTCTAGTTCCGTAAGTATATTTACCTTGAGATATATTATCATCATGAAAATATATTCTCTCACAAACTTTATCACCCCATAGAATATTTTTTGTTATTTTATGTGATGTATCTCCTGTAAATACCTCAGCAACAGTGGTATCAGTAACATCACAATAAAGGGATGCAAACTGCTTAAACCAAGGATTTTCTTCAAAGCGTGAAAGCCAGGAAGCTCCATAAGGACAGTGTAACTCTTCAAATTCAGGAACCCAACCTAAAAATGGAACATCAGTTATACTAGCAATATTGTCAGCAATCAATTCATCTCCATTTTCATTGGCTCTTTCTCTCATAGAAATAGCTCTTTCTTCTGATCTTTCAAACAAAACTTTTTTTAATATTTCAGCAGTTTTTTCATTTCCAAATTCCTCAACTAATACTTTGGTAAAATAAAAATATAAATCACCAAAATGTTTACAAGCCATACGAACTTCTTCAATAGCATAATCTTTGTCAATAGTTTCATTAGTTACAGTATCTTTGTTCAAAAAAATCACTCCTTAAAATAATAGTAGTTACATTATAATTATAGAGTATTTTTTATAAATAAGAAATTGATTTGAGATAAATAACATTTTAGTAAATGTAAATAGATTATTAAAATAATTTATTATTACAAAAATCTTCTAAATTGATGTATTTAGGAGTCTCCATATGAATAAGTGTTGTTTTGTAAATATCTTCAGTACATCCATTAGATATATTATTAAAAATATCTGTATGCTCTTTTAATGTTGTTTCTAGTCTTCCCTCATGTGATAATGAATCAAGAGCTAATTTTTTTATTCTGTACATATAGCTGTTGAACATCTTATCAAATTCAGTATTTTGAGCATATGAGACGATTGTTGTGTGAAATAAAGTATCATATTCTGCAAATGTGTTTAAATTCTTGTCACTTGATACAATCTCTTTTTGTTTATCTAAAAGATACTTTAATTTATCTATAGTTTGAATTGCTCTAGGCTCTTTGTATTGGCTCGTAATCAAAAAAGTACAAAATCCTTCTATTGCAGAACGTATTTGAAATATCTCTACAATTTCATTGGCTGTGATTTGATGAATTTTGAAACCCTTACTTGGAATGATATCTATAAAACCATCTTGACTGAGTCTTTGAAGAGCATCTCTTATAGGAGTTCTTGAGATTCCTATTTCACTTGCAAGCTTTGTTTCAGAATATATTTCATTTTCTATTATTTCACCAGATAGTATTAATTCTTTTAAATAGTCATATGCTTGTTCTTGTAATCTTTTAAATGTAGCCATATTTTACCCCTCCTAAACAATGTAAAAATACAAAAACTTATATAATGTTAAGAATACAACATAGTAAAATTAAGGTCAATCCTTTGAAATTTAAATTATATATTGGTTGATATGACGATATAAATAAAGGTTTAGTTGAATGATACTTAATTATTGATAAAAATAGTTGATATAAAGAAAAATAATTAATATAAAGTATGATTAAATATAATATAAAAATAGTGTGGTTTATTTAATATAAATAGTATGCGTTAAATATAATGATTATAGATGAAATCTATTATATAAATCTAAAAATCGTGTTTTATTGTTAAAATAAATACTTTTATATTTTATATTGACCGGTATACTGGTGTGTAGTATACTTTAAATCATAAAAAACGTTTTCAAAAATATGAAAATATGGAGGGGTATATAATGAAATTAGGATTTATCGGATTAGGAATAATGGGAAAACCAATGGCCAAAAACTTACTAAAAGATGGATGTAATCTTTTAGTATATGACATTAATAAATGTGCTGTAGATGAGCTTGTATCGTATGGTGCAAAATATGCAAGTCTTTCAGAAATAGGTGAAGAGTGTGAGATTGTATTTACAATACTTCCAAATGGAGCTATTGTTCAAGATATATTATTTGGAGCTAATGGTTTAACAAATACTTTAAAAGAGGGAAGTATAATTGTAGATATGAGTTCAGTTACACCTACAGAATCTATGTTATGTGCAGAAAAATTAAAGCAAATGAACTTAGAATTTATAGATTCGCCAGTAAGTGGGGGTGAACCAAAAGCAATTGATGGAACACTTGCTTTTATGGCTGGTGGTAAAGAAGAGGTATATAAAAAAGTAGAGCCATTCTTTAATATAATGGGAAGCTCAGCTATCTTAATTGGAGATAATGGTAGTGGAAGTGTTACAAAACTTACAAATCAAGTAATAGTTAATCTTACAATAGCAGCAGTATCTGAAGCATTTGTACTTGCAGCCAAAGCAGGAGCAGACCCAGAAAAAGTGTACAAAGCGATAAGGGGAGGTTTAGCTGGCAGTACAATATTGGATGCAAAAATACCAATGATTATGAATCGTGATTTTAAACCAGGTGGGAAAATATCTATCAATCTAAAAGATATAAAAAATGTAATGCAGACAGCACATAATTTGGATGTGCCACTACCTATGACAAGTCAGCTATTAGAAATTATGCAAACATTAAAAGTACATGGACACTTAGAAGATGACCATGGTGGAATAGCTCAATATTTTGAAAAATTAGCAGGTGTTGAAATAAAAAAACACAATAACTAATGGCAAAGATATTGATGATATAGTAGATATGTATTATTAAAATTAGATTTAGATTATATTATACAGAGACAATAGAGTTACAGTATCATAATAAAAGAAAAAATAAGGTCAAGAGATAATAAAGTAAATTATAAAGGGGAAAAGATTATGATTACAGGATATGGACTTTTGATAGCATTTATTATATCTATAGGAATTTTGCTTGTGTCAATTATCAAGTTTAAAGTAAACCCATTTTTGGCATTACTTATAACATCAATAATTACAGGATTTATGGTTAAAATGCCTATAAATGAAATTTCAACTACAATATCAACTGGATTTGGAAATACATTAGGTAGTATTGGTATTGTAATTGGACTTGGAATAATATTTGGAAATATACTTTCAGAATCAAGAGCAACAGAATCTATTGCAAAGGGATTGTTGGCTAGAACTGGAGAAAAAAATAGTGCGTTAGCTATAACTACAGCAGGATTTTTAATTTCAATTCCAGTGTTTATGGATGCTGCATTTGTTATAATGATGCCTATAGTTAAATATGTTTCGAGAGTAACTAAGAAGTCTCTTATGGTTTTTGTATGTGCATTAGGCGTTGGTACAATAGTAGGTCATGCACTTGTAATACCAACACCAGGGCCTTTAGCTGTTGCAGCAAATGTAAATGCAAATGTAGGTAGTTTTATACTTTATTCTATAATTGTTGCATTTCCAGCAGCTCTTGCAGGAGGATGGATTTATGGAAAACGTTTTGAAAAATATCCAGCTTATGCAATTGACGAAAATAATAGAGAAAAAAATTTAGAACAAGAAAAAGAGAGTATTGAACTTGAAGATGATAACTCTAATAAAGTCCCTGGTTTTGGAGTTTCTATGTTTTCTTTATTATTCCCAATACTTCTTATACTTGTATCAAATGTATTTAGTATGTTTTTAGAAAAAGGTTCTAAAATGAGTGGAATACTTGCTTTTATAGGCGATAAGAATATAGCAATATTACTTGGAATATTGGTAGCAATAGTATTTTTAAAGAAGTACATAAGTAAACCTATGGGAGATGTTGTTATTGAAGCTGCCGATTCAGCAGGATTGATACTATTAATAACAGGTTCAGGGGGAGCATTTGGTAGTGTTATAAATGCTAGTGGAATAGGAAACTTCTTAGTTGACACTATGTCTGGACTTAGTATATCAGTTGTAGTACTTGGATTCTTATTAAGTGCATTACTTAGAATTTCTCAGGGTTCTGCTACTGTAGCACTAGTGACTACCTCATCAATTTTAGGACCGACAATTTTAGCAACTGGGATGTCACCAGTTTTAGTAGGGCTTGCTATATGTGCTGGTGGTGTTGGTTTTTCTCTTCCAAACGATTCTGGATTCTGGGTACTTTCAAGATTTAGTGGATTGTCAGTTAAAGATACTTTAAATTCATGGACAATAGGAGGTACAATAGCTGGTATTACAGCATTTGCAATGGTTTTATTACTTAGTGTTATAAATGGTATTATACCACTTCCAGGCTTATAAAAAATATAAATATTAAACATATGTATACTGTAATAAATTGCATAAAGGGGGATTTTTAGTGAGAGAAGTCAATTCAATTAACATAGATATACTCGATACTTTTAAGAACGTAGATGAAGATAAATTAAATAAATTACTTGTAAATGAACTTAAAAATTTAAATAGAAAAATTATTGTATTAGATGATGACCCAACTGGAGTACAAACAGTTCATGATGTTTCTGTATATACTGATTGGGATAAGAATAGCATAGAACAAGGTTTTGATGAAGAAAATAGTATGTTTTTTATACTTACTAACTCAAGGGGATTTACAGTTTCTCAAACAACAGAAGTGCATAAGAAAATTTCAAAAAATATTGTGGATATTTCTCAAAAAGTTAATAAGGATTTTATTATTATAAGCCGAAGTGATTCAACAATGAGGGGGCATTATCCTCTTGAAACTAATCTGTTGAAAAATGAGGTGGAAAAATTATCAGGGAAAATATTTGATGGTGAAATAATAATGCCATTTTTCAAAGAAGGTGGAAGATTTACGATAGACAATGTGCATTATGTAAAAGAAGGAGAAATGCTTGTACCAGCGGGAATGACTGAATTTGCAAAAGATAAATCTTTTGGATATAAATCTTCTGATATAGGAGAATGGTGTGAAGAAAAAACAAATGGAGAATATAAATCTAGTGATATGATATACGTTTCATTAGAGGAACTTAGAAGTTTAAATATTGATAGGATAACAGAAAAGCTTAAAATGGCAAAGAATTTCAACAAAATCATTGTAAATGCAATAGATTATGTAGATGTAAAGGTATTTACAATTGCGTTTATACGTGCAGTAAACAGTGGCAAAGAATTTATATTTAGAAGCGCTGCTGCTATAACAAAGATACTTGGAGGTGTAAGTGATAAGGAATTACTTACTAAAGAGGAATTAGTATCAAAAGATAATACTAATGGAGGTATTATACTTGTTGGTTCACATGTAAATAAAACTACTCAACAACTAGAAGAACTTAAAAATTGTAAACATCCTATAGAATTTATAGAGTTTAATCAACATTTAGTTTTGAGAGAAGATGGATTAAAAAATGAAGTAAAAAGAGTTATACAAGTTGTAGAAGAGAAAATAACTAATGGAAAGACTGTTGCTGTGTATACTAGACGTGAGCGTTTTGATTTAGATACGAATGATAAAGATAAACAACTTATGGTTTCTGTAGAAATTTCGGATGCTGTAACTAGTATAGTTGGTATGCTTAATGTAAGACCAAATTTTATTATAGCAAAAGGCGGAATTACATCTAGTGATGTTGGAACTAAGGCACTAAAAGTAAAAAAGGCTACTGTAATGGGTCAAATAAAACCTGGTATACCAGTATGGATGACAGGAGAAGAAAGTAAATTTCCTAATATGCCATATATAATTTTCCCTGGCAATGTTGGAGAAGTTAGTACACTTAGAGAAGCTGTTGAAGTATTAATGGGCTAGAAGATTTGATTTAAAAATAAGGATAAGTCAATAGTAAGTTTTAGAATATATTAAATAAGGTTTAGAATATTATCAATAATATTCTAAACCTTATTTGTATTTATAAATATTTATATTATAATATGGCATATAATTTAGATTATTTATTTTTTTTGATTGATTTAATATCTTCTTTGATTTTATTTAAAATATCTTTATGCTTATTAGAGCTTATATTAGGGAACGCCTTAATAATACGTCTATGAAGTAATTTGTGACTAGATAGTAGAGTATTAAGCTTGTTTTTAAGTTCTTCAATTCTATTTTTAGCATAACGATAATTTTCTCTTTCTTTTAATATTTCAAATCTATCCTCTAAAGTCTCAAGTCTATTTTCAACCAAAGTCTCAAGTTTATTCTCAATAGTTTCTTGTGTAATAATTTTGTAGTATTCCTTTTTATCTTTTAATTCCTTAATTATAAGATTGATTTGTTTTAATTTACCATTTAATTGTAAAATTGTGTGTACTGTAATTATTAAATCTAAAACAAAATAAATTTCTATGGATATACCAAGAATAAATAGTATATTTTTAGGAATATAATCTATGAAATCAACTACAATAGGATGTATTATCAGCATTACAATTAATGACAACACACCAAACATAAGTGAATTTTCTAGGCACACTCTTCCATGAATGTTGAACTTGTGATTGGAATAATCCCACCACTTCATATTAAATATTTTTTCTAATACAAAACTTGTAAAATACTCCATTATGCTGGTGATAATTATACTAAACACAAATAATAAGGGAATATTATGAACAAAAGGAGTTAATGTAGCTACTATTGCTAGTGCTCCAAATCCATATATAGGACAAAATGGCCCATTTAAAAAACCTCTATTTACAAATTGTTTTTGTAAAACAGAACAATATGTAGTCTCACAACACCACCCTATAAAACTATAAATTACAAAATAAAGAAATTGGATATAAAATGTACTCATAAGCACCTCATTTCTAGTTAATATAACATTATATAATACTATATATCTGGTATTTTCTTTCACAATTAACTATATTACTTTAAATTTAATTTACATATTGATTATACCAATTTATAGAAATTTATCAAATTTAATTGCAATTATAATATTATATGCAAAACTATAATAATGAGATTTTATTTAAAATAAATAAGGGTGTCAAGTATAATCAAATCAATATCTGTAGATACTCTACAGTATATTGTTTTGATTACCTTTGACACCCTATATTATTTATATTTTGTTTATTTACATTTAAAACTAGAACAACATGTTTCAGTGTAAAGATTTACTCTATCAGTTTCAGGAGCTACTACTATATTATCAAGATTACATAAGCTACCATCTTTATTATACTTACAAGTCTTGACACTACAAACTAATTCTTCACAATTTCTATTGTTAACATTATTAGATAGATTACTATAAATAGATTCATCTAAAAACGAACTACAGCAAGTATGTCTATCATTATGAGCTTGTTCACCATTTATAAAAATTTTATCTGCATAACATATATGGCTGTTATTATGTGAGCAGTTAGTTACATTACAATTGATTCTTTCCAAAGTTATTACCTCCTAAACTATTATTTATTATAAATTATGTCCATATAATTGCAAGAATATAACATTTAAGAGAAAACTTCCTTTTAGAAGATATCTATTTTTAGATTAATTTGAAATACAGATATATTTTCTTCTAAAATTTACCTAAATTGTATAAAAACTTACAGCTTGGAGAAAATAATAGAAAAAGGAGGCGTAATCAATGTTTGAAAAGAAGAAAAAAGAATTATTTCCTTGGAAAATATCTGCATTAGTACTAGTAGGAGTATTTGTATTAAGTAGTGGAGTTTATATAGGAACAAAGTTAAAAAATAATGGAGTTCAAACTGGTAAAGTTGTAAGTGCTAGTGCGAATATGAATGAAGAATCAAAAGAAGCTTTTGGATTAAATAAAAACTGTGAAGTTTGGCTTCAAAGCGAAGGTGAGAATGAAACTAACTATAAGAGAGTACTTACAATGGCTGGAGTAGTTCCAGAGTCATTATTAGATAAGACAAAATCAGAAATAGTATCATATTTTAAGCAAGAATATCCAACTAAAACAATAAAGAGTATGGATAAAAATGAAATCATCTTAGTAGAATCTAAAAACAGTGATAATAAAGATGTACAAGCAATGAACACTACTATAAAAGGTAAATATACAATTGAAAATGATAATGGAAATATAGCATTGTATAAATATGATGATAGTGGAAATAAAACATTAGTAGAAAAAACTAAAATAAGAGTAGATTCACTTCCTAAGACTGTTCAAGATGAACTTAAAAAAGGTGTAGTTATGGATACAGAGGAAGAGGCCTATTCAAGATTAGAAGATTTTGCAAGTTAATATTTCAAATTGATATTAAGATTCAAAACATATTTAATGCCTATTAAAATACAATAATTTATTTGTACTAAATATAAAAGTTATATTGGAGTGAGAAGTTCGCTTTGATATAACTTTTTTATTTGATTTTATTAAATCTCTAAGAATACTCGTGACTTTAGTCATGAGATGAATTAGGGAAATAGTAAGCGTATAGAGAAGTTTGTACATAGAGATAGTAAACAATCTATCCAATATACCACTTGAATTGCTGGAAACCCCTAAAGCTTATGTGAACGACAACCTCTAATACGATTAATGTAGAATTTAGCTACAGGTTAAATTTTCTCTACTGTCATTGTTTTTTACCAAAACATTGGCTTTACAGTAAAGATATGTTATAATCATCTTAGAAAGCGAAGTGATATATATCATGTATTTAACTGTAAAACAGCAGGTAAAACATCTTTCAAAGGAAGATTATAAGAATATTAAAGAGCTTTCTCGTATAGCTAAAAATTTAGCTAATGAAGCAATCTATAATATTAGGCAATATTACTTCCAAGAAGGCGAATATCTAAATTATGAAAAGAATTATGTTCTTCTGAAAGATAGTCCTAATTACAAAAACTTAAATTCCAATATGGCTCAACAAATTTTGAAGGAAGTAGATAGTTCATTTAAGTCTTTTTTTGGACTACTTAAATTAGTGAAAAAAGGTAAATATTCTTTCAAAGATATAAAATTACCACATTATCTTCCAAAAGATGGATTTACTACACTTGTCATTGGTTTTGTTCGATTAAATAATAATCAATTAATAATTCCATATTCACGTCAATTTGGAAAAGAACATAAAAAAGTTATAATAACGATTCCGCCAATTCTTAAAGATAAGAAAATTAAGGAAATTCGTATTATACCAAAAGCAAAAGCTAGGTTCTTTGAAATTCAATACACTTACGAAGTGAAAGAAGAACAAAGAAAATTAAATAAAAACAAAGTACTAGCAATTGATTTTGGAATTAATAATTTAGCAACTTGTATTACTTCTACTGGTGAAAGTTTTATTGTTGATGGAAAGCGTTTAAAATCAATAAATCAATGGTATAATAAACAAAATGCACGACTTCAAAGTATTAAAGATTTACAGGGTTATGTAAAACGAAATACCAATCGACAAAAATCGAATACTCGCAATCGAAACAATAAAGTAAATGATTATATGGCTAAAACAGCTCGTATTATTATTAATTATTGTTTAAAAAATGATATTGGTATTTTAGTTTGTGGGTATAATGAAACTTTTCAATACAGAAGTAATATAGGGAAAGTTAATAATCAAACATTTGTACATATTCCTTTTGGTAAATTACGTGATAAATTAGAATATCTATGTAAACTATATGGAATTACTTTTTTAAAACAAGAAGAAAGTTATACTTCCAAAGCTAGCTTTTTTGATAAAGATATTATACCAGCTTATAATGACGATAATCCAAAGGAGTATGAGTTCTCTGGAAAAAGAATTAAAAGAGGATTGTATCAAACTAAAAAAGGAATGATTTTAAATGCTGATGTTAATGGTGCATTAAATATTTTGAGAAAAAGTAATGTTGTGTCCTTAGATGGACTATACAGTAGGGGCGAACTGGACACGCCTGTACGTATCAAAGTAGCTTAGGTTATTTTGAACGTAATCGAACTCTGCGATTTTAGTCGTGGGAGGTTCAGGGTATAATAATTTAGAACATAAGTTTTTATGAGAAATACATTTTGGTATTTCTTTTATTTTTAGGAGGATTTTTTTAAAATGATGATATTGGGGATTGACCCAGGTATAGCCATAGTTGGATATGGTATAATTGAATATAAAAATAGTAAATTTAAAGTAATAGATTATGGGGCAGTGACAACACCTGCGCATATGGATATCTCTAAGAGGTTAGAACTTGTATATAAAGGAATTGATACAATAGTAAAGAATTACAATATAGATGAAGTTGGAATGGAGGAACTATTCTTTAACAAGAATGTAAAGACTGCTATAACAGTAGCACAGGCTAGAGGGGTTACTATGCTTGCTTGTGCACATAATGGTAAACCAATATATGAATACACTCCGCTTCAAGTAAAACAAGGTGTAGTTGGATATGGTAGAGCAGACAAAGCACAAGTTCAACAGATGGTAACCTCATTTTTAAGTTTAAAAAAAGTTCCAAAGCCAGATGATGTTGCAGATGCTCTAGCTGTGGCTATTTGCCATGCTCATTCAAATAAACTTGAAAAAACTTTAAAGAATATAGGTGGGAAGTATGTATAGTTATATAAAAGGTACAGTAGAAGAAATTTATATAGACAGTATAGTTGTTGAAAACAATGATATAGGATATAAGATAAATGTGTCATCCAATACAATAATGAATTTGCAAATAGGGAATACTGCAAAAATATATACTAAACTAATAGTAAGAGAAGATGATATGAGTCTTTGCGGTTTTGCAAGCAGGGAAGAATTAAAGATGTTTGAATTGCTTACATCTGTATCAAAAATAGGACCTAAGGTGGGGCTTTCAATACTATCATTTGCATCACCAGCGCAACTAGGAGCTTATATTTTAAGCGAAGATGTTGGGAAACTATCTAAAGCTCCAGGCGTTGGTAAAAAGACAGCAGAGAGAATCGTCTTAGAACTTAAAGATAAAGTAGATAAAAATAATATAGACTTTGAACCAACATTATTATCACAAAAACCTACTTTCATATCTCAAGATGAATCTATAGATGCACTTGTAGCTTTGGGGTATACCTTAGCAGAATCAAAAGAGGCAGTTCAAAAATGTAAAAAAGATGGTATGAATACAGAAGACATTATAAAAAAAGCACTTACATATATAATGAGTAAATCTATGAAGTAGCATTTAATTTGTGAATGTAAAATAATATTTAAAATAAAGTAGATTTGCAAAATTACGGAAGGAGGGGTATAAATGCAAGATTTTGAAGATGAAAATAGGATAATAACTTCTACTATGAAGGTGGAAGATATAGATATAGAAAATAGTTTAAGACCAAAAACACTAGAAGATTATTTGGGTCAAGAAAAATCCAAAGAGCAACTTAGTATATTTATAGAGGCAGCAAAATCAAGAAATGAGCAGTTAGACCATGTACTTTTATATGGACCACCAGGGCTTGGAAAAACTACACTAGCAAGTATAATAGCTAATGAGATGGGAGTAAATTTGAGGATTACATCAGGACCTGCAATAGAAAGAGCCGGAGACTTAGCAGCTATACTTACAAATTTGAATGAAAATGATGTTTTATTTATAGATGAGATACATAGAATCAATAGGAGTGTTGAAGAAGTATTGTATCCAGCAATGGAAGATTTTTGTTTAGATATAATAATAGGAAAAGGACCATCTGCGAGAAGTATAAGGCTTGACCTTCCTAAGTTTACACTTATTGGAGCTACTACAAGAGCTGGTATGCTTACAAATCCACTTAGAGATAGATTTGGTGTTATTTGTAAATTAGATTATTATACAGTTGATGAACTTTCAAAAATAGTGCTTAGGTCATCAAATATTTTAGATGCAGAAATACAATCTCAAGGAGCTTTAGAGCTTGCAAAACGCTCAAGAGGAACTCCAAGAATAGCAAATAGATTGCTAAAAAGAGTTAGAGATTTTGCACAGGTTAGGGCTGATGGAAGGATAACTGATGAAGTTGCGAAGGATGCTCTTGAACTTTTAGGAGTTGATAATTTAGGTCTTGATTTTGTGGATGAAAAGCTTCTTATAACTATAATAGAAAAATTTAGGGGTGGTCCTGTAGGTCTTGATACGTTAGCAGCTTCAATTGGTGAAGATAGAAATACAATAGAAGATGTGTATGAGCCGTATTTACTTCAACTAGGGTTTATAAATAGAGGGCCTAGAGGTAGAGTAGCCATGCCATTAGCCTATGAACATCTAAAAATACCTTATCCTAGCGATAGATAAGAATAGAAGAAAGAGGTATCAATTAAAAAAATAATCATTAAATTAAAATATTTCTAAAATGGGCAAAAATTCAAACATATCCACAAAATGGTAATTATATCTGTAGATACTGTGGATAAATACAAGGAAAAATGTGTGTACTGTATCTATATATTGTGGATAAGACGTGTATAACGTGGAAAAATATCTATATATTGTGGATATGCTGTATGTTAAAAATAGGGATTTATTGATAGATTATGGTAATATTGTAGAAAATAAGTTGTTTTTTTGATATTATTGTAGCTAGAGAAATTTTAAGAGAGGAAGTTTGACATTGAAAACAAGTGATTTTAAATTTGATTTACCACAGGAACTTATAGCTCAAGTTCCTATAGAAGATAGAGCTAGTTCAAGATTGATGGTATTAGATAAAGAAACAGGAGAAATTGAGCATAAAGTATTTAGAGATATAATAGAATATTTAAATCCAGGAGATTGTTTAGTTTTAAATAATACTAGAGTTATACCTGCTAGATTAATAGGGGAAAAACTTGAGACTGGTGGAAAAATTGAATTTTTATTATTAAAAAGAACAGAGGAAGATACTTGGCAAGCTTTAGTAAAGCCAGGTAAAAGAGCAAAAGTGGGAACTAAGTTTTCCTTTGGAAATGGGAAATTAATTGGAGAAGTTGTAGATTTATCAGATGAAGGTTCAAGAATTATAAAGTTTCATTATGATGGAATTTTCGAAGAGATTTTAGATGAGCTTGGAAATATGCCACTTCCTCCATATATAACTGCTAGATTAGAGGAAAAAGAAAGATACCAAACTGTTTACTCAAAACATAATGGCTCAGCAGCGGCACCTACAGCAGGTTTACACTTTACAGAAGAATTATTAAATGAAATAAAAGAAAAAGGTGTAGATATAGCATTTATAACTTTACACGTTGGTTTAGGTACTTTTAGGCCAGTAAAAGTGGATGATGTTTTAAATCATAAGATGCATTCAGAGTATTATATGGTTAGTCAAGAGGCAGCTGACAAAATAAATAAAGCAAAAAAAGATGGGAACAATGTAGTATGTGTTGGAACTACTAGTTGTAGGACTATAGAATCAGCTTGTGATGAAAATGGCAAGATGAAAGAAACTAGTGGATGGACAGATATATTTATATATCCAAGTTATAAATTTAAGGTTTTGGATAGACTTATAACTAATTTCCATTTACCAGAGTCTACCTTAATCATGTTAGTAAGTGCTATCTGTGGAAAAGAAAATGTTTTAAATGCATATAATGAGGCAGTAAAAGAAAGATATAGATTCTTCAGTTTTGGAGATGCTATGATTATAAAGTAGGGAGGGAATAGATGCATAGCTTACAAAAACAAAAAAAGAATAACCCTATATTAAAGATTGCTTTTATCTTTGAACGTGTATTAGCAGTAGTAGTTTTAATAGCAGTATTTTTAGGTACAATAGATGTATTAAGACTTATGTGGGGAGCATATATAGTTGATTTTCAAAACCCAGTACAATACAGTCAGCTTAATGATTTCTTAGCACAAATATTACTTTTGGTGATAGGTGTTGAGCTTGTAGTAATGCTATCACTTCATATACCAGGAGCATTTATTGAGGCACTACTATATGCTATAGCTAGAAAAATGTTATTGCTTCCTAAAAATGAAGGAATGATAGATGTTTTAATTGGAGTTATAGCTATTGCAGGACTATTTGCTATAAAAAAGTTTTTAGTAACAAAAGACAAGAGTGCTCTTAATATAACGAGTATTCATGATGAAGAAGCAATCAAAGAACAACAAAGTAAAGAAGATAAAGATAAATCTATTTAGAAAATATATTAGATATTTAGATTAGTGAAAATATATGTTATGAATAACTAGAAATAAAAATTATTAAGGAGATATTTATGTACGCAGTAAGATACGAACTGATAAAAACTTGTAAACAAAGTGGTGCAAGGCTTGGAAGATTACACACGCCACATGGGATTATAGAAACACCAATATTTATGCCTGTTGGGACTCAAGCAACAGTAAAGTCTATGACACCAGAAGAATTAAAAGAGATTGGCTCACAAATAATACTTAGTAACACTTATCATCTATATATGAGACCAGGACATGAACTTATAAAAAAAGCTGGTGGACTTCATGAGTTTATGAACTGGGATAAGCCAATACTTACAGATAGTGGAGGATTTCAAGTATTTAGCTTAGGGCCTTTGAGAAAGATAAAAGAAGAAGGTGTAGAATTTAGGTCACACCTAGACGGTTCAAAACATTTTTTAACTCCAGAAAAAGCTATGGAAATACAAAATGCGTTAGGTTCAGACATAATGATGGCATTTGATGAGTGTGCGCCATACCCAGCAGATAGAGAGTATGTAAAGAATTCATTAGAAAGAACAACAAGATGGTTAAAAAGATGTAAAGATGCCCATAATAATACAGACAAGCAAGCTTTATTTGGTATAATACAAGGTGGAATGTATAAAGATTTAAGAGAGCAATCAGCGAAAGAAATAACAAGCATTGATTTACCTGGATATGCGATTGGTGGACTTAGTGTTGGAGAACCAAAGCCACTTATGTACGATGTACTAGAACACACAACTCCATTTATGCCAAAGGACAAACCAAGATACTTAATGGGAGTTGGTAGTCCAGATGATTTAGTGGAAGGTGTTATAAGAGGAGTAGATATGTTTGACTGTGTTTTACCTACTCGTATAGCTAGAAATGGAACTGCAATGACTAGTCAAGGTAAAGTAGTAGTTAGAAATGCAACTTATGCTGAAGACTTTACTCCACTTGACCCTGAATGTGATTGTTATGCTTGTAAAAATTATTCAAGAGCCTATATAAGACATCTTGTAAAAGCAAATGAAATACTGGGTGCAAGATTGATAACTACTCATAATCTTCACTTTTTA
This sequence comes from Clostridioides sp. ES-S-0010-02, assembly GCA_020641055.1. Lineage (NCBI taxonomy): Bacteria > Bacillati > Bacillota > Clostridia > Peptostreptococcales > Peptostreptococcaceae > Clostridioides > Clostridioides sp. ES-S-0010-02. The sequence continues at coordinate 1,083,438 of CP067345.1, forward strand.
CTAAATTTAATGAAACAAATAAGACAAGCAATAATGGAAGATAGATTACTTGATTTTAGAAATGAATTTTTTGCAAAATATGGATATGAAATATAGGTTTTGCACTATTAATTATAATCATTTTAATATATAATATTCAATAGTACTCAAAGCTAAAGAAAGTAAATTGTTGTATAAACATTTATTACGATTTGCAAAAGAGTATAATTTACAAAGGAGTGAAAAATTAATGCCACAGCAACAAATAATGATGAGTATAGGTCTATGGGTAGTAGTAATTGCAATCTTTTATTTCCTAATGATTAGACCTCAAAAGAAAAAAGACAAACAATTGAAAGAAATGAGAAGTAGCCTAGGTGTAGGAGACAAAGTCATTACAATAGGTGGAATAGTAGCTAATGTAGCTAAAGTTGAAGATGATGTTGTAATATTAGAATTAGGACCAAACAGAACTAAAGTTCCATTTGAAAAATGGGCTATAGGGACAGTTCAATCTAGAAAAGAAGAAATAGAAGAACAGTAAAATAGTAATTTAAAAGCCTTTTCTCGAATATATATTAATTTGAGAGGAGGTTTTTTTATGGGAAAATCTAATTATATTTTTAAAGGTTTGGGATATGCATATATAATAACTTTGGCTGTTTTATTAGTGTATAACTTATTTTTGACATTTACAGATATCGGTGGAGATAATATAACTATGGTTGCATCATTTATAACTACTATTTCTGCAGCTATAGGCGGTTTTTACACTTCAAAACACATGCAAGAAAAGGGACTTATGTATGGACTTTTAGTTGGACTTTTGTACATAGTGTGTATTTTTTTGACTGTGTTTTTAGCACAAGAGAGCTTCATATTTGAAGTAGGAATGATTTATAAGTTATTGCTTATATCAGCAGCAGGAGGTATTGGAGGAGTATTAGGTGTCAATTTTAAATAGAGTTTATATTAAAGTGGTTTTGTGATATAATCAATAGGAAACAATTAGAAATGGAGGCGTTGAAAATGGAAAATAAACATGTAAAAACTTTATCTCAAGCTACTTTAAAGCAAAGTGCTGCAAAAGGTGGATGTGGAGAGTGTCAAACTTCTTGTCAATCAGCTTGTAAAACTTCTTGTACAGTTGCAAATCAAGAGTGTGAAAGATAGAAAATTATTGATTTAGTTGTTTGTAAGAGGGTATCTCAAAATGGTTCTTTTATCATTAATGAGGTATCCTTTTTTATTTTTTGTCTCCATATAAAATGTTTAATATGTTTATAAAAAATAAGGTTTGACTTGTTAGTGTTTAATTTTTTATATATTCAAAATCTAACTTTTTATTCTTATATTTCTAATATATGCATTAGTAAATTATGTAAACTTATAAAATGTATTGATAAATAATATTATATATAATATTATCTATATGTGGGAAATACGAATATAAAAAATTAAATACAATATTCGGAGGACATAAATATGTTAAGTAACAAAAAGAGAAGTATGGCAATAGTAATGGCAGGAGCTACAGTTATGAGTGCAGCAGCACCAATATTCGCAGACAACACTGTGTCAGAAAATGTTGATAAAAATTACACAGTAAGTGCAAAAGATTCTACTAAACTAATCGAAGAGGTTAGAAAAGCATTAGAGATTAAGTTTGAAGAGACAAAAGCAGGAGCAAATGTAAATGATAGAGTTTATGATATAAAAGTAGATAATGTAAACTTAACTAATGCAACTCAATTACAAAACAAGATAAACTCATTAGTAGAAGGACAAAGTTTAAAAGTTACTATACAAGATAAAGGCCATCAAACTATAGGTGGAAAAGTAGTTGACTATAAAATTGAAAACTACAAAACAGCTCAAGAAATAGTAGATGCAGTTAATGCTTTCAATGCAACTTTAGCAGAAGATTCTGATAGCAAGTTAACAGCAACTATAAAGTCTACTAGTACAGTTGAAGTAAAAAGAGCAAAAGATTCAAAAAATACAATTACAGTAAATGTAGGAGACCAACATTTAGACTTTGCAAAACCAGTAACATCAGAAGAAGGTACTTTTGAAGGCTATGAAAAGCGTTACAGCGATATAGAATCAAAAGAATTACATACAATAACAGTTAAAAATGCAGATTTACAAGACATATCAGCAGAAGATTTATTTGATGGAGTTAGATTAACTACATTAGGTAGAGAAATAGTTAATAAAGTTAAAAATGGATATACTTTAACATTTGAGAATGAAGCAATACTTACTCAAGAACAAGAAAATAGTGATGACAAAGATAAGCCAGAAAAGTCAAGCTTTGATATGGTTTTAAGTAAGACAAATGAAAAGCCAGAAACAATAAGTGTATCAAGTAAAAACCATAAATTAGTTAGAGATTTACACAAAGTACTAACTGATGTAAAAGACGGAAAAGAATTAAAAGTAGAAGTTTTATCTGGAGATTCAAGATTTACAACAGCAGTAGAAGTTAGTAAGGAAAGATTCAAAGATGGAGAAGCAGATTCAATAATTTTAGTTGGAGAAGATGCTATAGTTGATGGATTAGCATCAGCACCACTTGCATCTCAAAAAAATGCACCAATACTATTATCTAAAAAAGATTCATTACCATCAGAAATAGAAGCTGAGATATTAAGAGTACTTGGAAGTAACTTATCTTCTAAGAAAATATATATAGTAGGTGGAGAATCTAAAATATCAAAAGAAACTGAAGAAAAACTTTCTAAATTGGGTGTAAGTAAAGTTGAGAGAGTTTCTGGAGATGATAGATTTGAAACTTCTTTAGAAATAGCAAAACAATTAAAAGATACATTTAAAACTGCATTTGTAGTAGGTGGAAATGGAGAAGCAGATGCTATGAGTATATCTGCTAGAGCTGCTCAATTTGGAGCTCCAATAATAGTTACAGGTAACGAGTTAGATGCAAGTGCTGAAAAATTATTAAAAGGAAAAGAATTAGAAATTGTTGGTGGAGAGAATTCTGTATCAAAAGAAGTTGAAGATAAATTAGTGGAAATAGATTTAAACAACAAAGTTGAAAGACTAGCTGGAGAAAACAGAAAAGATACTAATGCTAAAGTAATCAACAAGTACTATGCAGGAGCAACTAAAGCATATGTTGCAAAAGACGGTTATGTAGGTGGAAATGGACAATTAGTTGATGCACTTACAGCAGCACCACTTGCAGCTAGTTCAAAAGCACCAATAGTATTAACTACAGAAGAACTTTCTAAGTCACAGGAAGAAGTAGTTGAGTTAAGACTTAAAAATGCAACTAAGTTAGTACAAATAGGTGAAGGAATAGCTAAAAATGCTATTGAGAAAATAGCAGAAAAAATAAACTTATTTAAATAAGAACTAATAGTATATAAAAATTGATACTATAAGTTTGTTTAGATAATATAGAATGTCTATAATGTACATTTATACAAGATGCTTAGATAATATATGATGTCTACAATATAAAATATATACAAATAATGAAATGAAAAGAATAACAGTAAAGAATAACAATAAGGTATCTCATTTAGATTTAATTTGAGATATCTTATTTTTTTATTTTTTGATTATAATACTGTAAAATTCATATTATAAAAAAATTATTATAAATGATATTGTTTATAATGATTAAACATCTTATTAACATATATTATTTTGAATTTATTACTTAATTAAATAAAATAAGTTATAATGTTTTGAATTTACGGAGAATAAAGACTTTAATTATAGTATTTGAGTTATATGGATAACTATGGTATTATATATAAAATATGGTAACAAAACTGTAACTTTTTATTGAGAATGGATAAAATTATTGATAAAAAATACGAAAAATATATTGGGGGTAAATAATAATATGAAGAATAGTAAAAAGATATTAGCTATAGGACTTACACTATCTTTAGTAATGGTAAATACTCCTATAGTAAATGCGTTGACATCCGTTGAACAAATAAAAGGTAATGACAGGTATGAAACAGCAGCAAAAATAGCAGATAAACAAAGCTATAATACAGCAATACTAATTAATTCAGATAATAGCTTGGCAGATGGTCTTAGTGCAAGTGGTTTAGCTGGAGCTTTAAATGCGCCTATTTTAATGACAAAACAAAATCAAATTCCAAGTACTACTATGGAAAGACTGAACAAAGCAAACACTGTATATATAATAGGTTCAGAATCGACAATAAGTAAAAATATTGAAAATCAATTACTTTCTAAAAAGAAGGTTGTACAAAGAATATTTGGTGAAAATAGATTTGATACGAGCGTAAAAATAGCTGAGAAAATTAAAGAAATCAAGCCTATTGATAAGGTAATTATAGCTAATGGAGTCACAGGAGAAGCAGATGCGATAAGTGCATCACCAGTAGCGGCAAGAGATGGAGTACCTATAATACTTACAGATGGAAATAGTGTAGGGTTTGATACTACAGGATTAAAGAGTTATGCACTTGGTACTAGTGAAATAATAAGTGATGAATTGGTCAAAAGTACAAATTCTGTTAGGTTAGGTGGAACAGATAGATTTGACACCAATAAGAGAGTTATACAAGAGTTTTATAAAAACAGTAAAGAGTTTTACTTAAGCAAGGGTCTACAATTAACGGATGCATTAGTTGCTTCTACAATAGCAAAAAATGCTCCTGTAGTATTAGTGGAAAATGGTAGCAATAAGAGTGTTTTAAGTGGAGCAGATAAACTTACAGTACTTGGAGGGATAAATCAGAATGTAATCAAACAGTGTATAAATCAAGCTTCTCCAAATCAACAAGGACTATATTATAATCCAAATGATAGAGCATTTAAGGACAGAATAAAGGGAAAAGTGTATGCTCATATAAGACAATATAGAAAAGAAAACGGAGTAAAAGAGTTATCTGTAGCAAGTAGATTAGAGGGATTAGCAAATGATTGGTCTAATTTAATGGCAAATAAGAAGACTTTATCTCACACAATAAATGGCAAAAACTCATACTCTACTTTTCTAAAGTACTTAGATTGGAGTGAGATTAAATCTGGATATGTTGCAGTTCAAGGTGAAAATATAATTAAATATAAAATTCCAGATAAACCCGTTTATACAAATAGAGATGCAGATGATATAGGAAATTTTATTTTCAATGAGTGGAAGACAAATCCTGAAGAAGGTACCAATATGCTACATAAAGGATATGAAATAATGGGATTTGGAATAGCCATAACGGGGGATAAGACTATATACGCAACACATGAGTTTTATGGAAGATATAAAGAATAAATATTTGTTATGATTTAGGTATCTTACAAAATGTAACTACACACAAAATGATAGCTGTGAGAAAATAATATATAAATAATAAAATTATAATGGAAAATAACATTTATATTAATACAATAATATAAATGTTATTTTTTTTAAAATTTAGTGAAAAAATTGTATCAAAAAGTTTAAATATGGTATAAAATGGGTAAGAAAGTAGTGAAAATTAAATGGCAAAATTAGGGAAACTTAATGACGCAAAACTATAGGGGTTAAAGCTTTTAAAGCCATATCAGCCAGTTGCTAAAAAGAGTAAAGTCTTTTTATTTTATAATTAAGATTCTCTTTGAGTGTCTTTTTTTATTGTCTGAAACTATAGTATTTAAATTCATGAGAAATTAGAAATTTATTGAGGGAGGATTGTTGTTTCATGAAAAAAGCAATATCTTGTGTACTAGCAGTATCAATGTGTAGTGCACCACTAAACGTTTTTGCAGAACCTATCTTAGAGGGGAAGTTAAGGGCAGTTGAAAAATCAGTTACAGAGAAGTTAAAGGGGAATCTTGAAGTAGATTTAAATTTTTCACTTCCAATAAAAAATAATGAATCAGAAAGTATAACTAATACACAATTGGAATTAAAAGATGATAGTAATAACAGTGGAATAATAAAGCTTGGAGAAAAAGATTCAGGAACATTAAATATTGGGGCAGATAACATAGAGTATACTATAAAAAAACTATCTGCAAGTAGAAGTGAAATAAAAAATAAAGATGAAAATATATCATATTATAATATTGTATTTAATAATTTACCTGTTGGAAAATATAATGTAGAAGTCTCTGGAGGAGGATTCAAGAGTAAGGAAATTAAGGACATTGATATATCAAGTTATTCACAAAGAGTTTTGTTAAGTAATAGAGCAAGTGTAGATGATAAAAATAAACCTCTAAACTATGAACTATTCTTGATGGGTGATGTGAATAATGATGGGAAAGTTGATAAGAAGGATTATGAGGATGTATTGAAAAATATAAACTCAAATAAAAGTGAATATGATTTAAATAGAGATGGAAAGGTAGATATTGCTGACTTAGACTATGTTCAGAAAAATTTAGGGCAAAGTGAAGATGAAAAAAGCCTAGATAGTATAGTATCTACCAATCCTATAGTAGATACAAGTAAAGTAACATTAGAAAAAAACAGTGATACAAATATTCAAGGTACTGTAGAGGATTTATTCAGTGGAGAGAATAGTGGAGTTAAAATATCTCCAGCAAATGCAGATGATAAGATATCAGAAGAAAAACCAGCAGTAATGGATATAGCTTTATCAGAAGCACTTGATATGGAAGTCATAAATATAAAAGCACCTGAAGGGAATGCTCCAGCAAAAGGAATAGTTGAAGTTACAGATAAAGATGATAATGTTCAACAGATTCCTTATGAAAATAAAGAATATGTAGAAACTTTAAAAGAAGAGCAGAAGCAAGAGGAAGTAAATAATGAGCAAGAAGAAACAAATAATAAAGATGAAAATATAGAGCAGTCTGATAATAATTTAGACAATAATCAAGAAGAAAAAAATGATAAAGAAGATTCAAATACAACTGATAAAGAAAACAACGATAAAGAAAATTCATCAACAGATAAGTCTGACTCAGACAAAGATACATCAAAACAAGAAGACAATATCAGCAAAGATGATAATTCTACAACATCTACATATGGTAGGTCAGCAGTAGAAACATATGCAGAAGTTCAAAATAGTGATATAGTAATAAATCTTGGTAAACAAGTAGCAGTAAAAAAGATAACAATAAAAATAACAGCTACAACAGCAAATGATAGAAATCTTGCAGAAATATCTAAAGTTGAATTTTT